>CAMDWT010000078.1 GCA_945877505.1 Crenothrix polyspora
GCTTGGGCACCATCGAGCAAAACTGGAATTCCTTTTTTATGTGCTACCGCAATAATCTTTTTGACAGGATTAATTGTCCCCAAGGCATTGGACATATGCACAACTGAAATTAATTTGGTCTTATCATTAATAAGTTTTTCGAACTCTTCAAATATTAGCTCACCTAACAAATTAATGGGCGCGACCTTCAATACTGCTCCCGTCTGCTCGCAGAGCATTTGCCATGGCACTATATTAGAATGATGCTCCATACCGGTAATAATAATTTCATCACCCGCCTTAATATTTGCCTTGCCGTAAGTTTGCGCAACTAAATTAATCGCTTCAGTAGCCCCTTTAACAAAAATAATTTCTTTTTCACTCGAGGCGTTTATAAAGTCTTTAACCTTAAGCCTTGCTCCTTCAAATTTATCCGTAGAGCGCACACTTAACGTATGCACGCCTCTGTGTACGTTTGCATAGTCGTGACTATAAACCTGTACGATACTATCAATAACAGCCTGCGGTTTTTGACAAGTAGCCGCATTATCCAAGTACACTAACGCTTTGTTACGGATTTTCTCTTTTAGAATAGGAAAATCCTCACGTATTTTCTGGACGTCAAATACCGTCATAACCACTCCTTATTAACGCCTTCCTGTGGGAATCGGCTTAAAACTTGCTCTAAAACTATATCGTGCAACTCTTTTATCTTGATCTTATCAACCATTTCATTGGCAAATGCAAAGGTCAAAATATTACGAGCCGTTTCTTCATCAACACAGCGAGATTGTAGATAAAAAATCGATTTATCATCCAGCTGCCCAACCGTCACACCGTGCCCACATTTGACATCATCGGCATAAATTTCTAACTGAGGCTTACTATCTGCTTCTGCGTCACTGGATAACAACAAGTTACGGTTATTCATTTGTGAATCTGTTTTCTGAGCATCTTCTGCAACAATCACGCGCGCCTGAAAAACTCCTTTAGCCCTATCATCCAAAACACCTTTATAAAGTTCTCGACTGATCCCGTGTGGCTTTAAATGATTTATACGCGTATGACTATCAATATGCTGGCGTTTTATACCTAAATATAAACCATTTAATTCGCATTCGGATGCCTGACCTAAATCGGTATGAATATCAGATCTCGCCAACAAACCACCAAAGGCATAATTATGATGCGTAAATCGCGCATCTTGCTCTTGTTTAACGTAGCTACCGCTAAAATGGTAAGCCTTTTCAGATTCAAATTGTGTTTTATATAGTGTTAAGTCAGCATTCTGTCCTACGAAAACTTCGCTAACGGTCGATGATAAATAGGCGCCATCCATCCCCACAAATGTTTCTATAATTTTAGCTTCAGCCATCTGCTCTAAAACAATGACCGTTCGTGTAGCTATTAGTACATCTTGCTGCGTAACGATATGGAGCACTTGAATAGGTTTCGCTAAGCATTGTTTAGCACCCACATGAACAAATAAACCATCAGTAAACCACGCCGTATTAAAAGCAATAAAGCCATGCTCATTGTCATTAACAGCTTTATTAACATAATTTTCTAACAGCTCAGGATGCGTTTCTAATGCATTCGCCATACTCTTAACGAATACCTTTTCTGGCAATCCACCTAGCTCTGATAACTCTGAAGAAAAATGACCGTCTATCAATACCACCGACCATGCATCTTTTAATTGATATGATTTTAACCAATTGCGATCAATCTGACTGGTTGGTATTTTTAATGCTGACGTAAACAGTTTTTTCTCAATAGCGGATACATTGGTATAACGCCAGTCTTCATCATGTAAGGTAGGGAAACCTTGCTCTGCAAATTTTGCTACCGCCTCAGTCCTTTGTTGCTGTAACCACGAGACTGTTTGGCCGCATAATTCCTTTGTTATATTGGGATACTCAACCGCGTAACGGCTTGCTATTATCGCTGCCATTAAGCAGCCGCCTGATTATCTTCCAGCCAACTATAGCCTTTTTCTTCAAGTTCTAAAGCGAGTTCAGCCCCACCCGACTTAACAATTTGCCCCTTTGCCAATACGTGCACAAAATCCGGTTTAATATAATCCAATAAGCGTTGGTAATGCGTTACCATCACAAATGAACGCTCAGAAGAGCGCAAGGAGTTAACACCCTCTGAAACTATTTTCAAAGCATCAATATCGAGACCAGAATCGGTTTCATCCAATATACAAAGTTTGGGCTCCAATATAGCCATCTGTAAAATCTCATTGCGCTTTTTTTCGCCCCCAGAGAAACCTTCATTGACCGCACGGTAAAGAAACTTCTCATCCATTTCCAACAAACGTACTTTACCTTTTACGAGCGTTAAAAAATCCATGGCATCAACTTCCGATTGCCCATGATGCTTACGAATCGAATTAAGCGCCGCTTTTAATAAGTAAATATTACTAACACCAGGAATTTCTACTGGATACTGGAAAGCTAAAAATACACCTTCACGCGCTCTGATTTCTGGCGCCATTTCTAACAAATCTTTGCCTTGATAAGTCACAGACCCTTCAGTGACCGTATAACCTGCCTTGCCTGACAATATATGTGACAAGGTGCTTTTACCAGAACCATTTGGCCCCATAATTGCATGAATTTCACCGGCCTTAATTTCAAGATTAATCCCTTTAAGAATGGGCTTGTCACCAACGCTAACGTGAAGATTTTTTATGCTAAGCATGTTTTTTTTACCTGTTTTATTTAAAGGGCTTTATACCCAAACATTTACAAATTGAATTTCTAACCTACAGAGCCTTCAAGACTTAAGCCAAGTAAAGCCTGTGCTTCTACTGCAAATTCCATTGGCAGCTCTTTAAAAACTTCCTTACAAAAACCATTAACGATCATTGATACAGCATCTTCTGCTGAGAGCCCACGTTGCTGGCAAAAAAACAACTGATCTTCACTAATTTTGGAGGTAGTAGCCTCATGCTCAATTTGAGCGGACGGTTGTTTAACCTCAATATAAGGAAAAGTGTGTGCTCCACATTTATCACCCACCAATAAGGAATCACATTGCGTATAATTGCGGGCGTTTTCAGCGCTTTTCAATACCTTGACTAAGCCGCGGTATGTATTTTGAGCTTTTCCCGCCGATATACCTTTCGATACAATCGTGCTACTTGTGTTCTTACCGATATGAATCATCTTGGTGCCGGTATCGGCTTGTTGATAATTATTGGTCAGTGCGACCGAGTAAAACTCACCAATGGCATTATCGCCGGTCAAGATACAACTAGGATATTTCCAAGTAATTGCTGAACCTGTCTCTACCTGTGTCCACGACACTTTGGAATTATCCCCTCGACAATCCGCCCGCTTGGTCACAAAATTATAAATACCTCCCAAGCCATTCTTATCGCCCGGATACCAATTTTGTACCGTTGAATATTTGATGACCGCATCTTTCATCGCTATCAATTCAACTACCGCAGCATGCAATTGATTTTCATCACGCATGGGCGCAGTACAACCTTCAAGATAGCTGACATGACTTCCTTCATCGGCAATAATTAGGGTTCTTTCAAATTGCCCCGTATTCGCGGCATTAATCCTAAAATAGGTTGATAACTCCATTGGACACCTTACCCCTTTTGGAATATACACAAAAGAACCATCCGTAAAGACAGCTGCATTTAAGGCGGCGAAATAATTATCCGTATGCGGAACTACTGAACCCAAATATTCTTTAATCAGCTCTGGATGTTCGCGCAACGCTTCAGAAATCGGACAAAAAATAACACCCGCATCTTTCAACTTGCCTTTAAACGTAGTTGCCACCGATACGCTATCAAAAACCGCATCAACCGCAATACCTGCCAAACGCTCTTGTTCATCCAACGGAATGCCCAATTTTTTATAGGCCTCTAAAACTTGTGGATCGATTTCATCCAAACTTTTAGGTCCATCTTCCTTACGTTTAGGCGCCGAATAATAGCTAATGGACTGATAATCTATCGGCGAAAAATTAACAAATGCCCATTCTGGAGACTTCATCGTTTGCCAATGTCTAAAGGCTTTTAAGCGATACTCCAACATAAACTCAGGTTCATTTTTAATCTTAGACAATCGATGAATAACTGACTCATCCAAACCAGGCGGGAATGTATCGGTTTCCAATTCAGTTACAAAACCCTGTTTGTATTCCTGATTAATTAGATTGTTAATTTCTTGTGCACTGGCTGACATAAAAATTCTCTATAAAGTACAAAGTCGTAAAATAAAAAACAAGCGGATTGTTCTGCTTAACGATATAAACTGGCAACGGGAATCAAAAACTCTTGCTTCCAAGCAACATCCTGAATAGAAGTTGGCTTAATCATATCGGCGAGTGTTACTGACTCTAAAGCATTATGAATGGCTTGATTAATCAAGCTCCAATTACCTCGTATATCACAGCCTGCAGCCTGTTCACAGCCTTGCAGGGAAATGCTACACTCAGTTAATGCAATCGGCCCTTCCAAGGCGCTAATAACATCGGCAACCGTAATTTCTTCTGGATTTCTTGCCAACGCATAACCACCCTTGGCGCCTCGCGTAGAAATTAAAACCTTGGCATTAACTAAAAGCTTCAGAATTTTACTAACCGTTGGCAACGCGATACCCGTAACCGCTGCTATTTCTATAGCCGCATGTACATTGGCACTCTGTTTAGCCATAACACTTAAAATGACTGTTGCATAATCCGTTAACTTACTCAACCGTAACATATCTGCTCCAAATAATTGTGTACCATTATAGTACTATTTAAATTCACAGTAAAGCGCTTGGTTTTTATTTGATTAGCATTATCTTTGTCATTAAATTATAAGTTTGATTAACTGGGATGTTTATTCGACAGATTTTTATCTGCCTATCAAGTTACAAGGTCCAATTTTGCTTGTAACACAAAAAATGCTCTTTATTTTCTAGGGCTTGCCAATTTACGGCTTAACCGTATAATTGCCGCTATCGAAAGCATCTGGATATAATTAGTCTACAGGAGAAAAAAAAATATGGGGATTCTCAGCCTACTACTATGGACTCCAGCAGCGGGTGCTCTGTTATTGGCTTTCACACCCCACCATAATTTTAAACTGATCCGCACCTTAGCCATTTTTTTTACGACACTAGCCTTCTTGCTATGTTGCTGGCTAGTTAGTCAATTCGACCAACACGACTCAAGCCTTCAATTTAATGAATATTTTCCTCTAAATCCCCACCTTGGCAGCGCATACGCATTAGGCATTGACGGACTATCGATGCCGATGCTCTGCCTAGCAACACTACTAACTTGTATTTCTTTACTCGCCTCTTTTACTATTTCTAGTAGCGTTAAGGGATACCATATCTGCATCCTTCTATTAGAATTTGGCATGCTCGGCGTTTTTCTTGCGCAAGACTGGGCTCTATTTTATGTGTTCTGGGAAATGACTTTAATTCCCCTTTTCTTTCTTATTGGGCGCTGGGGTGGTAAACGTAGGCATGCGGCCAGTCTAAATTTTGTACTTTACACGATGAGTGGCTCCGTATTTATGCTTATCAGCTTGCTGGCGATTAGTCAGTATGACCTTGAACATGGCGGTTCCTTAATGACAAGCATGCATCAAGCAGCACAGGACATGCCTCGCTATGAGCAAGTGTTAGTGCTATTAGGCTTTCTAATTGGCTTTGGCGTTAAAATGCCCATTTTTCCTTTGCACGGCTGGCTCCCCTTAGCCCATGTTGAAGCACCTAGCCCTATCAGTATTCTTTTGTCAGGTATTTTATTAAAAATGGGTGCGTATGGCTTAATAAGAGTCGTAACGATGTTGCCAGAGGCCGCGCATATTCTTCAACCATTATTCATTTTCCTCGCCCTGTTCGGCATGCTTTATGGTGCATTACTGGCTTGGCGTCAAAGCGATATTAAAGCCATGATCGCTTATTCATCGCTAAGTCACATGGGTATTGTTTTATTGGGAATAGCTACTTTAAATGAAATTGGCATGACGGGCGCAGTATTACAAATGACCGCTCATGGATTAATCGCCGCTGCATTATTTTTATTAATTGGTCTACTGTATGAGCGGACGAAAACCCGTAATATTCAGGATTACAGTTCTCTAGTTCATGTTATGCCCCGCTTTTCCTTGCTCATCACCCTAAGCTTATTAGCCGCAATAGGACTGCCCGGCTCAATTGGCTTCGTCGCGGAACTTCATACACTTATTGGCGGTTTTCAAAAGTGGGGCGGACTGATGATATTTTTCAGCTTGAGCATCCTAATTTGCGCCGCCTATTCCGTGCGCGCAATCGGAATATTATTAACCGGCCCGATAAAGCCAAAAATGCAGTACATTACTGACCTGACTCGAACTGAACTATTCGCCGCCAGTTTATTAGTTTCATGCATCCTCTTTTTCGGCTTAATCCCTACCCCTTTAATTGACTTATCTGCTGCAACAATCAGTCAAATTAATAACCAAATCAGTCAACGGCTTTTATAGTCTATCTCATGCAAGCATCATTTTTATACCCTGCCAACAGCCGTGCTCAGATTCTAACTGCACTGGAACATTTAGACCCTCTTTTGCCAGGACAGGCCCCTATTCTTGATTTTGTTCATCACAATACCTTACATGGTTTTCAACATCTTGCATTCGAAAAAGCACTAGCCGAATACGAAGCATTAACCGGAATCTGTGCCTATCTACCTGAAGAAAAAAATCGCCTTCATTATCAACAAGGCCGCATCACTCAAAGTGATCTACACACAGCGCTGTCAAAAAGCCCCCATTTAAAAATGGAGCAAACCGTCTGCCTCTTAAAAGATCGCGTTATAACTCGATATGATATTTATACTTTAGCGCTCTTATATGAGTTAGAAGGTCTCAGCATTAGCCAATTAAATTGGCAAATGAATGAGTCAGGGGCTTTAATCGCGCCACAAACTGATTTACCCGCATCAGTTCGAAACTGCTTATGCCCAAACGGTACTAATCAAGAACACATCATTAAACCACTTTGGGAAGGCCTTGTTAGCAAACTTGATTTAAACCCTGCCGGACTGCATCCTGAAACCATGCTTGATTTATCCTTAGATCAGGCTGAGGAATGGTTGTCCGCCTATCAAGGTATACAACAGCACAAACCATCATTGCCTCACGACGACTGCACGACACTCGATGACTTATTATCACAAGTGGGAGATAGCATTACCTTGCGAGGATTTATCCTCAAATTAAGCGGCGTTGATATTATGGATTCTGTTCGTCCACAACTGATTCGGATTTGTGCATCAACTCTGGATGAAGGTGTAGCGGCCTGGAAAATGTCGGATACCCAGCCCTTAGGTCTTTATGCATCTTGGCGAGCTAGCATCAGCTATGATGCGAATCCTTTCTTACATGAACTGCCCGACTGGCAGCAGATAATCTGCAATTTACCTGAAGATGCCATTGATACGATTATTCTACAGCTCACTCAATTAGAAATCCCCCCTCAAAAATGGGCGGGCTATCTGCAAAAACTTGCACTTGAATTGCCCGGTTGGTCAGGACTTATTAACTGGCATCAGCATCACCCACATTATCAAACCACACAAACTGTCACACCAAAACTTGCTGATTATCTTGCCGTTCGACTCACTTTAGACAGGTTATGGCTGAATCAGATTTGCATGGATTTTTGGAAAATTGAGGCCAAACTTAGTACGCTAAAATCTTATTTCCGTAAAAACCTATCTGAGTTCGCCGTGCGTAATAATTTGTACCAAGGCAACTTACCCGAATATCTAACTCAACTAGCTGAGTCACTGACCACTCAAGCGGATTCAGAACGAAATAACAAAGTTGAATGGCAGCAACTTGCGGATCTAATTTGGACCTGGCAGTGCAGCCCAATGGCTGACAACAACAAAAATCTTTCGGCACACAATAGTGGTTGGCGTTTATTTCGTTTATTTCAACATTTAGGCCTAGATGCCACACACCTAGAAATATTAAGTAAAGAAAATCTTCAGGCAATGTTAACTCTACTTGATGAATTTAACGTCACAGAACGCTCCAAAGTGTGGCTTTATGCCTATGAAATAAATTACAGAGACCATTTTTTTCAGGTGCTTAGCGCTAATCATAATCGAGGTCGCTGGGCGGTTCGTAATAGCCGTCCAGCGTCGCAACTTATATTTTGCATGGATGACCGTGAAGAAGGTTTCCGTCGTCATCTCGAAGAGTTTAATCCGGCCATTGAAACGCTCGGTGCAGCCGGATTTTTTGGTGTCGCCATGAACTACAAAGGTCTCGATGATACTAAAGTGACCGCGCTGTGTCCCGTCGTCATAACACCAAGCCATGAAGTACATGAAACGCCTAGAATTGACAGCAAGAAATCATTCAGAAGATACCATCTAGGACGTCAATTAAATCAAGCGATTAGCAATTGGCTACATCATGGCTTCCGTCGCAACTTATTAGTCTCTCACCCGCTCATTGATGCGACAGCTCCCTTGATGCTACTTGGTTTGCTAGCAAAATCACTATTACCGAGGCATCAATATAATCTACTTAATAGGGTATCAAAATGGATAAGCCCTAAGATTAACACTGAGCTCAATTTCATAGCGCTGGATCTGACAACACTAGCTACACCTGAGCGCCCAAAACTGGGCTTTACTGATAATGAACAAGCCACCCGTGTTGCCGGTTTACTCCGTAATACGGGCTTAACCTCTGGTTTCTCTGAACTCGTTGTCCTCATGGGGCATGGTTCTATCAGTCAAAATAATCCGCATTTAGCGGCTTATGATTGCGGAGCTTGCAGTGGTCGCCATGGTGGCCCTAATGCAAGGGTCTTTGCTGCCATGGCTAATCGTCCTGAAACTCGAACTCTTTTAGCCCAACAGGGTATTAATATTCCTAATGATACTTGGTTTATAGGCGCTGAACACAACACCTGTAATGAAGATATCAGCTGGTTCGATTTAACAGATCTTCCTCAAGAGCGACTAAGTGCCTTTGAATTGTTACAACAGGCTTTAAAACATGCTCAGCGCATGTCAGCCCATGAACGTTGCCGCAGACTAGCTTCAGCGCCTCGTAAACCCACGCCTCACGAAGCACTGACGCATATGCAAGAACGTGCTACCGATTTTTCTCAAACACGACCCGAACTAGGGCATGCCACTAACGCGGCCGCATTAATCGGTAAAAGATCGCTGACACAAGGTGCCTTTTTTGATCGCCGGCTTTTTTTAATCTCTTATGACGCTGCACAAGATCCTGAGGGTTCTATACTCGAAGGTATTTTACTGGCAGTAGGCCCAGTAGGCGCCGGCATTAATCTAGAGTATTATTTCTCAACCGTTAATAATGAAAGACTGGGATGTGGCTCTAAAGTACCCCATAACATCACCGGTTTTTTTGGTGTGATGGAAGGTGCTAGCAGCGACTTACGTACCGGTCTACCTCAGCAAATGGTTGAAATCCATGAAGCTATGCGCTTACAAATCGTCGTAGAAGCCAAAACATCGGTTCTGGAACGTATTTATGCTGAGCAAGAAAGCTTACGTGAACTAATAGCGGGTGGCTGGATTCATTTAAGCACTAAAGATCCTGAAAGCGGGGCTATACATATTTTTGAACCTGGAACGGGGTTTGTTCATTGGCAAGCCGAAACAAAAGACATTCCTTTGCGAAATAATTCTTCAGATTGCTACCGTGATCATACCTTGCCCGTACCCCCTATGCTGATTAATCAACCTACCGTATCAAACGTATAGTTATGGATGCATTAGTTGTTCTAATCCCTTTATTACCTTTTATCGCGGCCACGCTTATTGGTGTCGGGCACTTATTAGGCGCCCTTCATGGTGAAGCCGATGAGGCAAAAACAGCCTTTATAGCTACGTGGGCCATCAGTATGTCGTGCTTACTGACGCTTGTATTATTGGGCGCCGATTTAGCCGAAAAAAATACGGGTTCATTTCTCATTGGAAACTGGTTAAACAGCGATACCTTAAAGATATCAGTTAACTTTATTACGACGGGATTTAA
>CAMDWT010000079.1 GCA_945877505.1 Crenothrix polyspora
GACTCTTCAAGCTTGGCTGAAGTTGTAGACCGTATTCTTGACAAAGGTATCGTTATCGATGCTTGGGTTAAAGTTTCATTGGTTGGTATCGAATTGTTATCTATAGAAGCACGCGTTGTTATTGCTTCTGTTGAAACTTATTTGAAATATGCTGAAGCGATTGGCCTTACCGCTAGCGCAGCTACTCCAGCGTAATTAAGTAAAAAAGTAAGAGTGCCCAACTGCTGTTTTTTAATTTAACAGCTTGGGTGCTTTAAACAACTCCAAAATTATTAATTGGAGTTTTTCTTAAAGTGATAATCCAAGGAGAATACCTATGGGAAAATTAACAGATGATATGGCGCAATTGCGTAGTAATATTGACATTACTCGGGAAAGTCGCTTGTCTGAACAAAATGCAAGAATTTTTAATGTAAGATCTCAAATTTCTGACTTTACTGCAACTCGAGCCAGCAATGGATTTCAAGATGCAAGCGCACGTGCATTATTTGTCAAAAATAATGCGACTGACGTCAATAGCTTATTAAGTGCTTTCAATAGCAATCATCAAGCATTGAGTAAGCAGGGACGTGAAGAACGAGCCGCTTTTGTTAACAGTGTGTCAAAAAATACATTAGATTTATTAAACAGCTTTAATGTTGAACACAAAAACATGGCTGAACAAAGTGCAAAAGAAAGGTTAGACTTTATTACTGAGAATAGTCGCAGTGTTACAGCATTTATTAATAATGCATCACAAGACAGAGCGGGTGCTCACGCTGTTTTTTTCGGTACAGATAAAAAAAAAAAAGCACTCCTAGCTTAGCACTTCATTTTGTTGATGAGGCTAAAGTAGGAAGTGATAAAAATGAGTCAAGTCAACAAGAAAGTCCTAGCAGTGAAAAATTGGCGCTACCAGACGTTGCTCAAGCAATCCCGGCATCGTCAAGTTCCAATATTACAAAGTCCGAAGACAATACAATAAAAACACCTAAAAAACCCTCTAAAAGTTTCTCAGGTGCAAAAAAAGATAAATAGTAATTTGATAAAAATTAAGGGTTATGTAGTACCCTATGTTTATTTCATAGACCTTTAGTGTTGCCTACGGCACTAAAGGTCAAGTAAGTGACCTTTACATTATCATTTAAAGTCTTATAGCCATTACTCAGGCTTTTTTGCTAAAACACATTATAACTTAATGCCTTATAAGATAATGATTAGGCATAAGCGCATGCATTATTTTTAGCAATTTTTAAATTGAGTAGTTATAAAAAAAAGTAGTGCCGTAAAATGAGCTTTAATCGATTGATTTAAAATACCTTTATTATCACTCGACCACCATTTTATATTTAAGTGCTTGCGGTGTTAACCAAAGGCGCTTAACATTCTCATCACCATTTTAAAGATAATCCTGATAATTTATCCCTTATTATCGGGAAAGACAACTGCCGTTTGGCACAGGAGCATTCATGACTAAGAGCAAAACAAATTCAAGTTTACATGTAGTAAAAGATGACCTTATCATTCCAGAGGCAAGTGATCAATTTGTAGTCACTTCGTATGTAAAAGAGATTATAGATCGGTCATTGGTTTATTTAAATGCTGGCTATCCTGTACATTTTGCCGGTCCATCGGGAACAGGAAAAACAACTTTAGCATTTCATCTCGCAGCACAATGGGGTCGTCCTGTAACCTTGCTGCAAGGTAATGAAGAATTTGTAACATCCGATTTGACAGGTAAAGACATTGGTTATCGCAAAAGCAGCTTAGTAGATAATTATATTCATTCGGTATTAAAAACTGAAGAAAATATGAGCCGTATGTGGGTCGATAATCGTTTAACAACGGCCTGCAGAAATGGTGACATGTTGATTTATGATGAGTTTAACCGCTCCAAGGCAGAAACCAATAACGTATTGTTATCGGTGTTCTCAGAAGGTATTTTAAACTTACCAGGTTCTCGCGGTACCGGAGAAGGCTTTATGGATGTGCATCCGGCCTTTCGCGCTATTTTTACCTCCAATCCGGAAGAATACGCAGGTACACATAAGACACAAGATGCATTGATGAACCGTATGATTACTATCAATGTTGGCTTCGCAGATCGTGATACTGAGCTACAGATACTTCATGCCCGTTCTGGATTAGCATTAAAAGAAGCTACCTACGTTGTGGATCTAGTCAGAGAGTTACATGGCTCCGAGCATGAAACCAAGCACGGATTACGCGCTGGCATTGCTATTGCTCGTATTTTACATATACAAGGAATGAAAGCGCGGTATGGCGATAGTTTATTTCATTCTATTTGCTACGATGTATTGAGCATGGAAACTGCAAAAATACAACATGCAGGTCGCTCGATATTCCATGATATGGTTGATGGTGCTATTCGTAAAGTTTGTCCGCCAGTGGGTTCAGAGGCAATCAGCGTATCTACAAAAATAAAAGCAGTAGAGTAATCTCATGGCAATAATCACAAGCCCTCCTCGAACAGTTTCAGATATTAAAACCCATTCAGGACGAGTGAGTCGTGATCATGAAGTATATCGTGACTATTTTCAGGTAGGTGCTCTTGAGTTAGAGCGCTGGCGGCGAACACGAGAACGTGAAGTTGCTATATCACGCGTTGCCATGATTGACAAACGTATAGCAGAAATTGATAAAGAAAAAGAACTATTGCTCGCAAGTGCAACAGCAGCGTGTGAAATGGTTTACAATAAAGGGAAATCAGAGTCGACTGAAAATAAAAAGTCTTCTGGCTTACGAATCAAGTACTAAGGCTGTCATTATGAACAAAATCAATACAATCTCTCATATTCGTACTATGCGTATGACGAAGAGTTTCCGTACTTGTGTTAACATGACAGGTAGGTCACAAATTCTTGCTGATTTGGGACGAATTTATTTAGAAGAATTTCGGCGCTTGAATCGCATGCATCAGGCATGCGATAAGCGCATTTTATTAAGGAAAGCATTGTGAGCACCGATAAATCAAAAAGCAGTAGTGCTAAAGTGCTTTATGCGCTCTGCGCTTCCGATGACTTAAAACCCAGATACGAAATACTTGGGCTTGAATCCGCAGCGGTTTACGCCATTGATCAAGACGGCTTAAGAGCCGTGGTAAGTGATACACTTAGCACCCGATTGAGACCCGACAGGCGTAATATCAGTGCTCATCAGGCCGTATTGCACTCTTTGACAGAAGACCATACGGTATTACCGATGCGCTTCGGTGTTATTGCTCGTAGTGCTGAAGCCATACAGGACTTGTTGAGCACTAATCAGGAAACCATCAGAGAACATTTTGAGCGTCTCAATGGGCGTGTAGAAATGGGGCTGCGTGTTTCTTGGGAAGTCGCTAATATTTATGAATATTATGTTGCTACACATCCCACTTTGAAAGAAGGGCGAGATGACATCTGGGATAGAAATTCAAGTGATAGCAGTCACCGCGATGAAAAAATTCGATTAGGTAATTTATATCAGTCATTACGTGATGCTGATAGAATCGAATTCACCGAAAAAGTAAAAGAAGTGTTATTTGATTTTTGCGAAGACATTATTGAAACGCCGGTTAAAAGAGAAAAAGACGTCATGAATCTGGCGTGTTTAGTCGAAAGAGAGCGACTGGATGAGTTCGCTAAAGGCGTTTTTAAGGCCTCAAAACTATTTGATAATATTTATTTGTTTGATTATACCGGGCCGTGGGCACCGCATAATTTCGTCACGTTGGATTTACATGCACCAACCGCAAAAAAGAAAGCGTCAGTAAGCCGTAATAGTGATTCTGACTGAGTCTGAGGTTAAGCAATGCTGTTGGTTGATAACATATTATTCTCTCCCGTTAAGGGCATTAACTGGATTTTTAAAAAAATTCACGAACTGGCGGAAGAAGAATTCTCTGGAGAGGGAGATCGAATTCGCGAAAGCCTGACTGAGCTTTACATGCAACTGGAATCTGGCGAGATTTCTGAAGAAGAATTTGAGCAACAAGAAACCGTACTGCTGGATAGATTAGACGCACTAGATGAAGAAGATAATCTAATAGGCGACGACGAAGACGAAGACGAAGACGAAGACGACGAAGACGAAGACGAAGACGAAGACGAAGACGAAGACGACGAAGACGAAGACGACGACGAAGACGAAGACGACGAAGACGAAGACGAAGACGACGAAGACGACGAAGACGAAGACGACGAAGACGAAGACGACGAAGACAACACGCGAGAGGACATGATAAAATAAGGCCGATAATTTATAAGGATTTTCACAGGAAGACCCGCTAAAGCCGGTCTTCTTTGAATGTAAGGCATGTGCCTGACATTTTTCATGACCTGTCGCAAGTGCGTATTTATCAGAAAATAGCCCCCCTCTGGCTTAAAAAAACTAATGGATTTAGACTCGGCATTTTTTTATAGACTGTAAAAGTACCTATTACACATTATGTCAATTAACAAACAGTATCAGGATGGACAGGAACAGGCTTCACTGTGTGAAGCACTGGATCGTCTTTTAAACAAAGGTGCGGTAGTGGTTGCAGATATAACCGTTTCAGTCGCCAATATTGATTTAATTTATTTAAGCCTACAAGCATTAGTTGCTTCTGTAGAAACCGGCAAACGTTTACGCGGTAAGGATTAAGACAATGACAACGAAGCATCCGTCACCTCATCACACTATGGATGACTTGGCTCCGCCAATTTTACCTCGATCTTCTACAGAAGGTACTCCGCGTAAATTAGAAATCGATGGTGATCGTGTTCGTAATGGTTTGGCGCAACTGGTTTTAACGCTCGTTAAACTGCTACATGAATTGTTGGAGCGACAAGCCATAAGGCGAATGGATTCCGGATCGCTTACTGATGAAGAAATCGAACGATTGGGTATGACGCTAATGCGTCAAGCCGATGAATTGGATAAGCTGCGTGAGGTTTTTGGCCTCGAAGACGATGATTTGAATTTTAACTTAGGCCCCTTGGGTCGACTATTATAAAGATGTGGGCAATGAACAAAATTACACAATTATTATGGATTATTCATGAACACAGCATGAGTGTGTTCTTTGTAGGTGGAAAAGCGTAATGGCTGATATAGATATCGACATAAATTCAACAACGCGTGGTTTTCTTCTGCGTATGGGTAATGCATGGATTGCACAAGGCGAACTTAGGCAAGCTATAGATGTGTATCTAAAAATTACCGAGCAATACCCTAATAGTGATGAAAGTAAAGCCGCTAAAGCTGCACTGATGACTATTGCAGACCGTTACGAGCAGGAGGGTCAATTACGGTTATCTTTAGATGTTCTTGAGCGGCTTGAACAAACGATCGAATAATTGAATGGCACTTCCGCTATATCTAAAGTCGAGGAGTGAGTACGCTGGTATGCACTATTTACGCCCAAGAAATATATGCATAAGAATTTAAGACCTTTGGGTCGACTACTGTAAGGATTTATACCATGAGCGACAACAGAAAATTAACCCACTCAACAAATTCGACTACTGTAGCTGATTTATTAGAGCGATTACTGGACAAAGGGATTGTTATTAGTGGCGATATTCGCATCAGGCTAGTTGAAGTCGAATTGTTGACACTGGAAATCCGTCTACTTATCTGTTCTGTAGACAAAGCGTTGGAAATGGGCTTGGATTGGTGGACTGGTAATCCTGCATTTGACTCAAGAGCTAGAGAAATTAACTCATTACCCAATACGGAGCTGGAAGATCGCCTGAAACGCTTGGAAACTCGACTGGAGGCAGTCCTGCCCGTTATTGAAGAACTCCCCCGGTAATAACTGTTATTTCAATGCGTGCACTGATTTACTTCCCTATTATTCATAGCTCCAAAGATTTAGGATCATTGAGCAAAGCGGCAAGCGACTTGCGAACTGAAGAACAGGAGCGTCTTTATATTGATGCTATTGAACATTTCTGGAGAATGATTGCAACAACCATTGACAGTTTAGGTTTAGATTTTACCAATTTGAAACTTTATCAAGATGGCTTGCCTGTTTGTGGAAAAGAACAGGAAATAGTTGCCGAAGTCGCAAACTCTGGTAGTGAAAATTATAAATTGTTGCAAGCTTTACATCACAAAGGAGCCGTGCTTATGGGCACGGAATCAGCAGAGCTTTTAGTGCAAGAACATTCCCTGATGACACAATTGCTAAAATTGGGTGAATCAACTGATTCTACGTTAGAAATCGCACAAAACTTACTGGATCAGCGGGATGATTTTATTGCGAAACGCATCGATAAATCATTACAAGACAATGAGATAGCTATACTCTTTCTTGGGTTAAAGCATAACATTATCGCTAAATTACCCAAAGATATTGTTGTCGTTCAACCACTGGGTAAGCCGGTTGGTCTTGAAGAAGCTTCATCTATACACTTTCAGATAAATAATCTCCAAGTCTTGCACTGATCTACTCTTATGGTTTGAAAGCGCTGAAACTGGTAAAGTTGGAAATTTAATTTCTGAAAGTCTATATATAAAAAATAACGGTAGAATGTCCAGTGGAAAATATTTCCCCACTGGGATAAAAGTTTTATCCTTTACGGTTAGGGTCTGGTGAATTCAAGTAATAGATGCAACACCCAGTAAATTATCAATATTAAGTGAAGCCATTTTACAAAATACTTCCCATAATGTTTTATAGTTTATAATTTTTCTAAGTCTATTATTAATACCGGCTAAAGCTTTTTTAGCATCGCTCCAACACCAACAGCCTTGCCAGCAAACAGGAATCGATAAATAGTTTCATGGCTAACATGTCGTTTTTCAAGGCTTTTCAAGCGCCCTGTGATCTGCTCAGGCTCCCACTTTTCCTTAGCTACCCCCCCAGAAAACATTTTTTTATGCATTATGTCAATATGGGCATCCTTCACACCTCGGCTTACACTTTTTGCAATTAATATCACGCCGGGTTAGCGACAGCGTAACCCGACAAATCAAAGTGTCTGTGCCGGTTACGGGCTACCTACTTATAGTTCTTTGCAAAAGAACAGAGTGTAAATTTTGGCATAAAAAACAATAATATCAATCTATTATCTCTTAAAACCACGATCAATTCATTTGCAAAGAACTATAGGTAACCCGCAATAAATAAGCCACCACAGAATAAACTTTCTCATTTCCTCACGTTTATTGTTATACGCAAGTTATTGCTTGAGCATGTGGAACCCCAACGGGGTTTAAGCCGTTAGCCGGGGGTTGAGCGTAGCGACACCCCCGGATAAAGCGTAAAAAACAACCCGACCCCAGCGGGGTCGCGCTAACGGTGAAAGCCGCATAACCTTCTTGCCATGCAAAGTGTTTTTCACCTAAAGTGTCATGAACCCATACCGACGAGGATTTCTTCAACTCCAGCATCAGATCCGCAAGATTGTGCGTCGCTTTTAAAGACACTAATAAATGAACATGGTCATCGATTCCACCAATTCGTTTTGAAAATCCACCTAATCTGTGGACAATTCCTCCGAGATAATCGTAAAGCCGAGGACGCCATTTTGCATCCAGGCTGGGTAATCGATTTTTGGTTCCAAATACGATGTGGTAATGCAGGCTTAGGTAGGTGGATGCCATAATGAACCTCGTTTATCTGTTGTGTTTCTGTGACCCCGCTGGGGTCGCAGTTCTTTTTTACGTATCATCCGGGGGTGTCGCTACGCTCAACCCCCGGCTAATGGCTGGCAACCCACCGAGTTGCAAAAATTGGCTACCCGCGTAAGGTGGGACAGTTTAAAATTAAATCGTTCGCTGAGCACCCAACCACTGCTGTTGAAGCCGTTGCTAGAGGCTTGCCATTGATCACACACTAAATTATCATAAAAAACTAAAACTACCTTCGCCAAACGGAAAAGCTAATGTGACTGCTCCAAGGTATGATTATTAAGAGTACACGGGTTCTGAAAATCGTTTCCATAGTCAGCAAATACCAGCGCTGGATTAAAAACTGTTTGGCATTTTTGCCAAGTGGGTTTTTAATCGACAACTCAATTATCAATGCCACAAAGATCGGCAGACCTCACGTCAAGAATACCTTATTTTTGGCGAAGGTATTGATTATAAATATTATAAATATAGCTTATTGACTATTTATGATACTCTAAGAGAATTATTAGGTAACTGCCTGAATCTGAAACGCCATCGCATTAATGATTCCTGTTACCGTATAACGAAGCCTTTATGGCCATATACGATGCGTGTGGAGACTATAAAGTGGGCTTATTTATTGCAAGTTATAGAGCCATGTAGAAGTAAAGCGACATTCGATGTAATTATTCAGTCCCCCTCTTTAACAAAGAGGGGTTAGGGGAGATTTTATTAGATAAATCCCCCTCAATCCCCCTTTTTCAAAGGGGGAGGTGAATACTTACTAATTTTCTGCAAAGAATATACTTAGGAACGCGCATGAAATAACTTGACCATTTATATCCGCTCACCCCAAGCCTCTCCCGAAGGGAGAGGGTGCAAGATGTCTAAGTTATTTAGTGCGTATTCCTTAGATCAGTGGTTTTTATTCATTTTCTGGGTCGCTATAACTTCTGAATTCTTACAGCCTTTGAAAATCAACAAACATCATGTGCCATAAGAGCATATTTATTTTTGGATATTGCCTAAATACCTAAGTTTTAGTTTGTACGGTTTTTGTTCTATTCAAGATGCATTTCAATTAGTAACAAGAAGAGAGTTATAGACTTTCAGATATTAAACCTCCAACCTTACTAATTAAAAAACCTTTAAAATCAATGTATTACTTGGTATTTTTTGGATGTTATTTATCTGAAAGTCTATATCAATTATAAAGCTTACAAAATGAGTGCATTTAATGGAACCAAGTAACTTAGGTATCTACTTAAAAAAGCAGGGTAAATTGAAAGCTAGCAATAATTAAGTAGTTAATTTTAAAGTATTTTATTTTTTACATACCAAGTTTTACCCGGAGATTTAAAGTGGATACTAACTTAGGTTACGTGTTAATCATAGACGATAATAAAGATATTTGTGAGCTGTTAGCGCATCTTTTAGAGCGTGCAGGCTATCAAACTCAGCAAGGTTACAATGGCACTATGGCGTTAAATTTATTATCACAACGTGAGCCTGATTTGCTACTGCTCGATAGTGTTATTCCCGAACCCAATGGTATGGCTGTATTAGCTAAGGCGCGTGTTTTATATCCACAACTCCGCGTTATTATGATTACTGGCACTGCTGGTGTTCTTGGCGCGGTTTGTGCTATCAAAGCAGGTGCGTGGGATTACCTTCCCAAACCATTCGATAATAATCGGGTGTTGGAGTTGGTAAATCGTGCAGTGCAAACGCATGCACGCAAAGACAACAAAAAAAGCAAGTCTAATAGCGATATTTCTGCCCGGATTTTCAAATTAATGGGAAGTAGTCCAGAAACTAAACACGTTATAAAAGATATTAAGCGAGTAGCGCACACGGATTTTTCTGTTATTATCCAAGGTGAAACAGGAACCGGCAAGGAAATGATTGCCAGAAATATTCATCTGTCAAGCCAACGTGCAAGTGGAGAATTTTTTCCCATTGATTGTGGCGCGATATCTGACTCGTTAATTGAAAACGAATTATTTGGCCATGAAAAAGGTGCGTTTACCGGAGCCGATCACGCATCTATAGGTAAGTTTGAAGCCACTAACGGCGGCACCTTATTTCTGGACGAAATCGTCAACATGTCTTTATCAGCACAATCCAAGTTCAGACACCCAGACCTCTAGGATTTTAATTTGACCCAACTTTGAATATCATGCGTAAATTTGTACGAGGAAATAGAGTCTCCGTTGCATTGAGTTCGAGGCAAAGTTTTTCAATTACCTTATCAGACATTACACTCGCTGAATGA
>CAMDWT010000080.1 GCA_945877505.1 Crenothrix polyspora
TTACACGCTATAATTGTACTATTGAGTGTTTTTAAATTGATTAGCGTATATAGAAGTAAGAATTTTTCTCGGGATAGACCAATGACCTATTTTAAAGCATCGCTTTAGGATCAATAATAGTTCTAGTAATACTTGATATATTCATATTGCCACTTAACTCGGCGGAAACCTCTTTAGGTAGTATCTTACCAATCAGACCAAGAAACGCCACCGGATTCTCCAATGCTTGAGTAACAAAATATTCTTCCCCGCCAACCTTATCCAATGCAGCCATAATCATTGATTTAATTTCATGGGTGTTTTTATTTTGTGAGCCTTTCTTGCGCCCTTTCCCTCGATTTCCCCTAGATTCGCCTAGTTTATTTATTGCTGTATTATCATTTATCATCTTTAAAGCTCCTGTGGTGGGTTATATCTGAGTAACCATTCTGCGTGTTGTGGGTCTCTAGCTTCAACTTCGATTAGATTTCCATTAGGTGTATAGCATTTAACTATTATGGCGTTGGGCTTAGGCTCTGGTAACTCTACACGCTCAACCATTGCATCAAACTTTATACACTGGTGTCTGGTGTCGCTCCACTGCCCATATTCGCCACCAATAAGGCATGAGCCTCCACCTCTGCCATGTGCGTTATTCGATTTAAAACCTAAGCATTGGCCGCAACTAACATTAGTTTCCGTAGCAGGGTGCGTTGCTAAAGTCTCGGCCTGTAACTCGGCAATGATTTCGGCCTTATGTGATTTCAAAAAAGCGAACTGGCTTTGCGTTAATTTACTAGCGGGGGTTATCTCAATAAACCCGTCAACCAAGCCCACATCAAAACCAGCGCTTTTAATTTTAGATAATGCGCTCATTAAATCCTCACCTTATTATCAAAAGCCACTGAGTCTAGGGGTGTATATACCTCCAGATTGGCGTTATAGCTGCGTATTCCGGTTCAAAGTTGCCACCTATTCCAGACGAATACTGCCACCCATTCCATTTCAAAGCTGCCACTGATTCCGGTTAATGTTGCCACCCTCTGGTGGTGATGTTTTAGCGTTTTTTGACGCGGGATAACTAAACGATATTCTGCTACCTCTTTTCATCATTTAAGAGAGAGCTGATGCCAGCTAATAGGTTATCCATGCGAAAAATAAAAGAAGTATTGCGCCTGAAATGGGCCAATGATTTAAGTGATCGAAAGATTGCTCAAAGTTGTAATGTCTCAAGGCCAGCGGTGGCGAATTACATAGAGCGAGCCGAACAAGCCGGGTTATCCTGGCCCTTGCCTGATACGTTAAATGATACGGAGTTAGAGCGGTTATTGTTTCCTGCACGGCATAAATTATCAGGCAGAGATCGCGTGCCACCTGACTTGTTAAAGGTTCATCAGGAACTGCAAAAGAAGAATGTCACGCTGTTTTTATTGTGGCAGGAATACCGTGAACAACATCCCAAGGGCTATCAATACAGTTGGTTTTGTGATCAGTACCGGAACTGGTTAGGTAAGCGCGACTTATCAATGCGGCAAACCCATCGTGCTGGCGAGAAGTTGTTTGTTGACTATGCTGGCCACACCTTGTCAGTGATTGATCCACGTACCGGTGAGATTCGTTCGGCACAGATTTTTGTTGCTGTGCTGGGGGCTTCCAATTATACCTATGCTGAAGCCACCTGGTCACAATCCTTACCGGACTGGATAGGTTCTCATCAGCGTAGCTTCACTTTTTTGGGTGGCTTGCCTGAATTGGTTGTCCCCGACAACCTTCGCTCCGGTGTCACCAAAACGCACCGTTACGAACCCGATCTTAATCCAACTTATCTTGAAATGGCAACGCATTACGGCGTAACTATTGTCCCTGCGCGCGTCAGAAAACCTAAAGATAAAGCTAAGGCGGAAGTGGGCGTACAAATTGTTGAGCGCTGGATTTTGGCCTCACTGCGCAACCACAGTTTCTTTTCGCTCACTGAGCTTAATCAGGCGATACAGCAATTACTATTAAAGCTTAATCAACGGCCTTTTAAAAAACTCCCGGGTTCACGCGCCGAACTCTTTCAAAGTCTGGATAAGCCAGCACTAAAAGCCTTACCCATAGCGCCATATGTCTATGCGGAATGGAAACTGGTGCGTGTGCATATTGACTATCATGTGGACATCGAGGGGCATTATTACTCGGTTCCCTATCGTCTGGTCAAACTGCAATTGGATGCCCGCATCACTGAAAACACTATCGAGGTGTTTAATAAGGGTGACCGTGTTGCCAGTCACTTGCGATCTTGGCTGAAAGGACACCATACCACCCTCAATGCCCATAGACCGGAAGCCCATCAATACTATGGTGACTGGTCGCCTGAGCGATTTATAAATTGGGCAGGAAAAATAGGCTCAGCAACCTGTCAGGTCATTACGGTTGTACTTCAGGAACGACGCCATCCTGAGCAAGGCTATCGAAGCTGCCTGGGTATTTTACGGCTCGCTAAAGCTTACAGTGATGCCCGTCTGGAAGCAGCTTGTGCGCGTGCGTTGTTATTAGGGACTTGTCGCTATAAAAGCATTGAGTCCATTTTAAAACACGGGCTGGACAGTAAGTCTGTTGTGGTAGAGGAAGAATCAGCCTTGCCACAGCAACACGAGAATGTTCGTGGCTCAGACTATTACCACTAATAAAAATCGTCGAATCATAACTCATTCGGCATTAAAAACTCGGATGACTTCTACAGCTTTTATCACAACAAGACTGTCATAAAGCCTGTTGGAAGTCATCAGTTAACATAACGCCACAATAAAAACGGATAAAACTCATGTTAAATCATCCCACTCTCGACAAACTAAAAACCCTGAAGTTATATGGCATGGCCCAAGGTTTACTCAATCAGGTAGAGCACTCCACTATTGACCAAATGAGCTTTGAAGAACGTTTAGGTTTATTGGTTGATAGAGAAATGACAGATCGTCTTGACCGGCGTCTTAAAAATCGATTGCAACAAGCCAAACTTAAGCAAAATGCTTGCTTAGAGGACATTAACTATCAGGCTAATAGAGGTCTTGATAAAGCACTATTACAAAGCTTGCATGATTGTCAGTGGATTAAAAAACATCTTAATATCCTGATAACGGGGCCCACGGGTGTCGGTAAATCTTGGATTGCCTGCGCTTTGGCTCAAAAAGCCTGTCGCGAAGGCTATACCGCTATCTATCAGCGCGTGCCAAGATTATTCCAAGAGCTGCCGCTGGCCAAAGGGGACGGCAGTTATAGTAAGCTCCTTAATCACTTGGGAAAAACAGATGTCTTGTTATTAGATGATTGGGGCTTGGCAAAGCCATCGGCAGAACAACGACGCGACCTCCTGGAGATACTGGAAGACCGGCACGGCTCACGCTCAACCATTGTTACCAGCCAACTACCGCTTGATCAATGGCATGCCAACATTGGCGACTCAACACTGGCCGATGCCATTATGGATCGCTTAGTACACAACGCCTATAAAATAAAATTAGAAGGAGATTCCCTCAGAAAACAGCAAGCAAATTTGACGACAACTAACGAGATAGAGTAAAAATAAACCTCCCGCGTCGCTCCGCTCCGATGAGGTGGCAACTTTCACCGGTTTAGGTGGCAGCTTTCACGTGGACTGGGTGGCAACCTTCACTGGAATACGCATTGTCGGCTGTTACGTCGAATAACGTTTGAAAGTAGCCCTGAATCAGAAGGGATTAAGACTTATAAAAGATACTGGTAAAAAAGCGTTTTTGTTTGAAAGTAGCCCTGAATCAGAAGGGATTAAGACTAAACAGAGCGTTCAAACCTGGCAATGGTTCTTTGTTTGATGTAGCCTCAACAATTTTGTCAACACTGACCTGAATTTAAAATAATGCGGTAATGACCACCCTATGATGAAATTGTGGAAATGGTTATGAAAACTTTATTTGTTGAAAAACAATCCATGGAATTGCGTTATGAAAGGGCTTGTTTGTTGTTATATCATAATGGTAAGCGCCTAAGTAGCGTGCCATTGGCGCAACTTGAACGCATTGTAGTGGCACCTCATGTCGCCTTGTCGGCAGGTGTGCTAGGTTTAATCGCAGAAAAAGAAGTTGCATTATTGGTGCTTAATAGTCGATATCCTGGGCGTACGGCGATCCTTTCAGGAACAGTGCAGGGAGATGTGCATCGGCGGATGTGTCAATATCAACTTCATCTTGATGAACATTTTAGGTTGCATTGGTCTTGGTATTTGGTTCAGCTTAAAATCATGCGTCAGTATCGCTTTTTAACGCGCTTAAAGAAAAATAGGCCAGAATTACGTTTAGTTTTGACCCAGGCTGTCAATTCGCTAAAACGGATGTTGATAGAATTAGAAAATGAATCGACTGTAAGTTCATTGACGAGTTTGCGAGGTAAAGAAGGGGCTGCTGCGGCCATTTATTTTAAGGCTTATAGCCAAATGTTTGCTCCCGCTTTGGCGTTTACTGATCGTAATCGTCGCCCCCCTAAAGATCCAGTAAATGTTTGTTTGTCTTTAGCTTATACACTGTTTTATCAAGAAGCCATTAACGCGCTTAAAGCTTCCGGACTCGATTCTGCATTAGGTTGTTATCATGAGCTTTATTATCATCGTGATTCGCTGGCGTGTGATTTACTCGAACCGGTGAGACCCTTAATTGATCTTTGGGTGTATCAACTATTTCAGCAACATACTGTGCGTTTGGAAGATTTTAATACAGGTGAAGTTTGCTTATTGCAGGCTGCTGGGAAACAGCGGTTTTATGAGGCATTTAGGCTTGCTGTTCCAGCATTTAGACGTTTGTTACGACGTTATTCTCGCTTTGCTGCCAGCGTCGTTTGTCAGTATGAACTCTCATCTGGTTAAGTATCTTTTATGCTATGACATTAAGAACAAAAGCCGCTTGAGACGTGTACACCGCTTGGTTCGTGATTGGGGGTTGCCGGTCCAATTTTCGGTATTTGAAATTGAATTATTGCCATTACAATTAGAAAAACTGCTTGTCGAATTAACTGGGTTAATTGAAGTGTCTGAAGACAAAGTGATGCTTTACCGTTTAAGCCCAAATCAACAGCGTATAAGTCTTGGAGGCGATGAAGTAACTAATGATTTGTTTTATATCTAGTTAAGACATTGATAAAAATAAATAAATAGTTTATTTAGCAGCAGCCGGACTAAGATGTAAATGTAGGTCTTTTTTTGCTCAAAACATAGGGGGCCCTCTATGCGTATATTGAAAGATCCATCACTGGTCACGACCTCATCAAGCTAGGCAAATTGCTTCACGATCAACTTGAGCTGAATTGTTTGTAGTTCGAGGGTGTTCTTCACAGCCACTTAGCAGAAAAGAGCAAAGTGTTTATGAGAAAAATCATTGGGGAAGTATTTACTAATGTTAATTAGCGTTGAATATATCCCAGTTTTTTTTAAACAGTGTTCATATTTACCGGAATTGTTGTTAATTAGATTTTATAAGAATATAAAGTGAAAATTTAATGATAAATTAGAACGAAATTGACGCTGATTAAAACCGAATGCGGTTATACAAAACCATCCTCTATCAGATGAACTTCATTTGGCGTAATTACATGATACTGGCCTGAACCACCTTCGATTCTGCACCAACTC
Organism: Crenothrix polyspora; assembly: GCA_945877505.1. GTDB lineage: Bacteria > Pseudomonadota > Gammaproteobacteria > Methylococcales > Methylomonadaceae > Methylobacter_C > Methylobacter_C polyspora_A. The sequence continues at coordinate 5,618 of CAMDWT010000080.1, forward strand.
TGGGTATGTAGCTTTGGCGCACCATCTACCCATTCGATCCAGTAAGAAAACCCGCCATACATATTCTCGATGGGAAACCAGTTAGGCTTTTCCATTGTACCTTTAGCGGTTGCGATTCTCGGTAGGGTGCGAGGAGCATTGATACCGCCTCCACGTGTGCGGGCGCGAATTAACCCATGAAATAGCTCTTGTATTCGTATAAGGTCAGGAGGAATCATTGTTATTTTCTTAGTTTGCATTATCGAGAAATTACATGGGCGTGATGCAGAGACTATCAATGCTTTCCATCAGTGAAGCAGATTACAATTTGGAGTTGAATCTGCGCCTTTTTAAGCACTCTTCACTTTGAAGAGATAAACTTTTCTTTATCAAGCGTAGCTTCGCCATCCCAACGATAGGCAACCAGTGGATCGCCTTTGCCAGCACTGTAGTCTACGCAAGCAACTTTATCTGAAAGCAAGGTTGGCGTGCCCGTCATCCAGTAATGTCCAAAAAATAAAGGCTTGTCGAGGGGAGACTTCAATAGTGCATGTTCTGGAATCGGTAGGTCAGGAAGTCTCTCACGCTCTACTTCGGAAAGCATTGCCGCCTGACGGTAGGTAATTGCCGATGTGTCCCACCAGCGTACTCGAACCCTGCGCCTTTCGATACCATCCTTGTCGGTGAAAGAGTGCCCATGTGGCAGTGGAATTTCAATGCCTTTGCATATCGCTTCCACGGCTTTAAATACAGAGGGTTCTGGATTGTCCTTTTCCGCCAAACTTTCTGGCTCATTGGTTGCGTGCAGCATCAATGGCAATAGAATTCTGGTCTCTGTAGAAAGGTGTGGCGACAGAAAATCCATAAATCGCTGATGCCAGCAAGCGTGTACCACTCGAATCTCAGGAAGGTCAAGCCAAAGCGGCAGCGTCAAAAACCAGTCGATAATTTCTTTATGTTTAGCTGGAAGGTGTTCAACTTCGGCCAGAAATCCAGCATGTTGATGGCGATTATTATCGCCCCACTTATAGGGAGGATGTGAACGTAGATACTCATCTTCGCGGTCTGGATGAGGGGTGTGCCACGCAATCGCATTTAGCTCATGATTACCTAAAATAGCTAAGGCAGTTCCTGCATCGACCATGCCACGGACAATATCTACAGTTTCCACTTGCTTGGGGCCGCGATCAATGAAATCGCCCAAGAAGATGGCTTGACGCGAGTGATGATGCCAAACGCCTTGCTGCTTAACGTAACCCATTTTATCTAATAAATCGACAAGCTTATCGGCTTGTCCGTGGATATCTCCAATGATGTCGTAGTTCATAGCTCACTCTATTATGGGTATTGATAATCTTGATAGTTAAAGAATTATTAAATCTTCATTGTAATTAGTTGCAAACGATCGGCTAATATTCGAATTTCATTTATCATCGCCAGTCGCTCTTTCCAATGCTCAGGGATGCCTGAGTAACCGTAATAAGCGCCTGCAATTTGACCGCAGATGGCAGCAGTCGTATCAGCATCATCACCCAGATTTACTGATTCAAGGATAGCCTCTTCAAAGGTATGTGTATGATGGAAGCACCATAATGCTGCTTCAAGACTTTCTACTACATAACCTGAGCCCCGAATATCTTTAATGCGCTTGTGTCGGTAATCTCCACTTGCAATGGCGGCAATGCTTTGTGATTTAAAATCGGTAAAGCTATCTGTGGATAGAATGTCGGCCTTGTTAGTTCCTGATAAGGCTTTGAACAGCATAGCTCCAAAAAGTTGGGAGGCTTCAATACATTCAGTTGCACCATGAGTTGTTCTTGCGCTTTCCCCAGACATATGAATAGTTACATCTCGGTTTGGGTAGAAGAACATAGGCACAGGGGCAAGCCGCATAAGACATCCGTTACCAGCTGATTTTGCATGAGTAGAGCCGCTGAAGGGAGCGCCGGTTTGCTGGAAGCGGAAGAGAGCATTGCTGACAGTATTGCCAATATCAAAGCAACGGCCGTTACTGCTTAAATACCCTTCATCGCGCCATCGGCAGTAACGTAGCATTTGATCTTGAGCATCAAATCCCTGACTTTCCAGCAAGCTGGTAGCCAAGCAGAGAGCCATTGAGGTGTCATCAGTCCATTGTCCTGGCTTTAGCTTAAAAGGCCCGCCGCCAGTCATGTCCGTAACCAGTGGGAAGGTTCCGCGTTGTTTGAATTCAACAGTGGTGCCCACTGCATCACCGACAGCTAAGCCTATCAGGCAGCCTCGGAATCGGTTTAACTCATCTTGGGTATTTGTCGTTAACACTGTCATACCTCCAGACTCTTTTTAAGAAATTGCTTACGGTTGATGTGTAACATTTGTCATCCTGCCTACCTTAACGCCCTCAAGCTTTATAATTTGAAGGATATGGCTTGGAAGGTTACCCTTTTCGAGAAAGTGTAGCACTGTTGGTAAGATATTGTCAGCGAAGGCTGTAGCGTCAGTCATAAGTTTTGTTCCCTCCAGATTTGACATGTTAATTCCTCAATATTTTTTAAGAACTGGAAACAATTCCCAGTTATTGAGGAATACTGTAATCAAATATAGCGACAAGTAGTGACGCATTAAAACCAAAATTTAACCGCCCGGTTGCTTAATAGTGATCAGTTTTTTTTTGCCTAAAATTTAGGAGTTCCACCATGCTGCAAATACGAAATCTTTCCCAGCTAGATTTGATCACTGATACCGATATCCTGACCTTACTGAGGTTACGTCATGAGCAAATAGATCCTAACTTCGTACCCTGCTAAAAATTACTCTTAAGTAGTGCAACAAGGAGCATATATCGCCAGCAAAAATAATTACGAATGGTTATTGATTTCTTGGCTTTTAAGTTGGCTCTAACTAATCTATCTGCAATAGCGTTATAGACATTCTATATTACAGGTCATATACTAATCGACATCGATTAATTATTCCTACAAATTTATGATAAGTTGCCGACTTTCTACCCTCTTAGGTGCAAAAAGAATAAAGGTATCTGACGTTTGTCGTGCAACGGGTATTGCACGAGCTACTGTTGATCGATATTACAATGATTCGGTTAATAGTTTTGATCGTAAAGTGCTATCCAGCTTGTGTGATTTTCTTCAAGTTAAACCCGGTGACCTACTTGTATTAGTTAAGCAGGATGATTTATTCAGCATGAATGATGAGGAACCGGAGGATTAAAAATGATCGAACGAGAATTTAAACTATTGCTGGATAACAACGCCCTCAAGAAAATACAAATCCATTACGCAATTATGGCTCAAGGTTACATGATAGTTGCTGATGGTAATCCATTAGAAACAACTAAAAGACAAACACGGGAATTCAAAACATTGGATAGTGCCGCCAAGTTTTTATTTAAAGTTGGTGTTGCTGATTTTGCGGTGAAGCTCAAAACAACATTTTAATAAAAGGAAATACAGCATGCTAACAGAACAAGCTCTTTATGAAAGAAGATGGGGTGAGTTTCCTGCGCTTGCTGAATTATTGGATAAGAAACAACTCCATTGTAGTTGGTATGGGAAAAGTTCTGTATCAGACAATATATTCAGCAGCATGTCTCGCCATTTTGAAATATGCGCCTTAGTAAACGACAACGAACACGAGATTAAACAAGCTATTGAAGATAATGGCGATCTAATTCGCAAAGACCTTGCTCACCTATCACAATATTTGAAAGCATTATCTAGGCAGTTTGAACAAGCATCCCATGATATAGAAAAACTTTCTTATCATTGCAGATGATTTTTTTTAAATTGCTCATATATCACAAATTAGAAGCCATAATGAAAACATTAGAATTCAAATATCTTGTTGGAAACGAGTATATCTGCCCCTATGTAACAGAGACCTTTGATTTTATATATGAAGATAGTGAGGGGTGTTTATTAATTGACGAGTTCATTCAATTATATGAAGCAATTAATTATACATTCTCATCACCAGGTAATTCAGAACGCAGGCGGTTAATAAATGATACTGAAGTTTCCCAGTTTTTTATGAGCGTAAATTTTTGAAAGCGAAAAAATAGTGAAAAAATCGAAAAATTTTGCCACTCTTAATGCGCGTTAATACGCTCCTGTTTAATTAATTTACTCTTTATAA
>CAMDWT010000081.1 GCA_945877505.1 Crenothrix polyspora
ATGGGTATTACGCTAGGTAATGTAACCAATAATCAAGGTGAGGTAGCCGAAGAATTTTTCTTTAATAGTTTAGCTAATGATACTCATTTGGGTAGTATTCATTTTGACGACATTGAAAAGAACGGCCATAAACGTCGTGGTAAAACCGAAGAAGAATACGATATCATTAAGACTAACGGTGATGCTATCGGCATTGTTGAAGTGAAATACAAAGCGCATAAAAATGATTTAGATAAGCTAGATCGTAAGATGCAAAACTTTAAAAAGCTGTTTCCCATTTATCAAAACTACAAACAATACGGTGCCATTGCCGCATTCCATATTAATGACGATGCCAAAAAGGAAGCTTTAAAGCGTGGTTATTTTGTACTGCAACGCAGTGGTGATTTGGTTCATACCGAATGTAGTGATCATTTGACTGTGTTATAAAATCATTTAAGCAACCCTAGATCTATGAATCATAGGGCACGTATATTCGCAGTAACAAAAATTTAGTTGCGAGTTGAAGTTCTTTCATAGCGTTGTCTACATACAAGACTAATAATACAACATAGCTATTATTGGATACATGCTGAAGACATTAATTATTTGAAAGTCTTATAATTTTAACTTGTCACTCAAAATAACATCAGCAAAATAAAGGGGCGATAATTTTTCTTTTACGCTGACTCGTTTTTATTGAGTATAAGCGCGAGTTGTAAGCGGTCATTAACATTCAGTAAGCCGAAGCAGGATGTGATATGGGCCTTTACTGTGCGTTCGGAAATAGCTAAATCTCGTGCGATTTGTTTGTTGCTAAAGCCTTGAGAAACCAGTTGAGCAACTTCTTGCTCGCGTGGTGATAAGCGGGCGAGTAAAGTCTCGACTTTATCTGGTGCGGTTGAAACAAGTTGCCGTGTTGAGAGTATCAAGTATTGCAACATATCTCTACCCACCCATACACCGCCTTTTGAGACGATTGATCTTACTTGTGTCAATACTTTGGGCGCGCTGTAAGCATGACAATAGCCTAAAGCACCGGCACTGAGTATTTTGGACGCTTCCAGTTGATCAGGCATATTGGAAATGACAACTACGGTGGATTGCGCATTGTTTAAATAAAGCTTGGTTAAGCAATCCGTTAGCCACTCTTCAGATCCTGTGCTATGTAACCAGATAATAGTGGCTTGATCGCTGACTAAGTTGGCGTCCTCCACGGTTGCAACGGCAACTATTTTTGGAAACGCGCTCACCCAATTATCAAGCAGTAGTCCATTTTTTGTGATGACAAGATTTTTAATCATTTTTTATCTTTCCGTAAAAGCATAGGCTTTTGCTTTGAGTATGGGTTTTAATAAATAGGATAGTACCGATTTTTTACCAGTCATAATATCTACTTGCGCAGCCATGCCAGGAATAATGGGCAGTTGATGGCCTAAGTTGGGCTTTAAGGTACGCACCCGAACAATATAGTAAGCATTACCTTTTTCATCCACTTGGGAGTCAGCGGCCACACCAATCACGGTAGCTTCCATCGTGCCATAGATGGTGTAATCGTAAGCGGTTAGTTTAACGGTCGCATGTTGATCTAAGGCGATAAAGGCAATATCTTTTAGCTCAACTTTAGTTTCAAGGACTAAAGTGTCATCACTGGGGATAATTTCTAAGACATCTTTGCCGGGCTGAATGACACCGCCTACAGTATTAACATACAGTCGACTCACGGTACCATTAACGGGTGACTTTAAAGTGGACTGCACGACTTTGTCATTTAAACCCACGCGTGTTTCGGTGATGCTGTTTAATTTTGCGGTAGTTTCGGTGAGTTCTGCACGTATCTTACTGTGAGCCGTTTGTTCGGTTTCGTTGATTTTTCGTTCGGCTTCAGCAATGGCGGCTTTAACCATGCCAATATTAGCTTGGGCTTGGCTACGTTCGCCACGTAAACGGGCAGCAGATTGTTCAAGATGTAATAAATCAACTTCAGAGACTGCACCACTATTTTGCAAAGGCTTGGTCATTTCAATTTCTCTATCGACTAAACTGAGTCCTTTTAGGGCTTGCTCTAATTTAGCTTGAACTTCAATTAGCTCACCTTTTCGTTGCGATAATTCATCCCTTGCCATGCCAATTTGTGAATCTAAGGCATCTTTTGTGGAAACATAAAGGCTATGCTCTTGCTCATAGACTTTAGGGTCGTCTTGTTGAATTTGGATGGGCAGGTCGAAGGGTTTTTTGTCGGCTAAAGCTTGTAAGCGGGCTTGCTTAGCAATTAATGAAATATACTGAGTATGGTTTTCTCTTAAAGAAGAGATAGCACGCGTTTCATCGATGCGCACTAAGGGATCACCTGTGCTGATGACTTGACCGACATGGACTAATAATTCAGAAATAATCCCGCCATCAAAAGATTGAATGACTTGTACTTGTTTGGACGGGATAACTTTACCTTCGCCACGCGTTACTTCATCGACTTGCGTGATGGCAGACCATACTAATAAAACCGCCATGACGATGCCAACGCTGTAGAGTATTTTTTTAGCGCGTAAGGTTTCTTGTTCTTTTAATTCGTTTTCGGCCTCGTATTCCCAAGGATAATCTTCCTCGGTTTTAGTCGGCGCCAACTTTTCTAAAAAATGATGAATAGGTTTAGTAAGCCAAGCGCGTTCTTTGAAGAAAAAATGCGTTTTACCTAAGAGATTGAATAATTTCTGGCTCATAATGATTTCCCTATTTTGCCGTTGCGCAGGGCTTCAATAACTTGTTCTTTGCCACCATCAGCCATTATCTTACCGTTATCAATCACAATAATTCTATCGACCAAATCAAAGAGGGAAGAGCGGTGAGTATTTAAAAGAAGTGTTCTGTTAGCCGTTGCTTCTGTTAAGCGACGTTTAACTAATTCTTCACCAGAATGATCCATGGCGCTAGTGGGTTCATCTAAAATAATAATACGGGGATTGCCAACCATGGCGCGGGCAATACCAACACCTTGACGTTGTCCACCTGAGAGCGTTTCGCCTCGTTCACCCACAAGCATATCAAAACCATTGGGATGCAAGTTAACGAATTCATCGATGCCACCCATGGAAGCGGCTTCAAGAACTTGTGGATCTAACGCGTGCGGATTAGACATGGTGATGTTATCGCGCATTGAACCATAAAATAAATGCGTATCTTGTTGCACATAACCAATATTTCGTCTTAATTCAGCAGGATCAATTTGGCGTGAATCAATGCCATCGATCAATATAGCGCCTGAGGTCGGAAGATAAAGTCCTAAAATGAGTTTCTGTAGGGTGCTTTTACCAGAACCCATTCTTCCTAAAACGCCAACGTGTTCGCCTGCTTTGATTTTAAAAGAAACATCTTTTAGCGCACTGACTTCACAGCCAGGGTAACTAAAGCTAACTTCGCGAAATTCAATATTGCCAGCAAAATTTGAACGTGATAAAAAATTTGAATCGACCGGTCTTTCGGTCGGTTTTTCCATAATCGCTTCTAGCGAAGTTAGCGAGGTGGAAGCATTGTGAAATTGCGTCATTAAACCAGCACTTTGGGCGATAGGTGCAAGCGCTCTACCTGCTAACATGGTGCAAGCAATCAGGCCACCCATGGTTAGATCGCCTTCGATGACCAGATAAACACCCAGCAAGACCAGAATAACATTGACGGTTTGTTGCAGGCCATTAACGCCATTATTGATAGAGTTAGACAGTAATTTTAATTTGCCATTCACTTCGGTTAAATAGTTAGCGCTTTTTTCCCATTTTCGTTGCATATGGCCTTCAATGCCTAATGCTTTAATGGTTTCTAAACCCACTAAACTTTCGATTAAGGTAGCATTTCTAATGGCGCCGACACGAAACATGGTTTCAGATAAATCGTGCATTTTAGTTTGGACGCTAAAAGAGTAAATCAACATAATAATGGCGCCAATGATGACAGGAATAATCATCGGCCAAGCAATCCAAGCCATAACACCAATAAAAATAATGGCGAAAGGAATATCAATTAAAGCCGTAATAGTGGCTGAAGTAATAAAGTCTCGAACGGTTTCAAAAGAACGTAAATTAGACGAAAAAGAACCCACAGAGCTAGGGCGATGCTCTAAGCGAGTGCCCAGTACTTGCTCCATAATGCGACCTGACAGCTTAATGTCAACCCGATGACTGGCCCAATCTAAAAAATAGCCGCGCATAGTACGTAAAATCACATCAGCGCAAACAATCAAAACCACACCGATGACTAGAACCCAAAGGGTTTCAAGGGACCGATTAGGTAAAATGCGATCATACACGTTCATGGTAAAGATCGGCATTACCAAGGCAAATAGGTTGATTAGGAAAGCCGCAAACATAATGTCACGGTAGATCCCTATATTTTCCGCTAAAGTACCCCAAAACCAATGTTTAAGATGGACATGGCCCACTTTAGGTGCGCGCTTGTCAAAGGTGAATTGTGTTTTGGTGACAATGGCATAACCTGCATAACGCGAGCTAAGTTCTTCTAGGGTAAAGATAATTTCTGCATCTGTTAATTCGGGTAAGATAACGCGGGCATTTTTTTTGTCGTCATCCCAACCTAAAAGCACACAGGCTTCATCATTCTTTAATAACAGAATACAGGGAATATGTTCTGTACGAAGGGTTTCTAAAGGCTTTTTTAAGACCGTACTGGTTAGATTAGCTCTCGCAGCGGCCCGTTTTAAGAGGGCTGGGGACATACGCCCTCCCCCTAAGGGGAGGCCAGAAGTTAACGAGTCTTTAGTAACAACAACACCGGAAAGACGACAAATGATTAATAAGCATTCCAGTAGACTATCAAGTTTATTGTCTACTGCACTGTCCGTTGATTTGTCGATTTCCATGAATGTTACCTTAAAGTGTGATGCGTTTAATGAAAGATCTGTAGCGTGTGGACATTACCCCCTCATCTTAAAACAATAAATTTTTTCAAAAGAAGGGGGTGTTCAGGCGAAGTTAGTTTCTACCGGTACTTGGATCTTGGTCAGCCACAGGCATCGGTGGTTGTAATTGGATATTGCCTCTTAAGTCTGGGTTTAAAGGTCTGGCTTTTAACATCAGCTCATCTTTATTGATTTTCATCAGTTCAGGAGCAATAGACGTGTTACAAGCGGCTACTTTATATTCTTCACCTTCTTCTTGTACTATTTCAGGTAGATCAGAGCGAACGACATTTATTTTACGGAGAATGTCACCTTGGCTTGTATAAGTACGAGCATAAGCGGTATAGAGGTCACGCTCAGTCTCCGTGTAATTGCGACGGGCTTGGAAATATTCATTTTCTGTATCTAATAAATCTAATAAAGTCCGTTGACCAATACTAAATTGTTTGCGATAAGCCTCACGGGCTTTTTCAATCGCTAATTGATGCTGGTCTCTATAACCAAGCTGACTTTTTAAGTTAACAATGTCGCCATAGGCAACCGCGAGTGTTTCACGAGTATCGCGACACGCTTTATCTCTTAAATCATGAGATTGGTTCAACTTAAAAGTACTTTGACTGATCATGGATTTATCGGTAAAGCCATTAAACAAATTATAGTTTAAGGTAACTTCTGCAACATCAGCCGCAGAGTAAGCATTTTGACCACTTTGTGCGACATCAATGGCATGACGTGCCGTGCCATCAACTCTTGGATAGTACTGAGCTTGTTTAACTTTTACTTGTTGTTCAGCGGAAATAATGTTCTCAATGGACGCTAATATATCTGGATTGCTTTTGAAGGCTTTTTCGAGCGCGTTATCAACAGTGCCTTCTACACCTTTATTAACAAAATCAACTGCGGGTAAGATCGGTTGCGGTAGATCACCTGTTAAACGTTGAAAAACGGCGGTAACCGCTAACAGATTGTTAGTTTCTGTTAAAAGGTTTGCTTCTGCTAAAGCTAAACGACCACTACCTTGCTCTAAGTCGACACGACGACCAACACCAGCGAGTACACGCTCTTCAACCAGATTGAATAGTTGTTTGTGCACCACAAAATTATCTTGAGCATAGCCCACAAATTTTCTATATTTTTGAATATCAATGTAGGCTTTAGTGGTTTCCATGGCAACACGTTGCATGGCACTTTCTAGCTCAAAATAACGGGTTCTTGCGGCATGGTCTAAACGTCTGACTTCGCTAAGTGTGCCAAAGCCGTCAAACAACATTTGACGTAATACGATGGTGGTCATGTAGTCAGGAACAAAATTATTATAATTAGCTGAACTTTGCGCACCTTCAACGGCACGACCTTCACTTATTAAATTAATATGCGGATAAAACCCACCTCTAGCTGCGTTTTGTTCTTGTACAGCCGCACTGTAATTATTATAAGCGGCTTGAACTTCAGGATTAGAGGCGATGGTTTTTTCAACAATCTGCTGATAAGTTGAACCATCGGCTTGAACGATGGAGCTGACTAAGAGTAATCCGACTGATAAATAACGTTTCATAAGTGACCCATATTTATAGTATGTTTATAACATTTAAGCGCATAGGCTTTTATATGTCAATTTAAAAATGGATCTCATTAGTCGGTTATATTCTATATCAAAGTGTAAAAATCGCTGTACAAATAAAACGAATTGAATTTAAGAGGGAAAAATGAAGTAAAAATTGGGAGAATTTAGTTTAAGCGACTAAAAAAATGACTTAGCAACAGCGTGCTTTTTGATACAGTCTGAGGACATGGGCGACATATTGCTCGGTTTCTGGATAGGGCGGCACCCCGTGGTGGCGGTCAACAGCACCTTCACCAGCGTTATAGCCGGCGGCGGCCAAAGCAACATCACCTTTGTAACGGTTTAATAACCATTGTAAATATTTCAACCCCCCTTTTAAATTTTGCGACACATTGAAAGCATCGCCAACATTAAACCGCTCGCTAGTGGCTGGGATCATTTGCATCAAACCCATCGCATTTTTAGGTGAACGCGCATTAGGTTCAAAGTTAGATTCAACACTGATGATGGATAAAGCAAAATTGGGATCAATTTTATACCAAGAGGACATAGTTTTAACTAAATCAACAATCCAAGCTTTATGTTTGGGAAGACGGCTTAAACGCGTTTCAATGTCAATATTACCTCCCCCGTAGGCACTAAACTGAAGCCCTTTTTCAGGTTGAATGGAGGAAGAGTTCATACAGCCAGGTAAGGTTGAAGAGGTGAGTCTAATAGATTCCAACATATTCTGAGCCTCAAAGTGGCCCTGTTGGCCGGCCATAGAGAACAAAGCGGCCGCATATTCGCGCTGTTTAGGTACGCCCGCACCAAAGGCATAGAGCATTCCAAGTTGATATTGGGCTTCAGTGTCACCACCCCGTGCCGCTTTACAATAAGTAACTGCAGATTGCCAAGACGAGTGTCCGCCTTTTGTGGGCGCAGTCGAGTTAGGTGTAGCAAAACTGCTCGCTGAACAAAAAAAGAAACAACAGCCTAAGCCGGCAAAAAAAAGGATGCGAAGTGATAATGACTTCATTTAAACGGTACTCCTCTCAACGTAAAGGACAATTCAAGTCTTCCGAAGACAGGCAGTAAAAATTACAGAAACTTGTTTTTTTTTAGCAGAACATAAACAAAACGGTAGAGAGTCGTCCTTATCTGCTTCGGGAGGATTAAGGACGCACTCCATGTGTTAATTCTTATTTACAATCATCGCCTTCAAAATAATTAGATACATAGGTATAAAGTGAGCTAATCCATGTGTGCGGTAAAAAATAAAAATCAAGGCTAGTTGAATTTGGGTAAGGTGGTGGAACGGACAATTCTGTGTTGGCTAGTATTGATTTAGAAGAGCATTTAGTCGCTGTGGTTTCAGCAAAAACAGAAGTATTAACTAAGGTAACTAATAGACTAGTTAATAAAATTTTATGGAGTAATGGTTTCATAAACGGCTCGCAATTAAAAAGTGTAGAGAAGTTAAACGTAAATTGAATAAAAATTAATGACTTAATATCAAAATAAGTGAAATTAAATATGAAAAATCTATAAAATAGTAATTGTCAAAATGCCAATAAAAATCATGGTTGATATTTATAAACCTAAATAAGCGAAAAGTAAATTAATTTACAAAGTTGAAAGGGGTAAAGCAAGAGCAAGCAACAATTTAATTGGAACGTAGTTGTTAATGACTATGATTCTGGTGCACTTATTTTTTGTTCAATCAAGCTTGAGCGGTAATCAAAAAAATAAACTGCACCCCCCTCTTTTTTTGAGGATTGATGGAAGTGAAACAAGCCATATGAAAACGACGTTAAATATTGTGTTCTTCCAGGATGGTATGGTTAGAAATTTTAAAAAAATAAAAAAAATTTTAAATTTTTAGAAAAAAAGTTTAACAAACAACGCTTAGTTATTGAAAACAAAAGAATAGGTTTAATTTATAAAGATTATGTAAGATCAATAGCTTATATGAATTACAGGCAATAAATTTTACTGGTAGGGTGAGTGAAATAGCCTGTTAAGACCTCTTGCGGGTATTGTACTTTAGTACAATAGTAATTGAGGGCAATAAGCGTTTTAATGGTATGGAATGAGCATTGTGTAGTTTGCAATTTAATGTGTGGCGAAAAGGGAAATTAGAAATGAATGAGCAAGCGATAGTTGTTGCCTTAAAAGGTCCAGTATTTGTAGTTGATAAAAACGGAGTCAAAAGAGCCTTGCATAAAGGCGATGCCGTTGGACTCAGCGAAACGGTCGTCACTGAAAATGGCGGCACCGTAGATTTGCAAATGGCAAACGGACGCATCGTTCAAATAATCGCCGAACAGGTCGTCAAAGTAACCCAAGACCTTATCGATAGTGTACCGCCAGAAACCACAGATAGCGCGCTAGAATCAGTCAGCATTCGAGCCGTCTTAAAAGCTGTCGTAGAAGACAAAGACATCAGTGAAGTACTCGAAGAAACAGCCGATGGCGGCTCTGTACCAACCTCCAGCTATGGAAATCACTTCTATAACTTAGTCGCATTAACAGAATCAGACGCAGTATCACCAAACGTCTATGATGATACAAGCTCAGCAATCGCCACTGCAGAGTTAAGTGACACCTCAACCTCCTTAAATACACTCTCTACCACGTCAGCTATGTTTGGGCAAAGTGGGGCTACCGTCACAGGGAATGTGATTACTAGTTTCGCTGTAAGTGGTCATATGGTTGCTGGTCCTGCAACACCAACAAATGATGTTACGGTGGAAATTTTTCAAGCAGATGGCATAACATCGCTAGGTTTGGCAAGTCTAAATGCAGACGGTTCATACAGTATACAAATCACAAGTGACTATAGCGGGGTGGTGCTTGGTGTAACTCATAATGGTCCCAATCCAGATTATATAGATGAAAAAACAGGCCAACCTACTAACTTGACGGTAGATCTTAAGGCAGTAGGTGTCATAACTAAAGGTGGGTTTTTACATCTAGAGATCAACCTATTAACGACAGCCTCAGCATCAATGGCTATTGAACTGCTTCGCGCCAATACTAATCTGACTTCGCAAGAAATGATAGACACAGTGAATCACTGCAATAATGTAGTGGCAAATGTGTTCGGTTTGGAGGATCTGATTGGTTCTAATGTTGTTGCAGCAATTAATGCTGATGGTACATCTAACGAAAGTTTTAATGCTTATGGTGCTGCATTGGCTGCGTTATCTGGAATGGGTGAGATGCAGGTCGCATTGGATGCACTCCTAAACGGGATAACCATTCCACCGTTAGGCAATGACGT
>CAMDWT010000082.1 GCA_945877505.1 Crenothrix polyspora
CGTTGGCATTATCAATTACATATTACGCAGCAATGGATCGAGCTTACATTAATTCAGCAATTAAAATGGGCGACTTCTTTACTGGCTAGCTTTTTTATGGTGGTTTTTTTTACCCTTATGTAACTCATCACATTTTAAGAGCCCCAAGCAAGCTTACAACTATTTTTTGCAACTTAAAATAATTGCTTAATCCACTAAAGCTATGTACTCTCGGCACACTACAAAAAAGATACCCTAAGAAGTAAGTCGCACCATTAAATCAAGACGGTAATCAATAATTAATGCACAATAATGACTTTATTTACGCTCCGAATCTAATCAGCCACTTATTTGATCACTAGGAAAAATAATGCTCAACAAACTTGATGATATGGTTGACCTCATTACCGGTTCTTTAGTCTTATTTTCTAGTATTGGTCTATTTGCTTTAACACTAAATACCCGCTACACCCATGCTATAGGGCGAGTGCGGGATATCTACGAAGAGCTAAAAAGAAGTGAGGAGTCGGACAAATTGGCAAAAGAACTCACAGTAATGGTATTTAGATGCCATCTGCTTAAATGGAGTTTTGGTTTATTACTGTGTAGCGGCATCAGTAGTGGCATGTTTTTGTTGGGCTCTATAATTTTCAGATCTCTCGGTTATTTTACTGAGGATGCTTTACTAATCATCGTCGTCTCTAGTGTTATCTTTATTTTTAGCTCAATGATTTTTCTATTTATTGACGTCATGTCTTCTTTAAAAGCCACCTTAATTCACATTGAAATATTAAAATAAAACGAGACCTTAGAAAAAAGCCAGCTACGCCGCCTAAAAATGGCTTTTTAAAATACTTTGTCGAAGATAGTCATACCGACTTCAAACGCAATCAACCAGATAACAATCCACTCCAATATCGTTGAGTGCCTATATTTTTGCTCATCTGCCAACATCACAAATAGCTCATGGATGGTTTCGAGCTTTTTCGATAACACCTGTGTACGTGGAATTATTTCCAAATATTTTGCTGTGATACTGTAAAAAGCTTCATACTCAGGGTATTCCCAAAAAAATTCGGGGGTATCTAATAAATCATAATTTAAAATAATATCACTTTTAGTTAGAAATAATTGCCCACGAATTTTTGCTATTTTATGGCGACTTAATTTGATACGGCCATTTTCTGCCAATGACTTTGGAATATAGTTGGTATTGTTGATGGTAGTGATGGCATTAGCCTCAAAAGAAGCCAGCTTAATGGATTGCGCCATCCCTTGAGATAAGGCAAATATTAAAATAGGGTCTGAAGACTCAATCTCAATATGATCTTCAATAATGCGCGTACTCGGACAATTAAGTGCAAACGTGAACAAATCTTCTTCTGTGGTAGTTAGTCTGTTTTCAGCGTGATCTAACAATAATTGATGCAATTTAGCCTGCTGTTCGGAACTAACATTCCAATGGACAACCGCGCCATAGGCAAAAATAACTGACCAAGAGTGCTCATCTTCAATAAGCAATGCCCCTTTAATAATCCTTATCAGTGTTGACTTTGATAGGACTGCGGCTAATGCATTGATATCAAAATGTAAGGCTAGACAAAAAGCAGCACATTTTTTAAAAGCGTTATTTTCAGCCATCTGCATTCCATATATCCAAGTCATTAAAATAAATCAGCCCACCCAATAACACGATTAAGAATCGCTTTCTCTTTGGTTGTTGTCACTATATTATCAAAAAAAGCGACTACGGTATCGGGCTTTAATTCCTGATAGAGCATGAACACAAGAGCATCAATCATTATCAGGCGTGTTTAAAACCTTTGTGAGCTTATCATGCTTACAAAGACAAGCCATAAAGTACTATTGTTTGTCTTCTTAGTATTTTATTGCCGCTCATCAAGATTATTAACCTGCCACCAATCTCATAAACAATAATCCACTTAAACTACTTCAGATAACTTTTCAAAAAAGTTATCTGAACTTGGCAAAATTTACAGTCATACTTCTGTAACGCTTACTATGTTATAAAAGAAATGTTTTCGAGAGGCCCAATGGATAATAGTACCGACTACAACTTCGACCCTACTTATGGTTATAACTTAACTGAGTTGTTATCAGTAAGCGCACCGAGAGAGCCAAAATATTTTGATGAATTTTGGCAACAACGTTATCAACGCGCCTTAACTGTTAATCCAGAACCTCAGATTAATCTTATCCATGAAGATAAATTGGGCTGGCAAGTATTTTCTATCAACTATGCATCGACTGATGATTTCTGTATAGGAGGTTGGTTATTAATACCCACTTCAGGTGACGTTAAACGTGGTTTTATCATTGGTCACGGTTACGGCGGGCGAAACGAGCCTGACTATCACTTACCGTTTAAAGATGCCGCTTTGTTGTTTCCCTGTTCTCGTGGCTTATCGCTTAGCGCCCATAATGCCCTTCCTTCAGAATCATACCAGCATGTGCTACACAACATTGAGGACAAAGATAATTATATTTTAGGCGGTTGCGTAGATGATGTGTGGTTAGCCGTCAGTGCGTTATTAACGTTGTTCCCATCGACATTGGGACATTTGGGTTATTTGGGAATAAGTTTTAGTGGCGGCATTGGCGCCTTAGCGCTGGCCTATGAAGCACGCATTGCCAAAGGGCATCTTAATATACCGACATTTGGTCACCTGCCATTGCGATTAAGATTAAAAACCAATGGAAGCGCCCATAGTGTCCAGCAATATTATGGTACGCATAAAAAAGAAGCCCTTAAAACACTGGCTTATTACGATGCCGCCTTAGCTGCAAAACGAATTAAAATACCGATGCATTGTGCCTGTGCTTTATTTGATCCCTGTGTTTCGCCACCAGGACAATTTGCCATATACAACGCTTTGTCCTGTGACAAAAAATTGTTTGTTCTGGAGGCTGGTCATCATAGTTATCAAAATCAGTTACCGCAAGAATATGAGCTGATTAATCAACTCGCTATTTTTTTTGAATCGCTTAGTTGAGTACTCAGTAATATGGGTTAAACAGCCACACTAAATACCCCATTATTCCTATCGAGTCTTTAATTATTTCAACACGAGAAATACCATGAATCGAGAATACCATAAGTGGTGGAGTTTGCATTTACAGCGCGACATGGAATTATTGGTATTTGGGCATGCAGGCGCCAAAGTATTAGTATTTCCTTCGCGACTTGGCCGATTTTACGAGTACGAAAATCTAGGTATAGTTGCCTTATTAAAGCATAAGATTGAAGAAGGCTCGATACAGCTTTATTGTGTTGATAGTGTTGATGCAGAGAGCTTTTACTGTAACGGGGCGCACCCCTCCGACCGCATTAAAAGACATATTGCCTTTGAACATTACATATTAAAAGAAGTATTGCCTTTTATGGATGCTAAAAATACACATAATTGTGTGATTGCTCATGGCTTAAGCTTGGGCGCTTTTCATGCCGCAAATATCGTATTTCGTTATCCTCAATTTTTCAAAAAACTAGTTGCCTGCTCAGGCCGTTATGATCTGACTTTAAATATTGAACATTTTTATGATCTGTTTGATGGCTTTTACAATCAAGAAATTTATTTCCATACGCCTGTTCATTATCTACCTAATTTAGAGTGTTCCTGGCAATTAAATAAGCTTAGAGAAATAGATATTACCCTAGTTATCGGTAAGGAAGATCCGTTTTTACGAAACAATCAACATCTAAGTTCAATTCTTTCGCAAAAAAACATTAATCACCAGATGCCTGTGTGGGACGATCGAGCTCATAGCGGCTACTATTGGCGACGCATGGCGACACTTTATATTTAATCAACGGAAGAATGCCTCGGTAGACTATTTATTTTTTCCTCATTCTGCCTGGGAAGTAATGATTTTCAACCTATAAAAAAGGATAAAGGCGTGAGCTTTAGATTTATTATAATTTTACTGGCCGTATCAATACTGATTTTTATACTCCCATTTTTAGCCATTACTGGATTCCCACAGTAAAGTTAGTCACGATAAAAGACAGTGTCATACAACCGTAAACAAACTTTCATTATTTTGTCATATAAGAGCTTTACTCTTTGCCCTGAAAGATAAAAAAAACAACTTGAAGATCCATGATTTTCACCACTGTAACCGCTCGTGGTCGACCTTTACAGGCTCATTCTCTTAGGGAGATAAAATAATGAAACTGCTCTACTCTATCCATAAATACGATGTTTCGCTGTTTATCTGGCTACTTAATACCAGAATACATGGCGCTCTTACTCAGTTCAGTCGACATTTATCAAAGACCGGCGATGGGCCTTTGTATGTAGTGATCATTGCTGTTTTATATGGCTACATGGGCTTTAACACCTATATACAAACTATTCTTCTCGCCTTTTTAATAGAGCGACTTATTTATTTTGTACTGAAAAACAGCTTGAAGCGAAATCGACCTGAAGCCGCCTTAAAAAATTTCCGCAGTATCATTACCCCATCAGATCAATTTAGTTTTCCATCAGGCCATACCTCTGCCGCCTTTTTGATGGCAACACTACTCAGCTCTCAATTTCCTTCATTACTCATCCCACTGTATTGCTGGGCACTATTAATTGGCTGTTCTCGGGTCGTTCTTGGGGTTCATTTTCCAACCGATATTTTGGTGGGAAGTCTTTTAGGTATCAGCACTGCACTCTTCAGTTTAGGACAACTATGAAAATATTTTATGGTGTGCAAGGGACTGGGAACGGACATATCACCCGCGCCAGAGTGATGGCAAAAGAATTTCATGATGCGGGGATTGATGTAACTTTTCAATTCACCGGCCGACCCGCCGATCAGTATTTTGATATGGACATTTTTAATGACTATCAATTACGCACAGGATTAACGTTTAACACTAAAAAAGGGCAAGTTAGTTATTTAAAAACAGCCCTGAATGCCAAGCCCATTACTTTCCTTAACGATATAAAAGCACTGGATTTAAGTCCCTATGATTTAGTTATCAGTGATTTTGAACCTGTAACCGCTTGGGCGGCAAAGAAACAAAAAATACCTGTTTTAGGCATCGGTCATCAATATGCCTTTAACCATAATATTCCAAGAGCCGGTTCTGATCCGATTGCCAATCAAGTGATAAAATATTTTGCACCCGCTGATAAAGGTATAGGTTTACATTGGCACCCTTTTGGACAGCCCATTTTGCCACCGATTATTGATACGCCCGAAACGCCAAAAAGTTTTATTAAATCTAAAATTGTTGTCTATCTGCCTTTTGAAGACCTACAAGAAGTGCTTGATTTATTATCACCTTTTAAAAATTTTGAATTTCATATCTATACTCCCGAAGCAATTCCGTCAACATTTGATCACATTTTGTGTAAGCCACTTTCACGCCTAGGCTTTCAAAAAGATTTATATGATTGCGCAGGGATTATAAGCAATGCAGGTTTTGAACTGACCAGTGAAGCACTCCAGTTAGGTAAAAAAATTCTCGCCAAACCATTGCAGGCACAAATGGAGCAAATATCTAATGCCGCTGCCTTAAAACAGCTAGGCTATGGGCAGACCATGAACGAGATGGATCGTGCAGTTATTGAACAATGGTTACATGACGACAACAGGATTCAAATCACCTACCCCAATATAGCCAAAATACTGGTTAGCTGGATACAAGAAGGGATGCCAGAAATGCAACCTGATTTTATCAACGCTATTTGGAGTAAAGTCGACGTCATTCGCCTACCGAGTTAATTCAATTTAATAAGTCTTTACGTATTAAATTGAATATTTCAGTGTCATCCTAACAGTACAAACAACATCTGTTATTTTGAAATAACATCATGTCCATGCTTTTTAGTAAGAAAGCCCATTGTTACCGACAAAAATAGTCCAAATACAATCACAATAGTATAGATTGATAAACCGGCATCAATCATCAACGCATAGGCACCCAGCATCAATAAAATACTTAGATTTTCATTAAAGTTTTGTACCGCAATAGAGTGTCCAGAGCCCATAAGTTGATGTCCACGGTGCTGAAGCAAGGCATTCATGGGTATCAGAAAGCTTCCAGCCAAACTGCCAATCAGCACCAACAAGAACATTGCCACTCGCCAATCGGTCACTAACGCCATCGCTAGGACAACGCCCCCCATAGCTATTCCTAGTGGCAATACTTTGACCGCATGTTCCAAGGGCACCGCTTTAGCCGCTATGACGGAGCCTATGGCAAGCCCGACTGCAACAAGGGCCGTCAATTGTGTTGATTGTTCCAGATCAAGCTTTAACGCTACTGCAGCCCAAGCAAGAATAATAAAACGAAGGCTAGTTCCCGCCCCCCAAAACAATGAAGTTACTGCCAATGAGACCTGCCCTAATGGATCTTTCCATAGCAGTAAAAAACTCCGCCAAAAATCGACTATCAGAAACCCTACTGTTCGCTTCTTTAATACATGCTCAATGGGTAACTTGGGGATAAAATAATTTAGCATCGCGGCTATTAAATAAAAACCAAGACTCACAACAACTGCAAATTCAGGCGCCGTATCAATCCCCCCATTAAATTCAAGTCCACCTAAATGCAAGGCGACTTGCTCCTCAACACGCTGACCCATCAATAAGCCACCCAATATAGCGCCCAAAATAATGGCGGC
This sequence comes from Crenothrix polyspora, assembly GCA_945877505.1. Taxonomy (GTDB): domain Bacteria; phylum Pseudomonadota; class Gammaproteobacteria; order Methylococcales; family Methylomonadaceae; genus Methylobacter_C; species Methylobacter_C polyspora_A. Next base: position 6,624 of record CAMDWT010000082.1, read on the forward strand.
AACCGTTAAACCTTCCATCCACCCATTTGCCCAGACTAATTTATGAGAAGGCAGACACTCAGTCAAAATTCCATATTTTGCAGGCGAATACAAAGCCGCGCCCATCCCAACAAAGCCATAGGCAAACAGGGGATGCAAGCCAAACAACAAGGCCGTGCAGCCTATTATCTTGATACTATTACTGATAAACATAACGCGTCCTTTCGGCATTGCATCGGAGAGCGCACCCACAAAAGGTGCCAGCACGATAAAAGAAAAGACGAAAAACTGATGTAACACAGGCGTTTGCCATGCAGGAGCCTGCATATTTTTTAATAGCGCAATGGCAGAAAAAAGAAGTACGTTGTCTGCCAAGGAGGAGAAAAACTGTGCTGCCAGAATAGTATTGAATCCACGATTCATAGGTTTATTGGTCCTGTGCGATTCTGCAAAAAACTGAATCTATATGCTAGAGAAAAGGGAAGGTTTTTTTGTTTATCTACTCAAATTACAATCGGTTTATATATGTATGAATATTAACAACAGGGTATTACTCATAAACAGCGACGACTAAGACTGTTAAGGTAAAGGGGTATTCAATCCGGAAACAAGATTATCCAAGATATGAAATTTTGTGGAATGTTACCAAAAGTAAATGAAGGTTTTGTTACAAACTAATAAGTAAAGCAATTATTTCTAATCACTGCATTGGTTTCTACTTTTTTAAAAGCTATTGAATACTTATAAAAGATAAGCTGAGCTGAGCTTTGTAAAAAACTAGCCTAGGAATTCGCATCCTAGGCTGTCACCAACAACTCACGCCATGCTAGCGTGATATTAAAAATGAACTATTTTTATAATTCAATACGAATACCGAGTTCCATCACCCTATCAACAGGGATTTTAAAAAACTCAATGGCACTGGAAGAATTTTGGAATAAAAACTTAAATAAGGGTCTACGCCATCTTGGCATAGGGCTTCTATTTCGAAAAGACAGCTGTTCGCTACCAATGAAAAAAGACGCTGTTTTTACATCAAAATCAATCCCTTGCTCTGCGCACAATTGTAAAGCACGACGAACATCTGCATCCTGCTTAAATCCATAATATAGTTTAACTCGATAAAAATTATGATCTTTCCCAAATGCCCTTATTTTTACGCGATGCTCTTCGTCAACATAAGGTTCATTAGTGGTTACAATAGTTAATACCATAATGCGTTCATGCAACACATGATTATGCTCAAGGTTATGTAACAGAACTTGAGGTACGCCATGTAAGCTTCGAGTTAAGTAAATTGCGGTACCTTCAACTTTAACGAGTTTACTGCTAATTTTTTCTTCGAGATCTTCGAATAAGGTTCGTCTTTCATCCATATATTCTGAAAGTAATTTACGCCCCCAAAGCCAAGTTGTTAATATTAGGAATAGCACGGTTGCAACGACTAAGGGGAGCCAGCCACCAGTAGGTATCTTAAGACTGTTGGATGAAAAGAACAGGATATCAACCACTAAAAATGTCGACAGGAAGGCTACGCTGGTCAATTTAGTCCAATGCCAAAGCTCTTGAAAAACAATATAAGCAAGTATGGTGTCAATTATCATCGTACCCGTGACAGCAATACCGTAAGCAGACGCAAGTGCTGAAGATGATTTAAAGCTAAGTACGAGGACAAAAACAGAGACCATTAATAACCAATTAACCGCCGGGATATAAACCTGTCCCATTTCTTGACCTGAGGTATGTAAAATATTCATGCGTGGGCAATAGCCCAATTGTATGGCTTGTCGTGTTACTGAAAACGCACCTGAAATGACCGCTTGCGAAGCGATGACGGTTGCCAATGTTGATAAAATTAGTAAAGGATAAAGAGCCCAAGTCGGCGCAAGTAAGTAAAAAGGATTTTGAATGGCTTCTGGATGACCCAATAACAAAGCGCCCTGCCCAAAATAGTTGATTAATAATGCGGGAAATACAAAACTGAACCACGCATAACGGATTGGCTTTAAGCCAAAGTGCCCCATATCCGCGTAAAGCGCTTCAGCTCCTGTAATTGCGAGCACAACCGCCCCCATAATTAAAAAACCTTCCCAACCCAACTCAACTAATAAATGTACGGCATAGTAAGGATTAATTGCCATAAGAACATTGGGCTCATGGATGATGTTAATTACCCCTAATAACGCAAGCAAGGCAAACCAGAAACACATCACGGGGGCAAATATTCTACCAACTCTACCCGTTCCTTTTGATTGAATAATAAACAACCCACCAAGCACCATGATCGTGATAGGCAGTACATACTCGTTCAATGATGGCGCTATAATTTGAAGCCCTTCAACGGCACTAAGGACAGAAATAGCTGGTGTTATGATGCTATCTCCGTAAAACAATGATGCCCCCAACAAACCGATAGTGACAATAAAGCGCATTCTTTTAGGTTTATCTTTTGATCCACTAAGCGCCAGTGTCATTAACGCGATGATGCCACCTTCCCCCTTGTTATCAGCGCGCATAATAAAAATGGCATATTTTGTCGTTACAACTAAAGTTAATGACCAGAAGATCAGCGACAACACGCCAAGGATATGGAGCGTATCAATAGGCAAACCCTCTCTAAACACCTCTTTTAGCGCATACAGCGGACTGGTTCCAATATCACCGAAGACAACGCCGATGGCCCCTAGCGCTAATCCTGTTATTTGTTTTTTTGTTTGATTTTCAGAAGATGCGGACATTACTATTATTTCAAGGGTAGAAAATTAAGAGGGAATCGAACTACAGTCTATTCAATATCATCAGAGGATTTAAAAAATTAAATATAAATCACTTTTGATAACGTATTAAAAATATCGAGCATTAATCCAGAAATG
>CAMDWT010000083.1 GCA_945877505.1 Crenothrix polyspora
AATGTTAATTTCTGAGGATTATTCAACGAGACTGTTAACCAGCGAAGAACGTGAAGGCTGGCTTAATTGGTCATTAGATTTTTTTACTGAAGACCCAGCGCTACAGAAGCCTTACGTTGATATTACGTTACAACTAGATATTACCGAAACGCATGACCAGTATAAAAAACAATCAATTTCTGGAAGTTTTTTTTCTTTTTTGATTTGGCATTTCATGCAGATACTAAAGGACCATTTATCGTTTAGATTAAGACAGATAGAAGGTAAATGGTATGTGATTGATAATCCGCCCATTTTTGTCCCTGTTGCTATTTTGGGTCAGCAACGTTTTGCGGATTTACTTTTGCTAAATGTAACGCAGATGAGTTATCCCGAATTTAGCGCCTATTATTTACAACAGTTGTCGCTTGCACGTAATGGAAATGCCGAAAAAATAAAACCAGAAATCTTTTTTTTATCTCAGTTTTTCGGTAATTTACCCAACTTACAATTTACGGGTTTAACGTTACATTCCAGGCATGGCCCAATTACGGGTCAAAGTTTTTTTTATTTTGGGAAGCGTTACTTCTTGGGTGAAAAGATGTTCATTCCTTTTGCGGCAAAACTACATCATGCGTGTGCAGATCCTTTTGTATTAGATCTCTTTTTACAAGATTTTCAGCGCCGTATGGAATTGGATAGTAGCGGTTATGAACGGCCTTAGGTGATGCTCATTTTTAAGGCCGCGGCCGTTGGCCATGGTGCAAGAACGAAAGACATGATCAAAATTGAAATCAAAATATTGATTTGTGCGTCAACAGGCAAACCACTGCCGGCAATTTCTACAGCATTACTGGCAAAAATGAGGACGGGGACATAAAGCGGTAGAACAAGTAACGATAGAATCATGCCGCCTCTCCGCAGACCGACCGTTAGTGCAACGCCAATGGCACCAATCAAGCTTAATACGGGGGTTCCTAACAATAAGGTTAGTAATAAAATACCGAGAGAGTGTGTTGGCATACCTAAAAAAATTGCTAACAAGGGTGCAACAATCAATAAAGGCAAGCCTGTTACCAGCCAATGGGCAATAATCTTGGCCAAAACAAGAACGGAGGCTGGATGCGGACTTAATAAAATTTGCTCCAACGAGCCATCATCAAAATCACTACGAAATAAGCTGTCCAACGATAACATCGCTGCTAATAGGGCTGACACCCATATTATACCGGGCGCTATAGCTTGTAATAAATGAGGTTGAGCACCAATCCCTAATGGAAACAGGGTGATAACCAAGATAAAAAATAAGAGGGGGTTAGCCACTTCGGCTCGGCGACGTAAGGCTAAAAGCAAATCACGACGTATGATGGCAAAAAAAGCGTTGGATAAAGACATTAGGATAACCGTATGCGCTGTACATCAACTTCGGGTAAATCAATGTCGTGATGTGAGGTTAAAATAATCATGCCACCCTGAGCACAATGCTCAGTCATTAAAGATTCAATGGTGGCAATGCCATGGATATCGAGTGAAGTAAACGGTTCGTCTAAAATCCACAAACTGTTTTTGGTGATTAATAATCGGGCTAATGATAAACGTCGTTTTTGACCTGCCGATAAGGTTTGTACCAAGGCATCATCAAAATGAGCCAAATGAACTTTAGCGAGTGCTTGTTGAATTGAATATTGCCCCGCTTGACCTAAAGCCAAGGAGACTTTTAAATTTTCTAAAACAGTTAATTCTTTTTTTACACCATCTAAATGGCCAACATAAGCCATATCCACGTAATATTCAGAATCATCAAGGTCATCTCCACGCCATTTAATCTGGCCGGTATCTGCTTCTCGAAAGCCACATAAAATACGTAATAACGATGTTTTACCGCTCCCATTTTTGCCTTCGAGCAATAGAACCTGCCCTGCGCTTAAGACAAAGGACAGGTCTTCAAATAAAACACGATCATCTCGGATACAACTGAGATTAAAGGCTTGTAATTGAATAGTCGGTTCTGTGGGCATTATTTAACAACCGATAATCTCTGACGGACCGCTTCATAAAGCAATACACCTGTTGCGACCGATAAGTTTAGGCTGTCGACTTTGCCTAGCATGGGTACGGCAACCAGTACGTCACATTGTTCCTTGGTTAAGCGCCTTAAACCTTTACCTTCAGTGCCAACAACCAACGCCATAGGCAGTGTAAAGTCAGCAGAATAAACAGATTGTGCAGTCTCACCCGCAGCACCCATAATCCATAAGCCCTCCCCTTTTAACCAGCGGAGGGTCCGCGCTAAATTGGTGACTTGATAGACGGGTACGGTTTCTGCAGCGCCACTAGCAACTTTGCAGACAGTGGGTGTAATACCGGTTGCGTTGTCTTTGGTGATAATAACGCCATGAACCCCTGTTGCATCAGCGGTTCTAAGGCAGGCTCCCAGATTATGGGGATCTTGAACATTATCTAAAACTAAATATAAGGCCGGCCCTGTTAAGTTTTCAACAGCTGTTTTTAAATCACTCTCTGTTAATTCACCGGGCATTTCAATTTCAATAACAATGCCTTGATGATTGTTATTATCCGCTAAACGATCTAGTTTTTTTCGATCAACTTTTTCAGGCTCGATGCCTAAGTCCAATAAGTCACTGACTGCTTGAACAAGACGCTTATCTTGTCGGCCACTATCAACCCATGCTTTGTGTATTTTATTAGGGGAATAATCCAAGGCGGCTTGTACTGAATGTAGGCCAAATAGTTTGCTTGATTTCATGTGTATTAACTTAGAGTATTCTTGGTTTGAATAGGTTGTATTAAAGCGACGACTTACTTATGAGTAATGAAATTCTGTATCGTTATGTTGATATTAATGCGTGTTGGTGCTTAATAAGCTTGCCTCTGCCTTACTTATTTTCAACGTCCCTATTGAAAATAAGTAAGACATTAACTTAGCCTTGAGAGGGTTTCTTCTTACGACGTCTTTTTTTAGGTTTATCGCTAATCTCTGCTTTTTTCCCAGCGCCTTCTTTTTGAAGTAACTCGAAATCCATCTTCTTTTCATCCAGATCAACGCGAGCTACTTTTATTTTGACGCTATCTCCCAAGCGGAAATTGATACCTGTGCGCTCACCTTTTAACTGATGACTCGTCGGGTCAAAATGGAAATAATCTTGCCCCAAATTACTGATATGTACTAAGCCTTCTACATAGATTTCAGCTAATTCAACAAAGAAACCAAAAGAAGTGACGGCAGAAATAATCCCGGAGAATTCTTCGCCGATTTTATCCATCATGTATTCACATTTTAGCCAGCTGACAACATCGCGAGTCGCCTCATCAGCTCGGCGCTCATTTGCCGAGCAATGTTCGCCCAACATGATCATTTCGGGCACGCCATAAACAAAATTTTCTATTTTTTTATCCAGTAAACAATGGCGTATAGCTCTATGAACCAATAAATCGGGGTATCGTCTAATCGGCGAGGTAAAATGTGCATAAGCTTCTAATGCTAAGCCAAAATGTCCCTTCAAATCTGGGCTGTAGACGGCTTGAGACATGGAACGCAATAATACCGTTTGAATCAAATGGGCATCCGGTCTGTCCTTAACCGCATCAACTAGGTGCATATAATCTAACGGTGTTGGATTAGCCCCTCCGCCAAATTTCAAGCCTAACTCACCTAAGAATGTTTTTAGATTGAGCAATTTATCGCTGCTAGGTCCTTCGTGTATACGTAAAAGTTTAGGTATTTTCTTCGCGTTTAAATAACGCGCCGCCGCACTGTTCGCGGTAATCATAAATTCTTCAATCAATTTATGGGCATCATTACGGACAACAGGTATTATTTTTTCAATTTTACGATCTTTGCCAAACAGTATGCGTGTCTCTTGGGTGTCAAAATCCATTGCCCCGCGTTCTTCACGACTGATACGCATAACTTTGTAAAGCGCATAAAGTTCTCGTAAATGTGGCATTACATGCGTGTATTTGTCAGCCAGCGCTTGATCGCCATCGACTAATATACTAGCGACTTCTGTATAGGTTAAGCGCGCATGAGAGCGCATTACCGCATCAAAAAAGCGGGTGCGCAATACTTTACCCTGCTCATCAATAAACAACTCACAAACCATGCATAAGCGATCAACATGGGGATTAAGCGAGCATAAGCCGTTGGACAGTATTTCCGGTAGCATTGGGATGACTTGCTCTGGGAAATAAACCGAGGTGCTACGGTTTTTAGCTTCTTTATCTAATTCACTGTTTACTTGCACATAATGTGAAACATCGGCAATAGCAACGAGTAATTTCCAGCCTTTAGGCGTCTTTTTGCAATACACTGCATCATCAAAATCGCGAGCATCTTCACCATCAATCGTCACTAAAGCCGTATCTCTTAAATCAACACGATTTTCTTTCGCTGACTCGGGGACTTCTTCACTTAGCGTTTTGATTTCTTCCAGCAAAGCTTCCGGCCATACATGTGGCAATTCATGCGAACGAATAGCCATTTCGATTTCCATACCAGGCGCCAAATGGTCACCTAATACTTCAATGATTCTACCAATGGGTTGGCGTAATTTGGTGGGTTGGTCGGTAATTTCAGCGATTACAATTTGGCCTTGCTTGGCCTTACCAGTCCCTCCTTTTTGAACTAAGAGTGTTTGCGCTATATTTTTATTGTCCGGAACAACATAAGTAAAGCCATCTTCCTTATAGAGTCGTCCTACTATCTGATGCGTATTTCGTTCTAGTATTTCAACAACGGCTCCTTCTCGACGACCTTTTTTATCGATGCCTGCAATACGAACCATAGCTCGGTCATTATGTAGCAGAGGATTCATTTCACGTGGTGATAAATACAAGTCATCCGAACCATCATCGGGTCTGACGAAGCCAAAACCATCTGGATGTCCAATAATCCGACCGACAATTAAATCTTTATTATTGACTAAGCAATATTGCTGGCCACGATTGAATAATAACTGTCCATCTCGCTCCATAGCCCTTAATCGTCTACGGAGAGCTTCTAGCCCCTCGTCAGCATCAAGTTTGAATGTTTCAGCAATTTCAACGCGCGACAAAGGCTTGCCGGCGTGTTCTAAAGCAGAGAGGATTAACTCACGACTAGGAATAGGATTCTCATACTTTTCGGCTTCGCGCTGAGCGTATGGGTCTTTTGTTGAATTAAAATCAACGTCTTTTTTAGACTTCGATGGCATTTAAATAAAAAATATAATATAGGATTGGCACAGTTAATGGCTCATATCATACATGCTTAGGCGGCGCATTAGAATTGAAAAAAATAATTCCCTGTATTTAAATCCCAATGAATGACTAAATAGACGTCATATTGGAAACAAAACGATCGCCCTATTTTAGTGATTTAGCTAGCCAATAGAGACGAGACAATTATATTACCCTTACTTTGAAAGCTAGGAAGCCACTAAAATAATCCTTTACGGCGAGGCAGTATTTTAAGAACCGTTATTATTTGAGCGCTTTGATTTTTGTTTTTTTGCTTCTTTTTTGGCTGCTTTTTCTGCACGAATAATAGCAAGTTCAACCAATTCTTCTTCCATCATAGCAGGCGTTTCAAAGCTCATCCTACCAATCATACCGGCACGTAGCTCAGCTAATAAGATTTTAGACACCCTATCAATATCAACAAGCCCCCCTGAACGTAAACAACCTCGACTTTTACCAATCGCTTCCAGTAATGATTGTTCGCTGCTGGGTAATTGTTCGAGTTGAAAGCGTGTTTTTACATGCTCGGGGTAATGCAGCAATAAATACTCCGCTGCAAAATAAGCAATTTGCTCATGATTAATGGCGGTGTCTTTAATGGCTCCCGTCGTTGCAAGGCGGTAACCGGTATTTTTATTTTCAAGATTAGCCCACAACACCCCGGGCGTATCTAATAAAACAATGCCATTACCTATTGCAATACGCTGTTGCATTTTTGTAATTGCGGGCTCATTACCTGTTTTGGCAATCATTCTGCCGGCCAGAATATTAATAAGAGTGGATTTACCAACATTGGGTATTCCGACAATCAACGTATTAATCAGTCTGCCACTAGGTCCCTTTTCAGGAAGCATTTTATGACATAAATCTGACAGTTGGCGTATTTTTTCGGGATGCTCAACGGTCACCGCTAACGTTTTAACAGATTGCTCTTGCTCAAGGTAAGTTTGCCACTGCTGGGTGATCTCTGGATCAGCAAGATCACTTTTACTGAGAATTTTGATGCACGGTTTGTCGCCTCTAAGATTTGCAAGCATAGGGTTTTGACTACTAAACGGTATGCGTGCATCAAGAACTTCGATAACGATATCGACTTGGTGTAAAGTTTGTTTTATTTCTTTGCTGGCCTTGTGCATATGGCCGGGGTACCACTGAATTAACATAATTTTTAATAGATGAAGATGAAGAGTGTACGTAAAATTAACCAAGTAAAATCATAGTCTCGATCAAAAAAGCGGTCTTTAAATGACGCCCTAGGTATCACAAAAATGAATTGTTAAATTTTAGTCAATTACTTAAACCCACACCATACCAGATTGCCGTCTTATAAAGTAGGAAATTCAACAGGATGAAAAAGATAAAGGTAAGCAGTCGCTTATACGGGGGTAACTGTATGATGGGAAGACCGCCTAACCCCTAGGGCGTCAATAGCGTAGCGTATTGCGCCGCATGGTTGAGGCTGCATAGTTAATTATGGCTTGCCGACCGATATCTAGATTAATTAATTTCAATCACTGAGCTTTTAACATACGTTACCTCAAAAGCCTTGCAAGCTCTATGTTGCTGCAACCGATTAGCGAAAGTAAAAGCATCGTTCATTTCATAGTTCTGAAAAATATCTAAGCCGCGATCCAACAGAATCTTCCAGCCATTATCAGTAACAATATGCCGCGCATGTATTGTGCCTGTTCCATCAAACTCCCAAGTAAAATGGATGCCAATTGCTGCACATGATTCCTTTATTTTTTCAAGACTCTCTCTTTGATGATCCGCTTTATAATCATCTTCTGCAGTAACAAGATGAATTGCAATTTCTTCATCTTGCGATTTAAACTTAACAGCAGATTCTATAAATTCCATCAGATTACGTACTTGGTAAAACAATCGAATATAAGGATCTGTAATAATTATTTGACTTGCTCCTCGCAGGTAAGGACCAAACAAAACATCATAGGAAATACCTTTTTGATTTTCGTGAAAAGTACGGTGATGTTCTTTCAGATCTACTGCAGAAGCAATCGAGGAATCAACTGAAATTGACGCTGGCTCATCAGTTAAAATATGCGCTTTATCACCACCTTCACTTTCAGTATCGCCAATCGTTTTATAATAAAGACTCGGATACTCGTCTTCTTCAAGTGTACTAACTGAGAAAACTTGCCCCGCATTATCCTCATAAGTAAAAGTCACTTTCGGATAAGTGCTATCAATCCGCATCAACTGATCTTTAACGCGCTTACGACCTTCAATTGCAAATCTAAGAATTTCCTCAATTTCATCTTTAGCAGCCTCACCTTGCGGATATAAAATTTTCATCAATCCAGAGAAAGTTTTATTAATACCATCCATATCACGAGTCGATAAATCAGAAGACAACGTAAAGTGTGCTTTATATCGATCCGAATAGTCATGATTACGCATTGTCCTAAGTATCTCGGCAAGATAGTCCACCACAAAACCGTAATTACTCGAAAACATCTCGCCACGAATAATATCCACTTCCCAACCGGGGATGTAATAATGAATTCGATCCAGAAAAGCGGAGTCATAAAACTTGTCAGGCAGCTCATCAAATAAATCTGAATGCTTCAGCATATAGGGGACAGTGTGCTGTGTATTACCAATAAAAACCATTGACGCTTCCGCACCAAAGGTTTCAACACCCCGCGAAAAAGATTTGTTGGCCATATAGTTTTTCATAATATCGACCAGTGCCTTTTCCACCTTTTTCTGTTTTCCGGCAAACTCATCAAAGGCTACTACATCCCAGTACCCGACCAAGCCAATTTTCCCTGATGAGTTGTTAACAAATAATTTGGGCACGGAAACTTCACCACCCGACACAAGGATACCGTGAGGAGAAAACTCGGAAAAAATATGTGACTTCCCAGTTCCTTTTGGGCCTAGTTCAATAAGGTTATAATTCCTTTCGCAAAAAGGGATAAGACGAATAAGCTGAGTTAACTTACTACGTCTACCAAACAACTCTGGGTTAAAACCAATACTCTGAATAAGCAGGTCAATCCATTCGTCGGATGTGAATTGATTGCGTGCTTTCACATAGCTATCAAAATCGAAGTGCGATAATTGAATCGGCTTTAACGAAGACAAAATCCAGGGGCTATCATTTTTTTCTTCAGAAAACTCATATTCCAGATCTGCAATACACCATACACCGCTCACCAACAGTTTCGGATGTGCTTTCACAGTTCTTGAGTCGACTAAAACTTTTTTGATGCCCAGATTAGAAAAATTAGCCTCGTAAACATCGTCATTGTCGTTCAGCGCCACGCTAATTTTATCAATAACTTTATAACGCCCTTTTTCCTTGATATTAGAACGAATTAACCCCGCCTCATTACGATGTACATAATGCTTGCGCAATATTTCCTTTACAGTCGCAATACCGGATTGAATAGACGCTTCATCACTGGTTGCGCAGTACTGACCTAATAAATATTCCAGTACATATGAAGGAACAATCGCATTACCCTTAACGGTCTTAACTAAATCCTTACGGACCACTAAACCCGCAAAGTGAGTGTTTATTTTTTGATCAAGTTCGTTCAT
>CAMDWT010000084.1 GCA_945877505.1 Crenothrix polyspora
TCCAACCTGTAAATGCCCCGTTAGCTGGATACCTGAACAGTTGTACAAACCTTTTTGTAGTGAACGTTGCAGGTTGATTGATTTAGGGGAGTGGGTAATGGAAGAAAAAAGAATTCCTGGCGAATCACTCGACTTAGAACTGGATGATAATGAGGATCATTTTTTTCAATAACACTTTTTAAACTGACTGTTATTCGCTTGCAAAAACACACACCAAACCAGATAACGGTTACAACGTCTCACGAAAGCAAAGTCAATTACCCTATTTTTGTAGTCAACGGTTAACTATTAGAGAGACATTATTATGAAGAAAATAACACCATTATTAGCTGTCATCCTTATTATGTCTTATATCACACCCGCCAGTGCGCACGCTATCAGCGATCAAAGCACTGATTTAATAGCGGGCTTACTACACCCCTTCATAGGAATAGATCACTTACTTACAATAATTGCTGTGGGTCTTTGGGCCGCTCATGTCGGTGGATCATCCCTCTATCGATTACCATTAGTTTTTATAGCCCTGATGTTTTTTGGTTCACTCGTCAGTGTTAATGGCATAAAGGTGCCGGCGTTAGAATTTTTGATCGCATTGAGTGTTGTCTCCCTAGGTGTACTTATTTTTTTCAACCTTAAATTGCCTCTTTATTCAAGTATCACAATAATTAGTTTCTTTGCTATCATCCATGGCTACTCTCATGGGCTCGAATTGCCACAACAAAGCTCAGCATTCTTTTACGGTAGTGGCTTTATCTTAGCGACAGCAATACTTCTTTTTATAGGTATTTTTCTTGGCAGACTCACTTATGGCAACGCCCTATTATCCAAGTTATGTGGTTCAACCCTTGCTCTATCCGGTCTATATCTAACAGCTGTCGCATAATAATAAGCTTAATTAAGAGGGTAATTTAATGTGTCTTGCTGTTCCCATGCAGGTTAAAAGCATAAATGGCTTCATAGCACATTGCTATGCCAAAGGCATAACACGCGATGTCAGTCTCTTTTTATTGCAAGATGAAATCATCGAAATAGGTGATTATCTGCTCATTCACGTGGGGTATGCGATTCAAAAAATATCGACTGACGAGGCCCTGTCTACCTGGGAACTACTAGATCAACTCTTGGCCGAGGAGTCCTTCAATGCATGAATTATCATTATGTGATGACCTACTCAGTCAGGTTATTGTGATTGCTGCACAACACAATGCTCAATCAGTTGAAAGCATCACTGTTAAAATTGGTGTGTTAGCCGGTATTGAACCCCTACTACTTGAAAATGCCTTTGCAATGATTAAAGTTGGCACCATCGCAGAACTCGCTGAGTTCATTATGGAAATAGCTCCTGTTATTATTCTCTGTCAAAACTGCGGTATAAGCGCTGAATCAGCCACCAATCACTTACTTTGTAAAAGTTGTCAAAGCCCTGAAACCAACTTGATTAGTGGTGACGAACTTATCTTAGCGAGTGTTGCACTTTCCGTGCAAACTCATTAAGTCATACCTATTTACGCTTCATTCAAAAGGACATAAAAATGTGTAATACCTGTGGATGTAACATCACACCTGGCAATCATTCATTGGTTATGGCAGAGCAGCCCAAAAACGGCGTGACAACCGTTTCGGTATTACAAAACTTATTGTCACATAACAATCATCAAGCTGAACATAACCGTGCACATTTTGATGTGAGTAAAGTGTTGGTCATTAATTTAATGTCTTCACCGGGCTCTGGTAAAACAGCCTTACTGGAGGCCACCATAAAACGCCTGCGTGACTCGTTGAAAATTGCCGTGATCGAAGGTGATCTTGAAACAGAAAATGATACTAAACGAATTCAAGCCCAAGGCGTTCCGGCTTACCAAATAACAACTGGAACAGCTTGTCATTTGGATGCTCATCTTGTCCATACAGCTTTACACCATTTAGCGCTTGAGAATCTGGACCTGTTGTTTATAGAAAATGTCGGCAATCTGGTGTGTCCTGCTAGTTTTGATCTCGGTCACCATCGTAATGTTGTCTTGCTATCTGTGACAGAAGGTGACGATAAACCAGCAAAATATCCAGTTATGTTCAGATCAGCAGACTTGATGTTAATCAGTAAAACTGATTTATTACCTCATCTAGATGATTTTTCACTCAGAAAAGCCGCACAAAACCTACATAATCTTGCCAATGTCGCCCCAGTTATCGAATTTAGTTCAAAAGATGGCGAGGGAATGGATGCTTGGATAGTTTGGTTACAAACCGAAATAGCGGCCTATCAGGCGCTATTATTAAACAAACAAACACAGCGCCCTAAAATACAACAAAATAACCCATTACTGGACTCTAAACCCAATAAACCTAAGTTTTATCCTGTCAACAAATAAACCATAGCCTGTTAACCCTTATGTCGACTGAAGCAAAACGTTTACTTGATAAAATTCGCGCGCTACCCTTGCCTGATAAAGTTCGTATTATGAATGTCTGTGGAGGACACGAACGCTCTATTTCCCTTGCAGGATTACGATCTGCCTTACCCACTACTATTGAATTAATCCCAGGCCCAGGTTGTCCGGTTTGTATCTGTCCAGAAGAAGACATTTACCAAGCTATTCAAATAGCGATTAATGAAGATGTCATTCTTTTAGCCTTTGGTGATATGCTGCGCGTGCCTGTCAACGTTCCTAAAGGGACTGTTCGCAACTTGGAACAGGCAAAAGCTGCGGGTGCGGACATAAGGCCGATCGCGTCACCCACGGAAGCCGTCAATATCGCAAACGCCAATCCTGAAAAAACAGTGGTTTTTTTTATTGCTGGTTTTGAAACAACTAGCGCTCCCGTTGCCGCTATGATCGCAGAAGGGATACCTAATAACTTATTACTATTATTGAGTAGTCGCTTAACTTGGCCAGCGGTAGCCATGTTGTTAAATACTGAAACACCAACCTTTGATGCTCTCATTGCCCCCGGACATGTGGCATCGATAATGGGTTCTGAGGAATGGCATTTTGTTGTGGATCAACACCACATGCCAACAGCCATCGCTGGCTTTACAACAGAAAGCCTACTTTCTGCAATTTATTCCGTATTAAGGCAAGGTATAGAACACACTGCTTTCCTAGATAATTGTTACCCCCAAGTTGTTAATCCACATGGAAACATTACCGCTAAAAAAATAGTAAACCAGGTATTTAATATTATTGATGCACCTTGGCGCGGCATAGGTATTATTCCAAACTCCGGTTTGGAACTGTCCATGAAATTTGATACCCATAACGCCAGACATCGTTTTCCAATCTACGCTGAAGAAGCTCGCAAAAAATCAGGTGCGATGCCACCCGGCTGTGATTGTGCTGGTGTTATTTTAGGCAAAATTAAACCTAACGAATGCCGTTTATATGGTGAAACTTGTTTCCCTCGAAATCCAGTCGGTCCTTGTATGGTCTCTGATGAAGGGGCTTGTCGCATCTGGTGGTCCTCAGGCATTAAGAAATAAACGACTGGCTAAAGATTTCAAACGACACTTCTAAAACAACAGCATTACGGAAACCAATCTATTGACGACTGATCAATTACACGCACGACAAATCACTATAACGGGCAGAGTTCAAGGGGTTGGTTTTAGGCCTTTTGTTAGCTGCTTGGCACAAACACTTCATTTGTCCGGCTGGGTACGCAACAATGCGGGACAAATCGATATATGGGTGCAAGGCCCCACAACAAAACTAGATCAATTCGAGCAACAATTAATCGCTAAGGCCCCTCCCCTTGCACAGCCTAACAGCCCGTCATCAAAATCTGTTGTTCCTGTCGATCTGGATTGTTTTACCATAATAGCCAGTATCGCAGGCACTGCGACTGACGCTCATATCCCACCCGACTATTTTATTTGCGATGATTGTCTCAGTGAAATGCACGATAAAAATCAACGCCGATATCGTTATCCCTTTATAAATTGCACACAATGTGGACCAAGATACTCGATCATTAAAGCCATGCCTTATGATAGGCCCAACACCAGTATGGCTGAGTTTCCATTGTGTCCTGAATGCCTCATAGAGTATGAAAACCCATTAGATAGACGCTTTCATGCACAACCTTTAGCTTGTCCTACTTGTGGACCAACTCTTAATTTTCGGCAAGGTGGAATAACCGATATTAACGATAATACAGTAGCACTTACTGCCACGGTCGCGGCCTTAAAAGCAGGATTAATCGTAGCGGTTAAAGGCGTCGGCGGTTATCATTTGCTCTGTTCAGCCGTATCAGAAACCGCTGTATCAAAACTGCGCCTGCGTAAAAATCGTCAGCTTAAACCTTTAGCCTTAATGCTACCGTGGTCTGGCCATGATGGTCTCGACTATGTCAGACACTACACTGAAGCGAGTCCGCTTGAACGTGAGAAACTGACTGATCCGATACGGCCAATTGTACTTGTTAAGAAACGGATCAACACCAACTTGGCTGAATCGATAGCACCAGGAATTGATGAATTAGGCATTATGTTGCCCTATAGTCCCTTGCATCATTTACTACTTGAAAAGTATAGTGGCCCCTTAATTGCAACCTCTGCCAACCTAAGCGGGGAACCTGTTATAACAGAGCAGACCGATGCTGAAATTCACTTAACTGATATTGCTGATGCCTTTTTACATCATAATCGGCCTATAGTAAGGCACGCCGATGATAGTATTTTTAGAGCGACAGGCGGGATTATGCAACCCATAAGAATGGGACGTGGAACAGCGCCACTCGAGTTTGAATTACCCTTTAATTTGGCTAAGCCCTTATTGGCAGTGGGAGGGCACATAAAAAACACAGTTGCATTAGCTTGGAATAATCGCGTGGTTATCTCGCCTCATATAGGCAATCTTGGCTCACCACGCAGCCAACAAATATTCGAAAAAACAATTGCAGAACTTACTGAGCTATACGGCCTTACCTTGGAAGATTGTGTTTGTGATGCGCATCCTGATTATGCGTCTAGTCGTTGGGCAAAACACTCAGGCTTTAATATACATAAAGTATTTCACCATCATGCGCATGCTTCTGCTTTGGTTGCTGAGCATAACATTAGTGACACCTTACTGGTTTTTACTTGGGATGGAACAGGTTACGGTAAAGAGGGATCATTTTGGGGAGGTGAAGGTTTTTTAGGTTCACCGGGCAATTGGCAACGCGTAAGTTCATTTCGCCCCTTTCGCTTACCCGGCGGTGAAAAAACAGCTAAGGAACCTTGGCGCAGTGCCTTAGCTTTATGCTGGGAGTTAGGTGATGATTGGCCTGAGTGTCCAGTTGAAGCGTCTCTACTCAAGCAAGCTTGGCAAAAACACATCAATAGCCCTCTATCAAGTTCGGTAGGACGACTGTTTGATGCCGCCGCTGCCCTTACTGGCCTTGTGCAATACTCTGACTTTGAAGGCCATGCAGCCATGTGGTTGGAGACTACAGGCAGGACCCCTAAAAAAGCAGGCATTAACTTGCCGTTGTACCACGATGCTAATGGCTTATGGTTAAGTGAATGGCAGCCACTTATAGCCATGCTTAAAAATAATCAATTAACCATCCCAGAACGCAGTCATTGTTTTCACGCGAGCTTGGCCTTAGCGCTAGTCCAGCAAGCTAAACAAGTTCAAAAAGATCGATTTTTCAGTGGCGTTGGCTTAACGGGCGGCGTTTTTCAAAATCGCCTTTTAACCGATTACGTATGCTCATTACTAAAAAAAGAGGGCTTTAAAGTCTATTTACCTGAAAAAATTCCTGGCAATGATGCCGGCCTCAGTTTTGGACAACTCATAGAAGTTGGCAGTCAACTCACTAACTTATAAAGTGGTCGGGGAAACCAAAAACAGTCATCAGCAACGCTTATCCCCGCGTAAAAAGCATATCCAAAGCCAGCGCTTCCGCTACTTTAATACCATCCACTGCGGCAGAAAGAATGCCTCCGGCATAGCCTGCACCTTCGCCAGCAGGATATAAACCTTGCGTATTAATACTTTGAAATTGATCATTGCGTTTGATACGAATCGGTGAGGAAGTCCGCGTTTCAACACCTGTTAAGACAGCATCATTCATTGCAAAGCCCTTAATTTTTTTATCAAATGCTGGCAAGGCTTCACGAATAGCGTCTATCGCATAATCAGGTAAAGCAGAATTTAAATCACCTAAATGCACTCCAGGTGTATAGGAAGGTTGCACAGAGCCCAATGTAATAGAAGGCCTATTAGCAATAAAATCGCCTACTAATTGCCCCGGCGCCTGATAGGTCTCTCCCCCTAATTTATAGGCATGCGCTTCTAACTGACGTTGAAAATCAATACCCGCCAAAGGACTACCAGGAAAATCTTCAGGAGTAATACCCACCACTATCCCACTATTGGCGTTACGTTCGTTACGAGAGTATTGGCTCATGCCATTTGTTACAACGTGACCGGCTTCTGAAGTAGCCGCCACCACGGTTCCACCTGGACACATACAGAAACTATAAACAGCACGGCCATTTTTACAATGATGGACCAATTTATAATCAGCAGCGCCTAATAAAGGATGCCCAGCGCTATTGCCATAACGACATTTATCAATCAGTGATTGCGGATGCTCAATTCTAAAACCAATAGAAAAAGGCTTAGCTTCAATATAAACTCCTTTTTCATAAAGCATTTGAAACGTATCACGGGCACTATGCCCTACCGCCAATACCACATGCGTCGTTTGAATCATTTCTCCATTCGACAAAGTAACACCCCGAACCTGACCGTTTTGAATTTCTAGGCTATCAACTCGACTTTGAAAACGAATTTCCCCTCCTAAAGATTCAATAGTCGCTCGCATTTGTTCAACCATTGTCACGAGTTTAAAAGTACCAATATGGGGCTTACTTACTCGTAAAATTTCAGCAGGTGCGCCCGCTTTTACAAACTCAGTGAGCACTTTACGCCCATAATGATTAGGGTCTTTGATTTGAGTATAAAGCTTTCCATCCGAAAAGGTTCCTGCCCCCCCCTCACCAAACTGGACATTAGATTCGGGATTAAAAACACCTTTACGCCATAAACCAAAAGTATCTTTGGTCCGTTCACGTACTTCTTTTCCACGCTCCAAAATAATAGGCTTAAAACCCATTTGTGCTAATATCAAACCTGCAAACAACCCACAGGGGCCTGTCCCGATCACGACAGGTCTGTTTGCTAATGATTCTGGTGCCTGCGCCACAAACTGATAGGTCGTGTCTGGGGTTAACGAAATCTGCAAATCGTCTTTCAACCTTAGCATAAGCGCTTGCTGATTTTTTGTATCCACATCGACGGTATACACTAAGCTAATGGCATCACGTTTTCTGGCATCATGCCCTTGTCGAAATACTACATAACTGATTAAGTCTTCTGGTGAAATACCTAAGCGTTCGATAATAGCGACTTTTAAAGCGCTTTCCGCATGATCTAAGGGTAATTTAAGTTCAGTGATTCTCAACATATTTAATAGTCCAATAAAGTCAATAAACGACCTTATACTTTTCCTGTGTTAGATTAATGGCAGTCTGCCTTATAATACAAAGTGTTAAATAGCTCACTGCCATTACCAAAATGAACTTTTAGTCAAACTTTGCAAAAGTCACATTTTACCTTAATGACAGGTTTCTTGTTAGTGACTCTATTTCAGAATCGCCTAAACACAACACTACAGAGCGTTAAAGTCTGTAGAAAGACGAAAAAACGTATAAGGCGGTTATCAATTTCATGCTAAATTTTGTATAGCAGCAAAATCATCATTTATTGGCGACTCATGCCATTGATTGGTATTAAGTGATCCTGCTTTAGAAATAATAAAGAGAACTTGCCCCCCCCGTTACGTCATAGTCCACATAACCGCTTTAGCTTTTGGCTTTTCAGATGCACCCTCAAACATCCAATGACAGTCCTTCTCAGAAGGCAAAGTAAAAGACAAATGGGAACGTAAAAAGTGCCAGATTAACTATAATTCAAGTAGTGGTGTCAGCTCAGGAACCTACAATACCTAACTGTTCGGGTCGCTCCTTAGTTTAACAAAACTTTCGTCCAGCTTTGCCTAGCGCTCAAACAGTAGTCTTTTTTAAGGGTATTAATTGCCATAACCACCAACAAAACACCTTAACAAGTCAGCTAAAAAAATAATTAACTTATGAAGTAATATTTGGGCTAAGATTGCCAATGAACCACATCAAACCGGAGTAGGAATAATGGCAACCGAAGCATTCACTATCAGAGCCGAATCAGAAATCGTTCATAAACTGGATAGCCTGGCCGGATCACTGGACAGATCGCGTAATTATCTGGTTAATCAAGCCATAAAAGCCTATCTACAAGCCAACGCTCCCGCTTGTGACAAGATCAACCAAGGCATAGCCGCAGCAGATCGTGGCGAAGTTATTGCCCATGAAGACGTCATGCGTGAAATGGAAGACCTGATCGCTAGCAAAGCCCAAGGTCGTGCATGAAAATAGTCTGGTCCGAACCAGCTCGTCAAGATTTACGTGATATATTTACTTACATAGCCGAAGACAATCCCAATGCCGCACGAACGCTACTTAACGAAATAAAAGAGCGTGCCGTTTTACTTCAAGATAATCCTTCATTAGGTCGCCTAGGACGCATTGAAGATACCCGCGAATTAGTGCTGACCGGCACAAGCTTCATCTTACCCTACCGCGTAAAAGACCTACAAATACAAATCTTGGCGGTATTGCATGGCGCAAAACAATGGCCGAATGAATTTCAAAATTAACATTTTTACTAACA
>CAMDWT010000085.1 GCA_945877505.1 Crenothrix polyspora
TAAAGTTACCCAAGTCTTTGTAGCCCCAGGCAATCCAGGCACAGCTTTAGAAGCTGGCGTTGAAAACATCGCACTGGCTGTTGATGACATTTCTGGCTTACTGGCTTTTGCCCAACAAGAACACATCGATTTAACTATTATTGGCCCAGAAATTCCTTTGGTCTTAGGTATCGTTGATAGTTTTCAAGCCGCTGGCCTAAAATGTTTTGGCCCCAGCGCCCTCGCTGCACAACTTGAAGGCTCTAAGTCTTTTTGTAAAGATTTCATGATACGCCATCATATTCCCACAGCTGCTTATCAAAGCTTTACCGATACCGAGCTAGCTATTGCTTATATTAAACTACAAGGTGCGCCTATAGTTGTTAAAGCCGACGGCTTGGCTGCTGGTAAAGGTGTGATCGTTGCCCTAAACGAACAAGCCGCGATAGATGCGGTCATCGATATGCTCTCAGGCAATGTCTTTGGTAGTGCTGGCAATCGAGTGGTTATCGAAGAATTTTTAGTCGGCGAAGAAGCCAGCTTCATTGTTATTGCCGACGGCAAAAATGCACTGGCGATGGCCACTTCACAAGATCACAAAGCGCGTGATAATAATGATTTAGGACCCAACACTGGCGGCATGGGTGCTTATTCACCAGCCCCCGTGGTAACGCCAGAAATTCATGAGCGCGTCATGCGTGATGTCATCGCCCCTACCTTAAAAGGTATGGCTAACGATGGCCTACCTTACACTGGCTTTCTTTATGCGGGCTTAATGATTAGTCCAGATGGCACTATTAAAGTATTGGAATATAACTGCCGATTTGGCGATCCTGAAACACAGCCCATCATGATGCGGATGAAAAGTGACCTAGTCGAACTCTGTGAAGCTGCTTTGGCTGGTGAGTTAGATAAAGCCCATAGCGAATGGGATGAGCGAGCTGCTTTAGCCGTAGTCTTGGCCGCTGGCGGCTATCCAGACAGCTATCAACAAGGTGCGATTATTTCTGGCTTACCCGAACAAGAACAAACTGAGTGCAAAGTATTTCATGCAGGGACTAAAAAGGTCGGTGACAACATAGTGACTGCCGGAGGTCGTGTGTTATCGGCTTGCGCATTAGGATCAGATATTAAAACCGCACAAACCAATGCCTATAAACTGGCCAATAGCCTATATTGGGATGGCGTTTATTACCGTACTGACATTGGCTTTAAAGCGATTTAAATTTAAAAGCTAATTTTGTAGATTGATCGGGTGGCGATAACGGTGATGCCTGTTATCCCTCCTGCATCACCGAACGTATCCAGCCTTAGGAATGAAAGGCTTTCAGCGCTCCCCGCCGACACATCTTACCTTTGGATGCTCCAGTGCTCAGCTTGCTATTTGTGGCCTTGGCTTCGACCTGTATCCATCAGATGATTTCCAATCACCGCTAGTTAGGAAATCGCCGTAGTTGCCGTTCTTTTCTATTTCAAATGACCATTCGCTTCGCTTGACAGTCTTTTCGTTGTATCTCGATTCTTTCAGTCCTTTGCTCTGGCAAGACATATTCGCTATTTCGGTTTCTGCTGATTTTTTTAAGTCTTTCACTTCGAAGATCTACCCAGATATAAAACATTGGCTGAAGTAAGTGCACAAAAATGGATTATGGGGTGTCAAATGACGTTAGGCGACAGGTTTGTCCTTTGCTAGATTTCATTGATGGATAATTGGTCACAATGAAATAACCTTCGAACTTTTGCGAATGTAGACATGTAATTCACTCTTGATTTACACCGGCTTAATAACTAAGCAGGATACATGGATTACCTAGTAATTTTCAATCAGCGCCAACAAATCAAAATGATATCGGAAGTTTTTGCATTGATAGAGGAAAAGGTCATGCTAAAACTCATTTACCGATTGCGAAAAACACTAAACCTCAAAACACCCTATGCGTTATTTATTGGCGATGACAAACGGCAGACTGCATAGTTATTAGAATTGCAATTCAGAATCGAATTCGCCTTCCATATAGATTATTAATCCTAAAAATAACATCTCCCTACATTTAAACAAGGCTTATTTTTGATTAGGCCAAAGTCCGCAACATATCAATTAACTATATGATAATAAATAGTATTTTTTTATATATAATTTTTAATTGTTGTTTTATAGAAGCTGATTGATAAGTTTTTGTTAAAAAATAGGGTATTCGAATGAAATCTTCCTTGACTGGAAGCTGTTTGGAATTTATAGTGTTAAAAAAGTGGTAAAAAGTGGTAAAAAGTGGTGGTAAGTGGTTATTTTTAGAGAATTTTGGGGGTTTTTTGTTTCGAGGCATAAGTTCGATCAATTTAGATGATAAGGGTCGTCTTGCAATTCCAACACGTTACCGTGAAGAATTGCAAGATTGCTGTGATCGTCAAATGGTGGTAACTGTTGCAGTAAATGAACAGTGCGTTGGTGAGCATGGTTGTTTATGGCTGTATCCGCTTCCAGAATGGGAGAAATTAGAGCTAACGATAAGTAAATTGCCCACATTGAATAAAATGGCAGGGAAATTAAGGCGTTTTGTTATAGGTAACGCATCTGAGTGTGAGATGGATGGTCAAGGACGATTATTATTGCCAGAGAAGTTAAGAAAATTTTCTCAGATGGATAAAAAAATATTTCTAGTTGGTCAGTTGAATAAATTTGAGATTTGGAATGACGATGCTTGGATAGCTAAAGAGCAGCAATGGTTAGATGGTGGTGATAATGACGGCTTGGAAGAGTTAGGGACATTGTCATTTTAATACGGGGGAATTGTTAGTGGAACATTTACCCGTTATGTATGCAGAAGCTTTGCAGCAATTAGCGATTAAGAGTGATGGTGTTTATCTCGACGGTACTTTCGGTCGAGGTGGTCATAGTCAGGGTATCTTAAATTTATTAGGTTCGAATGGTCAGTTGTTAGCATTTGACCGTGATGTTGATGCTATTAATGCAGATTGCGCGCAAGCCATGTGTTTAGATAAGCGATTTAAACTTAAACATAATTGTTTTTCACAGTTAGAAAATATAGTCAATAGTGAAGGTTTAGCAGAAAAGATAGATGGTATTTTGTTGGATCTAGGCGTCTCTTCGCCTCAGCTTGATACACCAGAAAGAGGCTTTAGCTTCTTACGGGATGGTCCTTTGGATATGCGTATGGATAGCACTACCGGAGTATCTGCTGAACAATGGCTGTCTACTGTAGATGAAAAATATTTAGTTAAGGTTCTGTTTGAATATGGTGAAGAGAAGTTCGCAAGGCGTATAGCTCGAGCAATATTAGAGCAGCGAATGAAGTCTCCGATTACAACGACTAAACAATTAGCAGATTTAATTGAAGATGTAGTGCCACTAAGGGAAAAACATAAGCATCCTGCGACACGAACTTTTCAGGCGATACGCATAGAAATCAATAAAGAGCTTGATGAGTTGTCCACAGTGTTGGATCAGGCTATACGAGTTCTAGGCCCGGGAGGCAAATTAGTGGTGATTTCTTTCCATTCTCTGGAGGATCGAATTGTAAAGCGCTTTATTAGAAATGAATCCGGCGCAAAACATAATCCTGGGAAACTGCCTATTAAAGAAGTTGATATTCTTAAGGGTGTTTTAAAAAAGCCAAGTAAGGGCTTTAAAGCTACTGCGCAGGAAATTAACCAAAACCCAAGGGCCAGAAGTGCAGTTATGCGGGTTGCTGAGAAAATTTAAATGGTTATGTCGCGACTTATAAGTGTTTTAGGGGCAGTGTTGTTATTGTCAGCTTTGTCGGTAATTTATAGTAAATATTATAGCCATTTGCTTTTTATTGAGATTCAAAAGCAGGAAAGAGAGTTGGATCATTATGAAATTGAGTGGGGGCAAATGCAACTTGAGTTGTCTATGCTGGCTGAGCAAAATAGGATTGAATTGATGGCGCGAGATCAATTAAGGCTGATTATGCCATTACGAGAAAAAATTATTTATATAAAGCCGTAAATGTTAGATTTTCGAGTTAGAAATGCAAAAAAGCCTTCGGTAAGTGATTTTTCTGGGAGAAGAAATTTCCTAGTTTTCTTTATGATGGCTTGTATGTTGATATTAGTTGGTCGCGCTATTGATCTGCAAGTTTTTAATAAGCAATTTCTCAAAGAAGAGGGCGATAAAAGACAAGTTGATGATGTCTCAGTTTCTGCATACCGGGGCATGATAAAAGATAGAAATGAACAGCCATTGGCAATTAGTACGCCTGTTGAATCGGTTGGCATCAATCCTCGAGAACTAAAATTTTTGAAAGAGGATCAGCTCATGCAAATGGAAAAATTACTGAGTTTGCCGGCTGGTAAAATAAAAGAATTGATAAAGCAATATGCACAAAGACGATTTATTTATATAGCCCGTAGAGTTAATCCACAGATTAGTGAGCAGGTAAAAGCTTTGAAGCTAGAAGGGGTGTATTTTGAGAGGGATTTTAAACGGTTTTATCCTGCAGGGGCTGTTTCCGCTCATCTAGTCGGCTTTACAGACTTTGAGGATGTTGGGCAGGAAGGAATGGAGTTTTATTATGAGGAACTTTTAAAAGGCCACGAGGGTAGTAAAAGGGTAGTCAGGGATGGACAGCGTCGAATTATTGAAGATATAGAAAGTATCAAAGAACCCATATCTGGGAAAAATATTGAGTTAAGTATTGATCAGCGTATTCAATACTTGGCATACAGGGAACTGCAGTTGGCGGTAAGCCTCAATAAAGCTAAGTCAGGAGCATTAGTGATATTGGATGCGAAAAATGGGGAAATTTTGGCGGCAGTTAACCAACCTTCTTTTAATCCGAATACTAAAAGCAGTTTGACAGAAGGTTCACATAGAAATAGAGCCTTAACTGATATTTTTGAGCCTGGATCAACCGTTAAGCCATTTGTTGTTGCTGCAGCTTTGGATGGTGGTTATGTGAGTCCTAGTAGTATGTTTGTGACAAATGGAACGTATCAAATTGGTCGTAATACGGTTAAAGATGTTCATAATTACGGCACATTGGATCTAACACATGTCATAAAAAAATCCAGTAATATTGGGGTTAGTATGATGGCATTGAAAATGCCACCTAAATATTTCTGGAATATTTACCATAAGCTCGGTTTTGGTGTTTCTGCAGGTTCAGGCTTCCCTGGTGAAGCTATTGGCACTATGCGAGATTATAAAAAATGGAGTGATTTTGATCGAGCCATTATGTCATTCGGATACGGTATAAGTAGCTCAGCATTGCAACTTGCAAGAGCCTATACGGCTTTGGCTGATGATGGGGTTTTGCATTCAGTGAGCCTACTGAAGCGTGAAGAAGATGACGATGCCGTACGAGTATTTTCAGCTAAAACAGCTAAAAGCGTCAGAAAAATGATGGAAACTGTATTGATGAAAGATGGAACTGCTTACGAAGGCAGAGTTGATGGCTATACGGCGGCAGGTAAAACTGGGACGGTAAAAAAAGCGGGCGCTGGCGGGTATACTGAAAAAAATTATTTTGCAGTTTTTGCTGGGATGGCTCCCGCTACTGATCCACGATTGATTATCGTTGTCATGATAGATGAGCCTTCTGCTGGTCAGTATTACGGGGGATTAGTTTCGGCTCCAGTTTTTTCTAAAGTAATGGCGGGTGCCTTAAGAATACTTGAGGTTGCTCCAGATCAAGAAGAAACGATGCCTATTTTATTAACCCAGAAAACGCATTAACTTTAAATATGACGTTAAAAGAGCTTTTAAACGATTGGGTTTCAACTATCAATATAAGCTCGTCTAACGATAGCTCTATTCTAGGGCTATCGTTAGATAGCCGTGACATTATTCAAGGGTATGTGTTTATAGCTTTAGCGGGATCTAAGCAGCATGGTATGGCTTATATTGATCAGGCTATAAGCAATGGAGCATGTGCAATTATTTATGATCCTGCAGGAATCGAATCCACATTGGTTGAGCAGAATAGCTCTCAGATTCCTATGATTGCCTTAGATGAGTTGGCAGTGAAATTGGGTCATATAGCTGCTCGGTTTTATGGGAAGCCTTCCGAACTGATGACTGTTATTGGTGTAACTGGAACCAATGGCAAAACATCCTGTAGCCAATTTCTAAGCCAGATGCTAGATGACTGCGGCATCGTAGGAACATTAGGTTGGGGTAATTGGAACAATTTGCAGAAAACACTTAATACCACGCCTGACGCACTTGAAATGCAAAGAATTTTGGCAGAGTTATTAAAAACGAATAAGAAAGTAGTGGCAATGGAGGTATCTTCACATGGATTGGATCAGGGTCGCATTAATGGTGTAGCTTTTAAAGGAGCTATATACACTAATATCAGTCGCGATCATTTAGATTATCACGGCACCATGGAAGCTTATTTACAAGCTAAGTTATTGTTATTAAATAGCCCTAGCTTAGCTTTTGTAGTGGTGAATTTAGATGATCAGTATAGCGATCGAATTATAACCGCCATACCAGAAAATGTTGCGATATGGGGGTTTAGTGTTAAGGGAAAAACACGGTCAGATTGCACCTGTATCAAAGCAGAAAATATAGTGAACACGGATGACGGTATCGAGTTCGATTTGCATTGCCAAGATAATAAACACAAGATAAAAGCTCCACTTTATGGTGATTTTAACGTGGAAAATGTAGTGACAGTTTTCACGGCAATGTTAGCAATGGGCATAACTGAATCTGAAGCTATAAAAAGATTGGGATTCATTAGGTCAATAACCGGTCGCATGGAGCGTTTAGGTGGTAAAGGAACCCCTCTTGTTTTTGTCGATTATGCTCATACTCCGGATGCTTTGGACAAGGTTCTGTTTAGTGCTAAAAAGCATTGTACCCAAGCATTATGGGTAGTATTTGGCTGCGGTGGTGATAGAGATAAAGGTAAACGTTCACAAATGGGACGAATTGCAACTCAGTGGGCTGATCATGTCATTATTACTGATGACAATCCAAGATATGAAAACGCCTTAGATATTGTTAATGACATATTAAAGGGCTGCAAAGACATAGGCAATTCGACTATTAGTCGTAATGTTGAGGTCATTCAAGATAGGACTCTGGCCATACAAAGTGTGTTAACTAGAGCATCAGCAAAAGATTGTATTGTTGTTGCAGGTAAGGGGCATGAGCACTATCAGGAAATCAATGGAGTTCGACTGAATTTCAGCGATAGTCAGGTTATAAATGATGCATTAACAGCGAGGACTGGATAGCATGAAAATGATGCTAAGTGACTGCGCTAAGGCTATGCAAGGAAAATTGATTGGCGAAGACATGGCTTTTGAATCTGTCAGCATAAATACTCGTGCACTTAAGCCCAACCAACTTTACATTGCAATTAAAGGACAAGTTTTTGATGGTCACCAGTTTATAGATCAAGCTGACTATGCTGGGGCCTGTGCTGCTGTTGTGGAACAAGAAGTTGATACTAGTTTGCCACAAATAATTGTCAAAGATACACGATTAGCATTGGCTGAATTAGCAGGTGCATGGCGAAAATCTGTTAATAAAGAGAATGGATCGTCTCTTGCTGTCATTGGAGTTACTGGAAGTAACGGTAAGACCACAGTTAAGGAAATGCTTGCCGCTATATTGGCTATTAATGATCCTGTTTTGTTTACACATGGCAATCTAAATAATGATATTGGCGTGCCTTTAACTTTATTAGAGATGGATGAGCAGCATCGATATGCCGTGATTGAAATGGGTGCGAATCATAACGGAGAAATTGCCTACACTAGTCATTATGTAGAGGCTGATGTAGTGATCATTACTAATGCAGGTGCTGCGCATATCGCTGGTTTTGGAAGTCTTGATGGCGTTGCAAAAGCGAAAGGCGAAATCATAGAAACGTTAAAAAAGACGGGCACTGCAATTATCAATCATGATGATGAATATTTTACTTATTGGAAGTCAGTCGCTGGGAATAGAGCTTTATTGTCATTCGGTTTGAATGTGGGGGCTGATGTAACAGCTAATGCAATTAAAGAAAAAGTTCATAATAAAGCTTTTGTTACACAATTTGAATTAAGTACGAATCAAGGTTCAGTTGATATCATTTTGAAATTAGCTGGCCGGCATAATGTACTTAATGCCTTGGCAGCATCGGCCGCAAGCCTAGCTTTGGGAATAAATCTGACACAAATTAAACAAGGATTGGAAAGCATAGTTCCTGTAACTGGACGCTTACAGCCATTAGTTAGCAACACCGGCGCAATAATAATAGACGATACCTATAATGCAAATTCGGCGTCATTGAAAGTTGCTCTTGATGTATTAGCAAATTTTAAAGGTAAATCATGGGTGGTTTTAGGTGCATTTGGTGAATTAGGCCCAAATAGCCCAAAAATACATGAGGAATTGGGCGTGTTAATTAAATCCAGCGGCGTAACTAGATTAATGGCCGTAGGGGCAGATTGCAAAAAAACAGTAGCAGCCTTTGGTACGGGAGCTACTTTTTATGAAAATCAGCTAGATTTAATGGCGGCGCTGAAACAAGAGTTAGAAGGCGATGAGACAATATTAATTAAAGGTTCAAGAGCACAGCGCATGGAAGTTGTAGTGGCAGCTTTAGTTGACGATTTCAGGAATTAAACGATGTTACTTTATTTTGCAGATTATTTAATAAGTTTTGATGGTGGCTTTCGTGTATTCCATTACCTGACTTTTCGAGCCAT
>CAMDWT010000086.1 GCA_945877505.1 Crenothrix polyspora
ATTAACTAAAAATATTGAGTTATTTGCGATGGGTCGTAACATATTCGATAATCACTACTCGTCATTTGGACAAATGGGACAGGATTATTTTAAAAACAATCAAACAACTACTTTTATGGGGCCAGGTGCACCAGCAACTGGTTATGCAGGTGTTCGGGTTAATTGGAATTAATTTTCTGCATTAATAAAGGTTGGGTAAACAATTGCCCAACCTTATTTTCAGCAGTAATTATATTAATAAAAGCCCATACCATAACCGCCCATGCCATAGCCCATGGTATCCCACTCCAAATATTGATTCTGATTCATTTCAGCGCTCATTCGATCTTCATCGGCAATGTTTTTCTGTTCTTGTAATAACATAAAAGCTTGATAAGCATCATCCTGTCCCCAATAAAAACACTGGCAGTTAGCTGCGTCAGCATAAATATAATGGTTGCCCCCATCTTTTTGATATGGAACTATTTTGTATTGGGTCAATGTTTTGAGGTGAGCCATTTTTTCTGGCGTGTTGGCGAGTACCATTTTAAATCCAGAGGCCGCTAAGAGTTGCTCGGTATCCTGAGCTTGACTTGCTTGCATCATTGCGCAGGAAGAAAGCAATACTGTCAGCGTTGTTGCCCCTAGTATTGTTGATAACGTCGTTATCAAATTATGGTTTGAATAGCGCATAGATAATTACCTTTTAGTTATAGTCGAGTTTGACATGTTGAGTGATGAATTGATTTTTAATTACCTGAGCCCACTAGGGTGACCTCAATACGGCGATTTTGTGATTTACCCTCTGCAGTATCGTTTGAAGCGGCTGGATTTGATTCACCAAATCCCTGAGCAGAGAGTAGATTTTGCTTAACACCTTGTTGAGTTAAAAACTCAACAACCACATCGGCGCGTCTTGATGACAGTACAAGATTGGAGGTAATACCTTGACGTTTTAATCGAGGACCAATAGGTACGTTATCTGTATAGCCATTAACAATAATTTTTGTCTGCTGTAAGCCTGTTAGTGTAGGGATTAATTTGCTTAGAATCTTTTTTGAAGGCGCATTAAGCGTAAAGCCACCTTCAGAGAACAGGACCTTGTCTAGCAGGGTTATTTTTAACTCACCTTCAAGAAGCTCGATTTTTGCTTGGTCAGCACTAAACTCGCCTTGTAGTTGTTGATATTGCGCATTTAAGTCATTGTATTTTGTTTCAGAAACGCAACCATTTAATAAAGTAAGAGTTGCTACAGCACTAGTAAACAATAGCTTTTTTAAGTATTTATGCATGGAAACTCCTAAGTTATAAGTAAGTCATTTAAACAACACTATGTTGTAGCGTGTTAAGTACCAATAGACTATCTTTAGCAATCGTATTCTATCCTAATTAAACACGCAACAATATTAACTCAGGAGGCCGGGATAATCATTGAGTTGAAGTTGCTTTAAAAAGTCGATCATTAATAGCTTGCCAGCCTTCAGTGTCTGGTGGTTGCTCGATCAGGATAATATCCAACTTCAGATTATCGAGTTCTCGAAGTGACGCATATAATGATTGGGCATAGTTATCAGCCGAAATAGGCATGTTAATTGAGTGAATTAAGGCCGTCTCTATTGACTTAAAGGTATAGGTTAAAAGCCCTATTTGTTTATGTTGTCTACTTAGCGCTTCAATTAATTCTGGCAAGTGATGCTTTGAACAGAGCTTTGCTGTTGTGGTGGGGGCATAATGAACGGCCATCATACCCGGTGCACGCAAGATAGGATCTGAAGATTCGAATACTGAAGAGGCAATCAATATTTTAGTTTGTAAAACGGCTTCAAGTTCGAGTTGAGTAATGTGCCCAGGCCTCAATAGGGTCGGTTTCTGACCACTTAAGTCAATAATAGTTGACTCTACACCAATCATGCTGGCACCTCCATCAAGAATCAAATCAACAGTATCGCCTAGCTCTTCTTCAACATGACTTGCTTGTGTTGGGCTAATTCGACAAAATCGATTTGCAGACGGCGCAGCAATCCCACCACCAAATGCATTTAAAAGTTGTAGTGCAACGGGATGATTGGGCATCCGTAAACCGACTGTATCTTGCCCTCCAGTTACCTCAACGGGTACACTTGCTTGCTTATTTAATATGATAGCCAAAGGTCCTGGCCAGAATTGTTCTGCTAATTTGTACGCGGCTTCTGGTATATCTATGGCCCAATCTTTTAGACAGTCAGCACTAGGAATATGCACAATGAGGGGGTGATCTGCAGGACGTCCTTTGGCCTGAAATATACGTCGAACAGCTTCAGGGTTAGAGGCGTCAGCCCCTAAGCCATAGACAGTCTCGGTTGGAAATGCAACTAAGCGGCCTTGTTGCAATAACAGAACTGCCTGTTCAATAGCCGCATCATCTGCAAGAATTGACTTCATCATATATATTTAGTTGACTAGGGTAAAAACGAAACGTGCAATTATCAGTTGGCTTGAGAAACTATCAACTTGATTTATGGGTTTTAATGAGGGTTTAACACGGTATATCTCGTGCCTATGAATTCAGCAATAAGGTAAAACTAACCACTTATCAACAGCCTAACATTAACACGTAACTCATTGAAAATAAGTCATCAATTATACAGACTGCGCCAAAATCGTTGTAATAAATTTAAATACAACTACAAATCAATCCATTGGCCTTAATAAACAAGGGAAATTTATTCTCTATGCCCTTGCAGATATGGTATCTTTCATATTAATTTGATAATGGTTTGTATGAAGCACTGCTATTTTGAGTGAATCACTAAAAACTGTACCTTATATTTTTTAAAACGCGTAAGAAACGATAAATACCAATGAACGATGATAATCAAAAAATACAAATAGCTAAAAACTTTGAAGAGTTACATCAAGCCCCCTGTAGTATGTGGACGGATGCAAAGGATTATGAAACTGATGACGATCGCTATATTGCTATCTATGACAACCTTATGATGGGTGTGTACGGCGATTGTTTTGGCGTTAATGCGGAGTATGATGAGGACGGTGAGTTACTTAGTGAAGCTACCGAATATGAAGTGCAAGTTGATCAGTTTGGCGCAACGCCGGATAGTAATGATGTGTTCTGCTTTGAAATAAGCTGTGTATTAAGCGGAGGCAGTCGATTTATTGAGGATAATGGCAGATTTGGTGATTGGTAATCCCATTCACAATTAAATAATGATATCGCTACTTAAGCGCATTTTAGGAAAGCTATAACCAGTCATTCCTTAGAATTTATTTTTTAGCTTCTTAAATTAGCTTTTATATTGGCCACCTAAAGAGACCCTTTTCCCTAGTGACAACTTTATTCCCGATCCCTAAAAACCATCCACAACGTTTTGTTCTTCACAATGAAGTACATGCTCGCGCGCCCTTTAGTCTTAATCTGCCTGTTAGAGCAAGTCATCTAGCTTTGCTGTTAACGAATGAGGAAAAGTTACAAGAACGCCAACATTTAATTTCGCTTTGTGAGCGATTTGCGGTTGCGCCCCCCGAAAAAGATTCTGATCACTTTAGTGCATCATTTACTTCATTTCAAATTCGCTGGGAACAGCATGGCGAATTTAGTACGTACAGTTTTTATGTTCATGACACCCCTAAAGATATCTTTACAGACTCTGCGCTGAAAAAAGTGCCCGTGGATTGGTTGGCGCAATTAACAGGGCAAATTATTGTAGCCGCTCATGCCACGGTAGTCTCAGCAATTGACATTAACTATGATGATCAATCAGATTTATCAACACTCTCAGCCCATTTCGCGGGTAACGCCGTCATAGGGTCTAAAGTTACGGGTGGTGCAGCTTCAATATTTACCGACTTTCGTATACATGTCGATGGTTTTAGTCGTTTTTTAATTGTTAATAATGACTTAAGGGCTGAGCAAGCAGGGCGCTTATTGCAACGCTTATTTGAAATTGAAGTTTATCGAGTCATGGCTCTCATGGCATTCCCAATAGCCAAAAAATTATACCCTGCCTTAAATAAATCAGATAGACAGCTGTATACCATTACTAACGCTATGACGTTACCTGACAATAATGATGCGGTGTTATTGGATGAGTTAACGACCTTGGCTGCGGAAGTTGAAAACTATATCTCCAGCAATCACTTTAGATTTGCGGCTGCCAGTGCTTATTATCAATTAGTAGAGCAACGCGTTAATGATTTGCGTGAGGTTAGAATTCAAGGAATTCAGACTTTGGGTGAATTCATTAAACGACGATTAGAACCAGCCATTAAAACGTGCGAATCCATTTCCCATCGATTTACCCTGTTGTCTGAGCGAGTTAGTAATGCCAGTCAATTATTACGTACGCGCGTCGATATTATTATTGAGCGACAAAATCAAGGTTTACTAACCTCAATGGATCTACGTGCAAAAATGCAATTGCGTATGCAACAAATGGTTGAGGGAATTTCAATGGTAGCCATTACTTATTATGCGGCTAGCCTTATTGGCAAGCTCTCAGAGGCCTTGCATGTCTTTGGCGTAACCGTTAATCCTGGCATTGTAGAAGGTTTATCTATCCCCTTTATTTTGGTTGTCATCGCTTTAAATACGAAACGTATACATAAAATTATTGCTAATACTGAATAAAACATTGACTACCAAGAACCAGAACAGTCGGTCGCTTTATTTCTTAGCCACCCAACCCTCTACTAATTGGAGTTAATACCATAATGACGATGAAATCCAATAAAATGGTTTTTAGACGTTTGTGGGGGTGGCAAGGTTAAGTTGTTTTCTCTTAATGCTAGTAGGCTTGGCTTTGTTCGCTTACCCAAGGAGTATTTTTATCCTGTTATTCTCTGCTTACTCACTGCGTTAAAACCTGGTTTGTAAGGCGGCATGGATATAATTAAGCTATTAACATGATTTATTTTTTGCAGCAGTACATTGGTAGCGCTGGATAGATTTTTTATAGTTTTTTTCGATACAGGCAACATCGGTTTTACACGCATATTTAGCTTTTATTGATGCCTTCCATATTTCTTTTGTAAATGCCGGATTAATTATTTTAGCGTTTTTATAGTGCTGCATATTGTCGACATCTAAAGTAGCTAATACTGGTTTAGCACAAATTGTAATATCTGTTGGCTTCGTGGCTTTACTGCAGTTAAAGCTGGGTGTAATAGGGCGGTTAGCGCTTGGTTTTTGGAGGGGTGCTTTTTTTACTTCAAGCTCATTAGCTTTGATTAATGGGTTTTTTATTACGACTAATGGCTTTTTGTCTGAGGAAGGTAATTTCGTTTTGAGGGCCTCAGTTTTTTGCACCTGGTTTTTAGTTAATGGATTTAATTTTATTTCTTGATGGCTAGGCGTCGACTTTATAAGTAATGCGGTAGTGATAGTGTCTAATAATTGTACCCATTCATTACCGTTAAACTGAACAATGGGATGCTTGTTATCGGCGGCACTGTCAATTGAATACTTAATCTCTTGGGTGAAAATATTTATAGCGTTATTGATATTTAATTCTTGAGAAATATCTTTAATTTTTAGTTGCCGCTGTGTCTCTAGTACCCACTCAGCATCGGCATACATGGGTGGTGGAATCGATACGTTGAGTTGCCCAGTACACGCATAAGTTGAGCTATTTTGAGGGTGATTGACTAGTGCTATATTAATCAAATCAAAATCAATTAACGCTAATGATTCCCTGATTTTTGAGGCGCCAAATATCATTGGACCTTCAAAGTAATCGTTCCTTTTTTTACTGGTTGTAGCTAAAGTTTGCTGAGTTACCTGCTGATAAATAGCCTTTTTAATGTTGGTGGAATCACAGGCGTCATTTGTCGCATTACAGCCAGATAAAATCAAACTAATAAATGATAATTTCAAAATAGTGTTTGTGGTCATAATTATTTTAACTTGAATAAGTTTGCAGTTGATAAGACTGTAAAATTTTTTGCTTTTTTGTAATTAAAAGCATTCTTTTGATAAGGGAGAATAGACTGGTAATTCAAGTTTTTCTTTTGCTTAGTCTGGAGCTTATATTATCAACGATAATTAAAAGTTTTACAAAAAGGGGGGGCTTTTGTACTAGAATGGAAAAAATTATGCTGGCGCAAAGAAGCCGACTTGTTACTAACTAAAGCTGTCATTTAAACTATTTAAATTCAATTTATTATCATACATTGTTTATAAGCGTTAATCACACCCAATTAACACAAAAATGATTTTCAATTTATTCATTCGTCTATGCGAATTGAAGCGGGTATCGATTCTGACTGTCACGGGTGCGAGACTCTCTATCCTGCAGTTGATAGGAAATCAGAAAGTTTTAAAGTAGCCGTTAAAAAGCGTTACTGGTCTTATTCTTCACCAAAGTTAAGACATTAGCTATAGTTTGAACTGTTTTGAAAGGTATCGGTTTTACTCAATCATGACCTAAAAACGATGCAGTCATTTTGCCATACAATCGTGTAACCTCAGTTGTCTGGCTTTGTAAATAAGTGGGGTTGATCCTGAGGCAATCATTTCAAATGACGCACTTTAGTGTTGTTTTCATAGCGAATTATTCTTAATCATTGATTTGTTCATGAGAACAAATACATTGCATATGAGAAACAATATGTATTATATTTAAAATGTTTCTCACAATTGTTACTCTAGTAACTACTATTAAATAATGTGAACACCTTCATGAAATACCTAGATATCAATGTTCTAGAAAAGCTTGATCGACTCCAATCCAAGCTTGTTTATTCTACTAAATTAGCGGAATCACTATGCATATCAAGGCGCACGCTTCTCAATTGGCGTCAAAAACCTAATTCAATTTCCAGTAAATATTGTTTAGATATTGATGTGCTGTTTTGCCAGCATTTTTTAATTCAAGAATGGGACGATCCAAAGCAACGTTTTGATACTGTATTGTTGCCGGATAATATGTCACGTGACGAAGCGTTGTTTATCCCTTTTTTACGCAAATTAAGTTATGGCACGATAGAAATCGAAACGGATATGGCTAAATCTGACTTTGATAGCATTATCGATGGAAATATGTTGCCTAAGAATATGGATAAGCAGACCTTTCATGAAGGATTCAATACTTTTATTACTCATAGGCAACTATGGCAAAGGATTGTTGAATACGGAGACCCATTACCAATAACGGTAGATACTATTAAGACTTTACATGCAGACTTTATGAAGGGGATTTATGACAATCCAGGTTTTTTTTCTACAAAGATACGCGTAATGGGGCGATTAGAGGCTGTACAAACGACTCATCCTGAGGATATAGACGAGGAGATGCATCGATGGGTTTATAAAGAAGCTAAATCAGTTACTTTAGAAACTATAGCCAAAGCCCACGCTTACTTCATTTTAATTCATCCATTTGGTGATGGTAATGGTCGTGTAGGTCGAGCATTGGTAATGGCTCAGTGTTTAAATGCCCGGTTAATGCCACCCGTTTTTGATGGACATAATAGAGCAATGTATTATGCCGCAATGGAACACGCGATGAGGCATGGCCGTTATGCCCCATTGGTTAGGTTGTTTTATGAAGCGACCCAATCTGAAAACTAGTACTAATCTCAACTTTTTTAATTGTAAAGGTACCTTTCTCAACACTTACTTCTTGTTCTTTTGCCCATCTTTGAGCATCAAACTTATTAGTGAATGTTTTAGTAAAACTAATACCATTTTTATGAGCTTGAGTGTGATATCTGTTTTATCTTTTGATTATAGTCGCCATTATTAGAACTCCAATGTGCCATATTTGTCACTAGGGGGCTTTAAAACAACTTTATATATTGTAAACCACATCATGTAGTGTGGTTGTTCATTAACGAGTTATAAGAGTACTAGATATACAACAAGTTAAGGATTTATTGGTCACATACAAGAGGAACTTGTATCTGGTACCGAGAAGAGGA
>CAMDWT010000087.1 GCA_945877505.1 Crenothrix polyspora
TCTAGGGCACTATTTTCTCGCATCACATGATCTTGTGATTCATCATTAAATAAATGAACCAGCCATTGTTCCAGTAGATCATTTCTATTCATCGGCGTTAGCACGTTGAAGTAGTCACTAATCTCTTCCTGAACGGCTCGGGTGTGCTGCCTGATGTCATTTAAGGCATAACGATCGCCATTAATAAATCGTCCCTTGGGTTTAAGAACACGAAAAATTTCAGTAATAACCTGCGCGCGATAATGATTAATAAAATTATGCAGTGTGTAGGCAGATGCAATGATGTCAATGCTATTGTCAGGTAGTTGTTGTAGCGCAGTGAGCGCATCATCAGCACAAAAGTCTAAGCGCTTTTCAGTTGTCCATTGTTGCAAGTGTTGTTTGGCTTGTTCTTGCATGATGGGTTCATTATCGACACTGAAAACGTGAAGGTTGACTTGCGATGACAAAATAGCCAAGGTGGTGATGCCCGTGCCACCCCCCAGTTCAACAACTTGCAGCGGTTCAACTGAGGGTGGATAGGTGCCTATGGCTTCCCCAACTAAGCGACTCATTTCGATTACGGATGGGCAGATCAATTTGAGTATGTCGTACTCTTTGCCAATGATGCTTGAGAACATCTCGTCGTAGGGTATTGTAGAAGCCATAAGTTATGTGTAGAGGTGGTTTATTAACGTAAAGAAGGGTTCAGTAGTAAGCTGCTTATCGCTTTTCCGAAAGAGGTACCCAGTTTGCCCGCTAGTTTGTCTAAGAGGGTGCCTTGTTCGGTGTAGTTGACGAGTTTTTCAGCACCAATGATATTTTTTGCGACGTAATCGTCGTTGCCAAATTCATCTGCTACGCCCAATTTAACGCTAGCTTCACCTGTCCAAACTAAACCAGAAAACATGTCCGGTGTTTCTTTTAAGCGGTCACCACGTCCTGTTTTAACAGCGCTTATAAATTGTTGATGAACTTGGTCTAATAAAGTTTGCATAAACTGTGTTTCATCTGCTTTAGGCGGTGAAAAGGGGTCTAGCATGGCTTTGTGTGCGCCCGCTGTTAAAAGCCTACGCTCTATGCCCATTTTTTGCATGATATCAACAAAGCCAAAGCCATCCATAATGACGCCAATGGAGCCAATAAGACTGGATTGATTAACAAATATTTTATCGCTGGCTGAGGCAATGTAATAACAGCCCGAAGCGCAGATATCACTAACTACAGCATAAATAGGTAGGTCTGGATGTTCTTTTTTTAGCTTTCTGATTTCTGCAAAGACATAAGCTGATTGCACAGGACTGCCACCCGGTGAGTTGGAGTGCAAAATAATACCCTTAGTGTATTCATCCTTAACGGCTTCTCTTAGACTTTCAATAATAGTGGCGGCATTAGCATCTTTATCCTCGGCGATAACACCCACTACATCGATGACGGCGGTGTGATATTTGCCATCGTTGCTGACGGACTGTTTGATTTTTGGATAAATGGCTATGCCAAATATGGCAAACAAATAAACAAACATTAAGGATTTAAAGAAAATACCCCAGCGCCTTGTTTTTGTTTGTTCGGTTATTGAGGCTAAAGCCAGCTTTTCTATAACCCCTCTTTCCCAGTTGGCGTCATTGCTTTTTACATTGTTAGCAGAATGGTCTTGTTGATTTTCCATGAGATTTTTAACCTTAAATAAAATTCAGTAATTCGGTTGGTTCTTTTAAGCACATTAAAGGGTTGTAGAGTTTTAATACGTCTGCCGATTGCGCGCCACAGGTTACCGCAATTGCAGATATTGGGGTGTTGATGGCCATTAACAAGTCGTGCTGGGTATCACCTATCATTAAGGCCCGTTCTTTTATGATATTGGTGTGCTTGAGTATCTCGTGTAGCATTGTTGGGTCAGGCTTGGAGGCGGTTTCATCGGCGCAACGGGTAATGCAAAAAAGATGTTCAGTGTTGGTTTCTTGTAGTTCTTCCTGCAATTCTGCTCTTGATTTTCCCGTTGCAACGGCCAGTTGATAGCCGGTTGCTTTGAGTTGTACTAACATCTGATAAACGCCAGGGAATAAGTCATCCTGGCTGATTTTTTTGGAAGAAAATTGTTGCCTATAGCTACTCAGTAAATGTGCTTGCGTATTTTTATCAGCATCCGGAAATAATGTTTTTATGGCATTGGGGGTGCTTAAACCAATGACACTCTTTGTGGTAACAACGTCAGGAATAGCTATGTTGTGTTCCAATGCCGCAGCTTGCAGGCAACGAATAATCCAGCCTATTGAATTAACGAGAGTGCCATCCCAGTCAAAAATCAGTAGATCAAATCGGTTCTTCATGGGTTAATAAGTTAGCGAGTTGCGGAGGTAAGGGCGCGGTAATATACATGGGTTCTTCTGAAACAGGGTGCAGAAACCTTAACGTTTCTGCATGTAAGAACATGCGTTTATAGCCTTTATTTTTAAAAAGCTTATTGGTTTCATCAGCACCATAACGATCATCTCCCACGATGGGATGGCCAAGACTGGCGGCATGGACACGAATTTGATGGGTACGTCCCGTTTTTGGAGACGCTTCAACTAATGTGGCATTACGGTATAACTGTAAGCGCTTAAATAACGTTTCAGCGGCTTTGCCTGACGGGCTAATAACGACGATACGCTCTCCGCCTTTACTGACGTTTTTTAATAAGGGCGCCGTTACGATCAGCTTCTTTCTAGCCCATTGTCCCGCAAGTAAAGCTTGATAGGTTTTTTGGATTTGACTGTTACGAAAAAGCTCTTGTAATTTACGTAGGGCACTACGTTTTTTTGCAATCAGTAGGCAACCTGAGGTGTCTTTGTCGAGTCGATGTACAAGTTCTAAAAAACGCGCTTCAGGTCTAAGTAGGCGTAGGCCTTCTATAATTCCAGAGCTTACCCCACTGCCGCCATGAACAGCAAAGCCAGCCGGTTTATTAATAACTATGAAGCCATCATCTTCAAATAAAATACCTTGTTGCAAAGCCGCTTGTAAACCTTGGGGTACAAAGGATTCTTCACTGCGTTCAGCAACTCTTATGGGCGGTATTCTAACGATGTCGCCGGGAGCTAATCGGTATTTAACATCGACTCGGCCCTTGTTAACTCTGACTTCGCCTTTTCTAACGATTCGATATATCCGACTTTTAGGGACTCCCTTTAAGCGGGCAATTAGGAAATTATCTAAGCGTTGATCGCAATTGTCTTCATTAATTTCGACATAAATAACGTGAGGTGTTTGGTTTTCTTCTATAGTCATGGAATAAATAATAACAGCATATAATGATAATTGATGCTTTAAAATTGATGTAAGGCAATAAGATTGCTATATTAGGCAAGTTTTTAAAAAAACACTTAAATACTCTGCAGATTTCTTTGAAGAAACTGCTTTTTAGTATAATTAATGAAGATTAAAATAACACGATGGTGTGATTAATAATTCATTATACGATTTTCGGGTTCATCGTTCGACCCTAGACGCACGATTTTTTTAATACCTGTTTAAAACAGAATTTACCACCAACAGACTGTAAAAAATTAAATTAGCATCTGATCGCACTCTCTGTCGTCAACCAATACGACGACAAACATAACTTTAAAGTGCGCAGATGATGGAACATAAGACCGTAAAAACTAAGATGATTGCGTTTTAAACCGATCACTTCATGTTTGTATTGCCACATAATTTGATGCAATAAGCTAAACAGTCTAGTTCAGTAAAATCTGAGAATGGAGCAGGGAACTACAAGGATATAAAATGAAAAGAATGCTTATCAACGCTACGCAGGCTGAAGAACTGCGAGTCGCTTTGGTAGACGGTCAAAAACTTTATGATTTTGACATTGAAATCCCTTCAAAAGAGCAAAAAAAGTCCAACATTTACAAAGGTATTATTACCCGAGTTGAACCAAGTCTGGAAGCCGCCTTTATTAATTATGGCGCTGAAAAACATGGTTTCTTGCCCTTCAAAGAAATCTCACCGCTCTACAGACAAGCGGTAGAGGGTGGTGAAGAGGGTCGTAAACCAGCTATAAAAGATATGATCAAGGAAGGTCAGGAAATTATCGTTCAAATTGAAAAAGAAGAACGTGGCAATAAAGGCGCAGCTTTAACGACTTATATTAGTCTAGCAGGTACTTACTTAGTATTAATGCCTAATAATCCTAAAGCGGGCGGCATATCACGGCGTATAGAAGGTGAGACGCGCAGTGATTTGCGTGAAGTCATGGCCTCTCTTGAAATCCCTGAAACCATGGGCTTGATCGTCAGAACGGCTGGCTGTGGTAAAAATGCTGAAGAGCTACAATGGGATTTAAACTATTTGCTACAGCTTTGGGAGGCAATTGAACGCTCTTCTACTGAGCAGAAAGCACCTTTTTTAGTATTTCAAGAAAGTAATGTCATTATCAGAGCGTTACGTGATCATTTACGTGGCAACATTGATGAAATTTTAATTGATAATGAAGAGTCGTTTAAGCTTGTGCAAGACTTCCTTAAAGAGGTTATGCCGCATTTTCTCCCAAAAGCAAAACTGTACCAAGACGCGGTCCCTTTATTTAGCCGTTATCAAATTGAATCTCAAATTGAAGTGGCTTATTGCCGCGAAGTTTCATTGCCTTCAGGTGGTTCATTAGTTATCGATCATACCGAAGCTTTAACGTCAGTTGATATTAACTCTGCAAGAGCTACCAAGGGCAGTGATATCGAAGAGACTGCTCTTAATACTAATTTAGAAGCGGCTGATGAGATTGCTCGTCAATTAAGATTGCGCGATTTAGGGGGCTTATTTGTAATTGATTTTATAGATATGTTGTCTAATAAAAATCAACGAACAGTCGAAAATCATCTTCGGGATGCGCTAAAAATTGATAGAGCGCGTATTCAAACTAGTCGTATTTCACGCTTCGGCTTGTTGGAAATGTCTAGGCAAAGAATGCGCCCTTCATTGGGTGACTCTACGCAGTTACCTTGTCCGCGCTGTAAAGGCCAAGGTACGATACGTAACGTTGAATCGGTCGCTCTTTCTGTCTTGCGGATTCTTGAAGAAGAAGCCATGAAAAAAGGCACCGAAAAAGTTATTGCACATTTACCTATCGAATGTG
Organism: Crenothrix polyspora; assembly: GCA_945877505.1. Classification (GTDB taxonomy): domain Bacteria; phylum Pseudomonadota; class Gammaproteobacteria; order Methylococcales; family Methylomonadaceae; genus Methylobacter_C; species Methylobacter_C polyspora_A. The sequence goes on from CAMDWT010000087.1 coordinate 5,093, forward strand.
CGACCTTTTTATTAAATGAAAAGCGTCATGCCATTGAACAAATTGAAACGAGATTGAAAGTAGGTATTATTATTTTACCGAGTAAGCATCTTGAAACACCGGCTTATGATATTGAAAGGATTAAAGAAAAAGAATTCCTTGACGATAGACCTAGTTATTTACAAATAAAAGTAGAAGATATTGCTGTTCCTGATTTTGCTCAGCAAATTAAGCCTAGAATTGAAAAGGCGGCGGTTAAAGAATTTATGCACGATTCGCCTGTACCTGTTCAAGTAAAGAACGAAGCGGGCAGTTTAATTAAGCGTTTTTGGGATAAGCTTGTTGGCCCAAGTATTGAGCCCGCCGTTAAGGTAGTATCAAGTCCTGCCGTTCAAAAAGCGCCTGTAGCTGAAGAGGGTCAACAACCCAACAGAAGTCGTAATAATAGACGTGGCAGAAACCAAGGTCAAAAGCCCCATGAACAACGTGCTAATCGCCATAATCAAGAACGAAATGGTAATGTAGACGTAAATAAAGAAAATAAAGAAATTAAGGACGTTGTCGAAAACAAAGAACCTTCTGAAACTAAAGAAGCACGCCCTAATCGCAATATTAGAGGCAAAGGCCGAAACGTAAGACGTAATCTTGCGCCGGTTAATGATGATGCTGAAGTGGTCAAAAATGAATCCTCAAGTGTTAATAAGGATGTTGTAATCCCGGAGTCAGCCATTGTTTTATCCGCTGAACCCCAAGTGACGACTGATGAGTTGCAAGCTAAGCCAGAAAGAAAAAATAGCGCTAGAAGAGGCCCCAATCGTAGAAGACCTCGTAATCCAAACTATAAAAGGGCCGATGGTGAGGGCGAAGCGAGTAGCACTGAGTCAGCTGAAGCATCAAATGGTGACACTAAGCCAGCGTCAGTTCGTTCGTATGATAGTGATTTTGCACAACGCGTTGAAAGAACAGAGCGATCTGAGCCTCAGGCTGCAGTGACGAGTTCAGCGGCGCCTAGTTATGAGCCTAAGCAGGCTGTTTCTGAAGCGGCACCTAAAGTCGTTGAGACTGTAAAGTCTGAGACTGGCGCTGAGTAATAAGTAAAGTCATCGGGACGTATCATAACGTCCCGATGCTTGTTTATTTATAGCGGACTTCTACGGCTTCTGAGCCAAACAATGATTTTAATTGTGACAGTAAATCATCCGTTGGATGAATGCGCCATTTATCCCCAAGTTGAACGGTTGTCTTAGCATTATCAGAGCGGTAATTGATGCTAATGGGACAATTTCCGCCCTTAAAAGGATCAAGTGTCGCCGTAAGTTTTTCAATCATTTTATGAGCTTCTGGTTTGTTTCCAGCGGCATCCCAATCCACTTGAATACCTCTTGAAAAGCTATCTCTAGCTTGATCTATCTCGTATAACTTTTCAATGGTTAAACGTAAGCTACCCGAGAAATTATCAATACCTAAAGAGCCCTCGGCAATTAAGAGTTTATCACGCGTAAAGATACTTTTATATTTGTCATAAACCTCACCAAAAGCAGCGCATTCCAAACGCCCCGATTTGTCATCTAGGGTAGCAAACCCCATGGTTTTTCCATTCTTGGTTTGACGGGTACGCACTTCAACTACTAGACCAGCAACACGTGCTTCCATTTTTCCACGAGACACTTGCAATGAAGCTATTTTTCCATGGGTGAAATGTTTTAATTCAGTTTCATATTGGTCGATGGGATGCCCAGTTAGAAAGAGCCCTAAGGTTAATTTTTCCGCCGCTAAACGTTCATTGTCAGTCCAAGGTTCGATATGGGTAGAGTAAGTAGGTCTATCTTGATGGTTGTCGTCTTCATGCGTTTCTGGAGCTTGTTGAGTTAGCGAGAATAAGTCATTTTGCCCCGTTTTTGCCATTTTTCCATGTTGCTCTGCCACTCTTAAAGCGGTAGGTAACTCGGCCAAGTGACTCGCACGATTAGTATCAAATTCATCAAAAGCACCTGCGCGTATCAAGGCATCGAGTACGCGTCGATTAAACTTTCGCAAATCGACACGCTTGCATAAATCGTATAAACCAGAAAAGAGGCCATTATCATCACGCTCTTTAAGCATATCTTCAATAGCGGCTTGACCAACGCCTTTGATAGCGCCTAATCCGTAGACTATATGATGGTCATCATTGGCAGTAAAACGATAAGTTGATACATTAATAGTGGGCGGTAAGATGACCAATTTCATCTGCCGGCATTCTTCTATGAGTATGACGACTTTATCCGTATTATCCATATCAGCAGATAATACGGCGGCCATAAATTCAGCAGGGAAGTGGGCTTTTAGCCAAGCTGTTTGATAGGCTACCAGTGCGTAAGCCGCTGAATGGGATTTGTTAAAGCCGTAACCAGCAAACTTTTCCATTAAATCGAAAACATAGGTCGCTATGGTTTCATCAATCTGATTAGCAACGGCTCCCGTAGTAAACTTTTCGCGCTCCTTCGCCATCTCTTCCGCTTTCTTTTTACCCATGGCGCGTCTAAGCATATCGGCACCACCCAGCGTGTAATGGGCGAGTTCCCGAGCAATTTGCATTACCTGTTCTTGATATAAAATAACGCCATTCGTGGGTTTAAGAATTGGCTCAAGCAAGACATGAGCATATTCGGCTTTGGCGCCATGCTTAACGTTGATGTAATCATCAACCATGCCTGATTCTAAAGGACCTGGTCTAAATAACGC
>CAMDWT010000088.1 GCA_945877505.1 Crenothrix polyspora
CAGGGAATACAAAGCTGGCTGGCTGACCAACCCCGACAGCGCGCTCAAGCTATTATGCGTATTCTCACAGGTACAACTTTATTGTATTTGGGGGTGTTTTTTAAAGTGATGCAGCCCAATCTATCAATTGGCATTATTACGCATTATCAGTTGCCCATATTATCGATTAATCCAGAGGCTTTTACGTTAGTAATGGCCTTAGTTGAGGTTAGTGCCGGTATTTTGATGATTGCGGGAGTATTGTTAAGACCATTGTCGTTGTTTTTAATGTCAGCGTTTTCTGTTTTTGCGTTGCTATTACCAGAAACACCTACCGAACATATTCTTTTTTACGGCGTTGTTTTATCGTGTCTGATCAATTCTGCAGGTCATTTACGCCGTCCACTAGCGAGAGACAAACCAGCCAACATTGTGATTGTGGGTGGAGGGCTTTCGGCCTTGCAAGTCGCTATCAAAATTGAACGACTGATTGGCAAATATTCCAACGTCAAGATTACATTATTGCATGATCAGGCGAATTTTTTGTTCACGCCTTTTTTACCCGAAGTCATCGGTGGAACGGTTCAGCCCGGCAATGTTGTTAATCCCTTTAGACGGATTATTCAACAGACTAATGTTGTCGTTGGGCATTTTGATTCTATCGATGAGAAAGCCCAAAAAGTCATCGCAAAACGTAAAAACAATGATTTGATAGAGTTGCCGTATGATAGTTTGGTCTTAGCATTAAGCCCTAAATCAGACTTAGCAAGTATTTCCGGCATGATGTCTCATGCCTGTCCTATTGATTCAGTCGCTGATGCGCTTCGTATCAGGCAGTATGTGTTAGATTTAGTGGAAGAAGCTGAGTTTGAAGAGGATCCCTCCGAGAAAATTCGTCTGCTGACCTTTGCTATTATAGGTTTTGGAGAACATGCGTCCTCGATAGCTGTAGAAGTGAGTCAAATATTGCGCGCTGCTGAATCCTCCTATTCAGTGCTAAGAGACTCAGGATGGCAAGTGCATCTTTTTGAGGAGCAAGGTCAATGTTGGTCTGATTTTGAAAAGAAAATTACAGTTAAACGTGCTCGAAATCTGAAAAAAGCCGGTGTTATTGAGCATTTGCATGATGAAGTGACCAGTGTTACGCAGCGAGATTTATTTTTTGCCAGCGGTCAAAGTCAGCCGGTAGGCTTGGTCATAAACGCTTCACTAGGGTTACCTACTATTTCTTTTAAGGAACATGGCGACCTAAACTGGCCATTCGCAATCAGTGATGAGCTAAAGTTGCAAGCCTTTAAGAACATTTGGATTACGAGAAGTAATCCTAATCTAGCGCATCCACCTTTTATCTTCACCAATGATCGGGTTGATTTAGGGGCCACTGCGGGCTTTAATGCATGGGCCAGTTCTCAAGGGTTTAAAAGACGTCCTTTCAAACAACGATCGTATTTAATTAAACCTTATAACATGGCCGAGTACTCGTTAAGTTACATAGGTTGGTTTATGATCAGTGGGAAACCAGCATGGTTTTTCTCGCGTTTGATTAATATGTTCTCTGTGCCGGGTTTGGAAAGAAATTTACGGATTATTATTGATTGGTTTTTAGTGCTAGCATTTCGTAATGATATTGCCGTTTTAGCGCAAGCGCCTTCTGCAAACTTACAACGTTCACATTTTAAAGCCGGTGATGATGTTTTTTGTGCTGGTGAAACCGCGCAGATGGCTTTCGCGGTTGATTCAGGCCATTTAAAAGTACTTCAAGACGGGCGTAAAGTTAGGGAGTTAGGTCCTGGCGATTACTTTGGCGAAATCATGCCTACCCATCAAAATCGACGAGTAGAAACGGTACGCTGTTTAACTGATTGTGAGTTGAAGATCATTTCTCAAGAAGATCTTAAAGCGTTGCTAAAAAGCGGTTGGTTAATGAGTAAAGCTGTTCGAAATTTAAGCCAATATCAAACGGCAAAGGATCAGCCTGAGCTTTCATTAGGCATGAAGCGTCTGACCTATGTGAGTAAGCTTAATGCAGTCCTTGATGAAGAAGAGATTATTGATATAGGACGAATTTCTAGTGCAAATAATAAAAAAATAGATGTGACGGGTGTTCTTATTTCAGTGCGTGATTATTTCTTCCAAGTTTTGGAGGGTGAAGAAGCGATTGTCGATGCGCTAGTGGAAAAAATTAGTCGAGATCCTCGTCATAATGAAATAACAATTCTTAGTGCAGAAACGGGTTGTGAAGAGCGGCTTTTTACTGACTGGGGGATGAAAACGGTAACGCTTAACGAAAGTAATGATCTTATGTTACTCGCCATTGGGATGATGTTGCAAAATATAGCGCAATCCTACAATACCGTCGGACGCTATACGCAACCAGTGTTGCTTAAATACTTAATGGAGGGTATTAATCCTTTAACGATTCCTATTAAAAGTTCGGAAAAAATTGTGGTCTCCGGCAGCATGACTGATTTTACGGCCCTAGCAAAACAATTTCCTTTAGAGGACGTTGTTAATGCGTTGAATAGTTATTTGGAAATATGTTCAACTTCTTTTATCGAATACGGTGGCCAAGTCGCTAAGTATTCGAGTGGCTGTATTGTGGCCCACTTTTTACCAGACCAAGCCGACATGGCTATTGCCGCCAGCCTTGATGCCTTTAAGAAATTTAAGGCGTTAAAGCAAAATAGTGCTATTTATAACGAAATAACGTGTGGCTTTGGTTTAACTTCTGCCGAGATGATTGAAGGCAATATAGGTTCGTCTATTAAAATGGACTACACCGTTTTAGGTCATGCTGTTGAGCAAGCGGTAAATTTAGGCGTGTTGGCTAGAGAGTTATATAAACCCATTGTAGTCAGTGAGTCTCTTAAAGTAGTGGCTGATAAATCGTGGGTCTTTGAGTCAATGGGTGAGTTTTCTTTTAAAGATCTTAATGCCCCAACTCAAGTGTATGGTATTGAAGAGCTTAGTGAAAGTTGAGGTAGCCTTTACACATCGTTTATTTAAAACTGAAAAGTTAGGTTTGCAGGAATAATACGGTGAAAAAAAAGGCTCCTTGAGCCTGTTGGGTTGACTTAACAATAAAGAGTGATATAAAAACTAAAAGGGTTAAATTGTTTTAGTTAGAAATTCTGTATATTGGGTCTTAAAAAAATGACTTAAACAACCCGTTTTAGGTATTTATACCTTACTGAAAGATAAACTAACCAGCGATTCGCTTAAAACTATGAATAAAAAACCACTATTGTTCTTACTTGCTGCAGTTGCAGTATTTTTACCGCTATCAAATCTACTGGGATTGTCCGGAGAGAACGAACCCATAGTGGCAGTTTCCGGAACTACGCCAAATTTTGCTAAGACGACACAGATCTTTCAGAATAAATGTGTTGATTGTCATTCTCCAGGAATGACCCGTATGCCTGTATATGCAAAGCTGCCAATTGCCAAGCAATTGATGGCACAAGATATCAGCAATGCCTCTGCTAGATTGATCCTCAGTAAGGCGCTTTATAGCGGTGAAGAAAAGTTTACACCTTTAGCGTTAGCGCGATTAGAAGGCGCAATACTTAACAATAGCATGCCACCTCATTTATATCTTTCAATGCATTGGGCCGCCAAGTTAACGCCAGAAGATAAGCAAACTATCCTTGCTTGGATTGCCGAAGAACGCGCGCTATTGCCGTTGAGTAAGGATACGACTAAAGCGTTAAAAGGTGAACCAATTCAACCATTACCTTTAAAAGTAAGTGTTGATCCGCAAAAAATAGCGTTGGGTAAAAAGCTTTTTCATGATCCCTTGCTTTCGGCGGACAATACGATGAGCTGTTCATCGTGTCACGATTTGACTAAAGGAGGAACGGATCAAGCTAAGGTCGCTACGGGTATAAAAGGACAGCAAGGGCCGATTAATTCCCCAAGTGTCTATAATGCCATGTATAACCTTGCTCAGTTTTGGGATGGTCGTGCCAAAGATTTGCAAGCCCAAGCCGCAGGCCCCGTAGCTAATCCCGGCGAGATGGGTGAGCAATGGGATCATGTGGTAAGTAAATTAACACAAGTCTCTGAGTATAAAACGGCTTTTGATACCCTCTATGGACAACAAAGTTTGACTAAAGATACCGTAACCGATGCCATTGCCGGATACGAGCAATCATTAGTGACACCTAATTCGCGTTTTGATAAGTATTTGCGTGGCGATAAAGCTATTCTGACGGCCAACGAAATGGCGGGTTATGACTTGTTTAAAATAAATTGTGCCTCTTGTCATAATGGCCCTGCTGTTGGCGGTTTGTCGTATGAAAAAATGGGCGTCAAACAAGATTATTTTAAACTGCGTGGCGGGCCATTGACAGAAACGGATAATGGTCGTTTTAATGTCACTAAAGATGAAAAAGATCGACACTTCTTTAAGGTGCCTGTGTTACGCAATGTTGAGTTAACGTTCCCTTATTTTCATGATGGTTCAGTGGCTAATTTAGCAGAAGCCGTTCGCATTATGGGTAAAGTTCAGAAAAACAAAAACTTTACCGAGGAAGAAACTAACAACATAGTCGCTTTCTTAAAAACATTAACAGGTGAATACCAAGGTAAATCACTGGCACCATTAACCAAGTAAGTGCCTCAATAGGCCTAATGGTTTTGTAAGTTTTAGCTCTCATCGCCTGAGTCTCTGTATGTGGCTCAGGTGATTTTCTTTGTAAAGCAGTCGCTTGCTTTATTCCTTGAATAACGTTTCTTTTTGTAAAACTCCTTTAAATATGGCGAAAATTTTGATTGTCGGTTGTGGCTCTATTGGCATGCAATTAGCTGAGAGTCTTTTAGCTAAAGGTCATCAAGTCACGGGATTAAAAAGAAATCCACCCGAAAAGACTAGCGCTAAGTTTAATTATATTAAGGCCGATATTGCCTCATTTGAGCAACTTAATGAAGTACCTGCAGCGATTGACGTGGTGTATTTTATTGTTTCACCTGAGGGTCGAAATAAAGAAAGTTATCACGACGTTTATGTAACGGGTTTAAATAATTTATTAAACAGATTTTCTAAAAATGGCACTAAGCCTCGGTGGATTTTTGTCTCATCAACCAGTGTTTATGGACAATCACAAGGGGAGTGGGTGGATGAAGACTCTATTGCAGAACCTGAAAACATCACCAGTCAGCTCATAAGACAGGCTGAGCTGCAATTGATAGACTCACATCCTGACAATATTGTGGTCCGATTTTCAGGTATCTATGGTCCAGGTCGAGAGTATCTTTTGAGAATGGCTAAACAGGGTAGTGCCATCCAAAAAACGCCTCATTATTATACCAATCGAATTCATCAACAAGATTGTGTCAATGTACTGGTTTTTTTACTGGAACAAAGTTTAGCGGGTGTTGTTTTGGAACAGTGCTATGTGGCCAGTGATGATGACCCTGCACCGATGTGGGAAGTGATGACGTGGCTAGCTGAACAGATGAAACAACAGTTGCCGGCGCTTAAAATGACTGATAACACAATGCTTATGAATAAACGGTGTAATAATCAACGTTTAAAAAAGTTGGGCTATCAATTCCAATATCCAGATTATAAAACAGGCTATTTAGCATTGATAAAAGACTGAGTTTTTTTACACAGGATGTTAGGTGTTAAAGTTCAAATCACCCGTTAAAAACTAAGCTCGGGGAAGTGAAAGCGGCTTTTAAAAGCCGCTGTACTCGCTGATTTAATGGGGGTGGTCGTGATGGTGATGATCATGTGAATGAGGTGGAACAACTTGCACATTGGATTCGATAGTCAGGGGGCTGAGAACTGGCGATTCTTTTTTAACGGCGACACCATACTGATAAACCATCAGTCCACCCAAATCAGCACCTTGCATAACAAGGCCCACCAATAAGGTCGCTAAAAGTAGGAAAAGGTTATTTGTCCAACCTCGAGTCAAAGGTCCTGTCTTTAAACGCCAAGCCGACAATCCAAGTGCTAACGAAAGAATGGATATCCCGATTTGTTCATGATGCTCCATAATCGCATGCACATTTTCGCCATGGGCTACCGTATTGGCGGCATTAAAGCCTGCGATAACGGTAAAAATAGCAGAGAGTGTCCCTAAGTAAAGAAACCAATGCGCCGTAAAACGCCATTGAAATTTATTAGCTAAAGTGGCAATCAAATCCAGCGCTAAAAAAGCACATAAAAAAACGATAGGAAAATGCACCAGTAGAGGATGGATGTTATCCATACCGGCTAGTCCAGGTAAGACTAAGGAGAAGATATCACCACCGCCCATACTTGAAAGACCTTCAATAGACGTTAATAAACTTGAAAGGCTTTCTGAAACACCGCCACTGTGGTCGCCGCCGCCATGAATTTGTAAAGATAAAAAATTATTCATCATAGTTATTAATTAAATTTTAAAGAGGACAATCTACTTTATATTTGAATAAATGCAAAGTGTCAGGTTAAGGGACGAATTAAGATAAATACCCTTTTAATCATGCCGTCTAGCATCGACAGGTAATTTTTTAAAAACATCGTGCTGCGTTATTTTATAGTGTTCAGGATAGAAAACAGCACCTAAATAAAGTCCATCAGGCGGCGCTGTAATCCCCCCTAGCTTTCGACTTTTAACGTCAAGCAATTCTTGTGTCCAATGAATGGCTTGTTTTCCTGAGCCTATATCAATCAACACGCCGGCGATATTTCTGACCATGTGATGCAAAAATGCATTAGCCGAGAGATCAATGATCACTCTATCTTCTTGTCGATAAACGTCAATAAAATACATGGCTCGGAAAGGGCTTTTTGATTGACAGCCTTGCGCGCGAAATGAAGAAAAATCATGTTTACCAATTAAATGTTGAGCGGCTTCATGCATTTTAACTTCGTCTAGCGGGGCATGACACCAAGTGACTTGTTGACGTAACAAGGCAGATTTAATCGGGCGATTAAGAATGATATAACGATAAAAACGAGCAATTGCACTATAGCGAGCATGAAAATCATCGACAGCTTCTTTAACCCAAGTGATTCTAACATCGTCAGGTAAATTACTATTACCCCCCAACATCCAAGCATGCAAGTCTCTTTTTGTGGTAACATCAAAATGGACAACTTGCTCAAGCGCATGAACACCGGTGTCCGTTCTTCCAGCACATTGCACGGTGACAGGATGATTTGCGACTTTAGATAAAGCCTGTTCAAGTACTTGTTGAACACTGCGTTGATGGGTTTGCCATTGCCAGCCAGAAAAGCCACTGCCATCATACTCAACGCCCAAAACGAGTCGTGTTTTATTCATGTATAAATACCTTGGTTCCAACGGCGACACGATTAAATAAATCGAGTACATCAGCATTTTTCATGCGGATACAGCCATGCGATTGTGGGGTGCCTGTCAGCAAATGATCAGGACAGCCGTGTATGTAAATATAACGCCAAGTACTATCAACCTGGCCATAACGATTTTTACCAGGCTCCAAGCCACCTAACCACAAAATACGCGTTAATACCCAGTCGCGCTGCGGGTTTTGTATACCGAGTTGCGTGTTATAGATTTCACCAGTGGGTCGCCGACCAATAAAAACACTCTGTAAGGCTTGCGTAGCACCAATTTTAGCTCTGATGTTATGCCAACCGCTGGGCGTACATTCACTACCACGTTGTTCACCCAGGCCATTTTTAGCCGTAGAAACCGAATAACTGAGCACTTGTTCGCCCGCAACGTATACATTTAATTGCTGTGTACCAATACAAAT
>CAMDWT010000089.1 GCA_945877505.1 Crenothrix polyspora
ATAGCGATATACTCCAAGACCCTGATCTAACCAACTCGTATTAGCATCAGCATTTATATAACGAAAATCAGCCAAGCCATGTGCATTGAAATCAAACGGAATAGTATCTGGCAGCGTACCTGCAAAAACCGTACAGGGTAAAATAAACACTGCAAAAAAGAATCTTAGTTGCGAAAAAGGTAACCATAATAACGCCACTAAAATCTGCTCGCGTAGGTATTAAAAGGCATTACAGCACTGTTAAAAAATTGCGCTTTATAATCCATTTTGGATTATCCTCAATACGTAATGAGGTATACATAAGAAAACTCAATGTCTTTAATCATAAACCACTAGCAATAGCTTTTATTAATTGAATGCCAATTCAGAAAGCATCTAAAATACCATCAATAAAGGACAATTAGATATAAATATCTCTTTCTGCTATTTATATTCTAATTACTTCTTACTATCAAACATTATATCTAAATAGCGTAATTCTAGTATTCCAGCCTAGACTGAAAAAGCAAATCATGCAAACAAACGTCATCAACTATTAACCGCTAAGAAACCCATCGACTTTTTGACCTTATTAAAGAATTTATTAATGCAGCCTCTATTTATATTTTTAAACGGCCAAGCAGATATAAAGCATATCGTTGACTGCATTTTAAACAAAAAAACCGCTAAGCCCCAGAGCTTGCGGTTTTTTACGTTGTTACGTTTAGTCATTTATTTGGTGCCCCGAAGACGATTTGAACGTCCGACCTGTCCCTTAGGAGGGGACTGCTCTATCCAGCTGAGCTATCGGGGCTAATACGCTAATTTTAGCATAATTATGGCTCTAACATGACTGTGTTTTGATCTATTGCTTGATAACCAACCCACTGGTAAAGCAAAAGTAATTCTAGGATGACTCTACTTGGTTTCAATTAAAAATGTTTTTCGAAATTTTTCTTACCGCTTTATTTATCTATCCACTCATAAAGCTCTGTTAAAGCCGGATCACATATACAGCAGGTGGTCCCACAGCCCTTCTCTTGTGACAACTTTCTGACATTACCTTTGCTTATCCATTTACTGAGCATGCCACGCAAAGCATCAGCATCCATTTTAAAATGGTTAACCAAATCAGCTAAAGCGACGCGATGCTGCGCTTTTAGGTAACTACGTAGATCAGATAGAATCATTGAGAGACTCCAAATTAGTTTTTTTGATGCTATTTTTACCACTTAACCATAAACCCATTAAAACCAATACGAATAAGCCACTTAAACCTCCAATCCAGGCTAATGAATAGTCAGGATGCTGACTAAATGTCATCGCTTGATAAAAGATAGTAGCGGTCATATACGCAATGCCTGTCGTCCAAAAGACAACAAAGAAAGTCCAACCGCTATTGGTTTCTCTATAAATTGCTGCGGTTGCAGCAACACAAGGTGCGTACAATAAAATAAACAATAGATAGGCAAATGCACCGACTTTACCGTCAAAACTATGCTGCATCGCAGAAAAGGTATCCATTTTAACTTGTTGCTCACTGGCGGCGGAAGTGATGTCGTTTACGTCACCTATATTTAATCCCAATGGATCTAATAAGTTATCAGCTATAGCACTAAGATTCTTAGGTACCGTTGCACAAGCTGCCAACAAAGCGTCTTGGAGATTAAAAGGCATTTTTTCTGAGGCGTCAATTGTGGGTGTTGAAAGCTGGCTATAGAGAGCATCCAAGGTACCCACAACAGCTTCTTTCGCTAAAACCCCTGTAAATATCCCCACTGTTGCCGGCCAATTATCTTTTTCTATGCCCATTGGTTTAAAAACAGGCGTTAAGGCCCTGCCAATTTCGCTTAATACTGATTTATTACTATTCTCTTGCCCAAAACTACCGTCAGTACCTAGTGCATTAAGAAAGTTGAGTACCAATACCATCGGGATAATCACTTTCCCAGCGTTAAAGATAAATGACTTGAGTCTATCCCACGTTCTAATTGAAATGCCTCGAACAGTCGGCATATGATAAGCCGGCAACTCCATGATAAAAGGCGCTGACTCACCTTTGAAAAGCGTATGGCGCATAATTAAGCCTGTTAATACCGCAATAATAATGCCCAACAAATATAAGCCGAATACTAGATTTTGACCGCCAACAGGAAAAAATGCTGCTGCAAATAACGCATAAACAGGTAATCTGGCACCACAAGACATAAAAGGGTTCATCAGATTAGTCAGTATTCGATCACGCTGGTTTTCAAGTGTTCTAGTGGCCATAATGGCCGGCACGTTACAGCCAAAACCCACAATCATTGGCACAAAAGATTTCCCTGGCAACCCTATCATACGCATGAACCTATCCATTACGAAGGCCGCTCTGGCCATATATCCAGAATCTTCCAATGCTGATAGGAACATAAATAAGAAGCCAATTATAGGTATAAAAGTAGCAATGACTTGAACACCTCCTCCCACACCATTAGTCATTAAGACGATCAACCATTGTGGTAAATCAATGTGCGTTAGTAATTGAGCTAAGCCATCCACTAATAAGGCACCAACGGCTTGATCAAAGAAATCAACAAAAGCACTGCCAATATTGATGGTAAACATGAACATTGCGTACATGACCAAAAGGAATACAGGGATACCTAAAAATCGATTTAAAACAATTCGATCTATTATTTCTGTGTTATGCCGACTGACTTCATTAAGTCTACAAACAGCACCTTGTATGAGCGTATTGACAAAACCATATCGAGCATCCGCTGCAAGTATATCAATTTCATCATTGGTCTCTAACTCTACCCTGCGTTGCAATTTTTCAACGATAGGCTTCAATGCGCTACCCGCAAAATGCTTAGCGAGCGTGTCCTCTTCTAATAAGCGCAAAGCCAACCAGCGCAAATTGCAGTCATGATGATGAGCGATGTCTACTAATTCTGGGGATATATCTTCAATAGCTTGTTCCAAAGCACTCGTATAGTTAATGCTAACGGATGGAATTGGCTTACTCATTGCTGCGGTATTTATTTGTACTTTTAATGCGGATATCCCTTCTTTTTTAGCGGCGGTAATGGGTATAACTGGACAACCCAGAGTTTTAGCTAAAAAATCACAATCAATTTTTATCCCTCTTTGCTTAACCGCGTCCATCATATTAAGCACTAATATCATGGGTACGCGCATTTCAATAAGTTGCGAGGTTAAGTAGAGATTTCTTTCGATATTTGACGCATCTAGAATGTTGATAACTAAGTCGGCCGCTTTGGAGGCTACATAATCCCTTGCGACTTTTTCATCTAAAGAAACCAGATCATCGGCGGCTTCTAAAGAATAGGTGCCGGGCAAATCAACCAATTCAATTAATTTACCTGCATATGAATATTGTCCTGTTTTTTTTTCGACCGTTACGCCAGGCCAATTTCCAACATGTTGTCTGGAGCCAGTGAGTACGTTAAAAAGTGTTGTTTTACCACAATTTGGATTTCCAACAACACCAACCGTAAAATCACTCATCATTAAAGCTTCTCTATCAATAGAATGGCTGCTTCATCTTTACGCAGCGTTAACGAAAATCCGCGCAACTTTATTTCAACCGGATCACCCATCGGTGCAAATCGAGTAATACTAAACTCAGTCCCTGGTGTCAGGCCCATAGCAAGTAAACGTTTTCTGTAGGCTTTACCTGTTTGTTCAAAGCCAATAATTTTTCCTAAATCCCCTACAGATAAATTTTTTAAGCTCATTGCCATTAAGTTAACCTTGGAAATCATAAAATTGGAGGATAAAACGAGCAATCAATAATCATTCTCATTAAATGAAAATATAACATACATTCAAGCTCAATCAAAACCATTCGTATTTAAACTAATAGCCCTTTAAAAAGATGCTTCATTATTGATGCGGGAAAATTACCGTTAAGATAAATAACCAACCTAAGTATTTCTTTAAAAAATTATTTAAAAATTTAAAATTGAAAAATTGCTAGGCTAAAGATGAGTAATTTTTAAGCGTTATTGTTAAAAATAATTAACTTAAAAACAGTAGAACAATGTATCTATTGAGGGTATTAATGGTTAATCAAACATTAATATTTGCGGGATTAATTCAATTACTTTATAAAAAACCCACGTCATCTTAAATAACCGTAAAGATATAAGGCTTCTTTACGATGATTTAAGATGACGTGGATTAATTATTAATCGGCTATTTCAAAATCATTCTTAGCGGAATCGACTCTATCACGCAATTCCTTACCTGGCTTAAAATGAGGTACATGCTTTTCAGCTAATGCCACAGATTCACCCGTTTTTGGATTTCTCCCCATACGCTGGGGACGTTTATGCAATGAAAAACTGCCAAAACCTCTAATCTCAATTCTTTCACCGGAAGATAATGCTTGATTCATTTTTTCAATGATGCATTTTACCGAAAACTCTACATCCTTCAATGCTAGATGGGGTTGTTTTTTAGCAAGTGCTTCAATTAATTCTGATTTTGTCACATTCTATCCTGTTAAAAAATACTTAGAGGACATACTTCACAATATGCCCTCTTTTGATCTTGATCTTTATTTTTCCATTTGCTTAAAGATATCAGCGAATGTAGGTGTTCCTACTGACTGCTGAGAATGATCTTTAATTGAATGCGTCTCTTCGTCTTGATCTTTCGCTTTTATTGATAAAGAAATTGATTTACTCTTTTTGTCTACACCAATAAATTTCGCTTCAAGCTCATCGCCTTCTTTTAACAAAGTGCGCGCATCTTCTACGCGATCACGTTGAATTTCAGAAGCACGTAAGTAACCTTCAACATTATCCGCTAAAATCACGATAGCGCCTTTTGCGTCAACTTCTTTGATGGTTCCTTTTACGAAACTACCTTTTTCATGTGTTGCTAAAAAGTTTTGGAAAGGATCTTGTTCTAATTGTTTGATGCCTAATGAAATTCGCTCACGTTCTGAATCAACCGCTAAAATAACTGTTTCTAATTCATCACCTTTTTTGAATTCGCGAACAGAGGCTTCGCCTTCATCTGCCCAAGAAATATCAGACATGTGAACCAAACCATCAATACCACCATCAAGACCGATGAAAATACCGAAATCAGTGATTGATTTGATTTTTCCTGAAATCTTGTCGCCTTTATTGTGAGTTGCTGCAAATTCATCCCATGGATTAGTTTTGCACTGTTTCATGCCTAAAGAAATACGACGTCTTTCTTCGTCAATTTCTAAAACCATTACTTCAACATCATCACCCAACTGAACGAGCTTAGAAGGATTAACGTTTTTGTTAGTCCAGTCCATTTCAGAAACGTGAACTAAGCCTTCTACGCCTTCTTCAATTTCAACAAAGCAACCGTAATCAGTTAAGTTGTTTACTTTGCCGAATACGCGAGTACCTGCTGGGTAACGACGAGCGATGTTTTGCCATGGATCTTCACCCATTTGCTTCATGCCTAATGAAACACGGTTTTTATCTTTGTCATATTTCAAGACTTTAACTTTAATTTCTTGACCAATCTCAACACATTCAGATGGATGACGAACACGACGCCAAGCCATATCAGTAATGTGTAACAGACCATCAATACCACCTAGATCGATAAACGCGCCGTAATCAGTCAGGTTTTTAACCACACCGGTAACAATTGCGCCTTCTTCCAGCGTTTTAAGTAATTCTTCTCTTTCTGCACTGTATTCTTTTTCAACAACGGCACGACGTGAAAGAACTACGTTATTACGTTTTTGATCAATTTTAATAACTTTGAATTCAAGATCACGATTTTCAAGGAAAGTCGTATCTCTTATTGGGCGAACATCAACTAATGAACCAGGCAAGAAAGCACGTAATGCGCCGACAGATACTGTAAAACCGCCACGTACTTTACCGGTAATAACACCGATAATAGTTGCTTCTTTTTCAAACGCCGTTTCAAGTTCAAACCAAGCTTTGTTTTTCTTCGCTTTATCTCTAGAAAGGAGGGTTGCGCCTAAACCATCTTCGAATAAATCCAAAGCAACTTCAACTTCATCGCCAATTGAAACTTCCAATTCGCCATTATTGTTTAAAAATTGCCATTTTGGAATGACGCCTTCTGATTTAGAATGCGTACTGACGATAACCATGTCATTTTCAATATCAATGACTGTACCGATCAACATGGCACCAGGACTCATCTTGGTTCTGGTTAAACTCTCTTCTAGTAATGCAGCAAAGCTTTCGCTCATTTTATTATTTCCCAAGCTTGTCGAAACTCGAACAAACCTTTTCTTTATCAAAGTTAAAAAAAACCACATTACATAATGTGGCCAGACAGAAATCCTTAACGGATTAAATTTAGTACTTCTTCAATAACAGCCGTGATTGGCATGTCAGAAGAATCAATATAAAGAGCCTCTTTGGCCATTGCTAATGGAGCGGTTTCACGATCCATATCACGACGATCTCTAGCTTCTATTTCACTTGTTATCCTTGCAAGATTAGCATCAATTTCTTTTTCTATCAACTGTTTGTATCTTCTCTCGGCTCTTTTTTCAGCACTGGCCGTTAGAAATACTTTGTTTTCTGCATCGGGAAAAACAACCGTGCCCATATCTCGGCCATCGGCAACCAATCCCGGCAACTGCCTAAAATCTTTTTGCTTTTGCAATAAAACTTGTCTTACCTCAGGTAGCACTGCAACCTGTGAAGCAATACTCCCTGTCGCTTCAAGTCCTAATTGATGAGTAATATCTTCACCATTTAGCGTGACAATTAATTCATCACCGCATTCAAACTCTAACACCATAGCTTCAGCTACGCTAACAATTGCTTTGACGTCGGCCAAATCAATCATTTTTTTTTGTACAGCAATTGCTAAGGATCGATAAATAGAGCCACTATCTAAATAGTGCCAGCCTAAGGTCTTGGCTACTAATCGACTAACAGTACCTTTTCCTGCCCCACTAGGCCCATCTATAGTTAATACAGGAGCATTCAAACTAAGATTCCTCACAACTCAAATCCAAACCTAATCGTTTGACGAGATCTTTAAACTCTGGGAAAGATGTGTTTACGTTAGCACAATCAAGCACCGTAATAGGGCCATCGGCTCGTAATCCGGCTATTGAAAACGACATTGCTATACGATGATCACCATGTGAGGTTACTACACCATGCCCTATTGAGCCACCTTGAATAATCATACCGTCGGCTGTTGGTTGTGCATCTACACCCAAGATCTGCAAGCCATCAGCCATCACTTGAATTCTATCTGATTCTTTAACTCTTAACTCTTCCGCCCCACTTAATCGAGTTTGTCCTTGTGCACAAGCCGCTGCAACAAATAACACTGGAAATTCATCAATAGCCAATGGCACTAATTCTTCAGGAATATCTATACCCTTAAGCGGACTATATACTACATGTAAATCTGCAACCGGCTCTCCACCGACAACGCGCTCATTGAGCACTTCAATGTTAGCACCCATCAATCTCAGAATATCAATAACACCTGTACGAGTAGGATTAATACCGACGTGTTTTAATAAAAGATCAGAGCCTGGCGCAATAGACGCACCGACTAGAAAAAACGCCGCTGATGATATATCGCTAGGCACATCAATATCATTTGCCGTTAACTTTCCACTGGCATTAATCGTAACCTTACTGCCTTGTTTGGTTACTGGATAAGAAAATCCGGATAACATCCGCTCAGTATGATCTCGAGTTGGTGCTGGCTC
>CAMDWT010000090.1 GCA_945877505.1 Crenothrix polyspora
GTGCCTTCCTTTACTCAAATCATGCAGGGTATTGTTGCCAATCAGGCTGGAATACTATCGGGTACTCACAATATTGCTTTTGGTGCAGATGGTGAAGGTAGCATTAATTTATCTGCATTAACCCAAGTTACTGGCTTGAATTATTCTACTGCGACACACAATTTAGATGGCTCCACCACTATTACTGCCGGTACTGGCACCAGTGACACGGGTTTCTTTTCGCTGACCATCAAGTCAGATGGTACCTACGATTTCACATTAATCGATCCGCGACCCTCTGTAGATAAAACTGTTTTTTTTGGAACAGTCTCTGGTAGTGCCGGTGTTCCAGTGCTAACAATCGGCTCTGGGAGCGATCAAATTATTTTTACCGGTTTAGGTGGTGATACGATCAAACCGACTAGTGCCGGCTTTGGTGTTAACGATGGTAATCTAAATCCTGGTGATGATTTTAGTATTTCTTTTGCTGGTAATTTAGTAGATAGCGTATCGTTTACGGTTAAACATCAAGGTAGTGGTTTATTTTCTATGAACTGGGTTACAGATTCAGGTGAAACTGGAACGGTATCTACTTCTGTTGATGCAACTATTAAAGTAGATCCAACAAGTGACTTTAGTTCAATTAGTTTTTACACCATAAGTGGAAATGCTAAAGTGGATAGCTTTAATTACAGTCAAAATCTTTTACCGCCTGACCAAGTGCTTCAATTCTCTATTTCTGCTATCGATGGTGATGGTGATATATCTGCCAGTCAAATCTTGGGTATCAGTTTATTGGGTGACGCAATAGGTTCGCCGATTGTGGGTACTGGTCTTGATGAATCCATTTTGGGCTCTAATTACGCTGAGTCAATTGATGGAGGCGCTGGCAATGACATCATCGTTGGTGGCTTAGCTGCTGATACCCTAACTGGCGGGTCTGGCGCTGATACTTTCAAATTTGCGGCTGGCGATAGCGGACAATCAACCGGTTATGACACCATCACTGACTACGCAAAAGGAGTTGATATTATTAGCTATACGACTTCCATGGTTATTGGCGGAAATGCAAATCCTGTAACTACAAATGAAGCAAGTATTAATCAAACAACAGGTGTCGCAACTTTTGCTGTTGGCTCGGGTACTACTTTATCTGATGCTCTCAATGACATAGCAACTCGATTTACTTCGGCTACTACTGATTCTGCTGGTAAATTTGCACTCTTTCAACTTGCTGGAACTGGTAACTATTATGTATTTATTTCCGATGGGGTTGCGGGTGTTACGGCTAATGATGTCGTCATTAATCTTAACGGTGTAACTTCAATTACTTCTGTTTCTTTGACAGGTAGTACTTTGAAAATAACACCTATCGCCATTGACCTTAATGCCGATGGTATTACCTACCTCAACCGTAATGTGGGTGTGATGTATGATTATAATCAAGATGGCACGGCTGAATCCACTGCGTGGGTAGCGGGTACTGATGGCCTATTAGCCATGCAACGCAGTGATGGTTCACTCAGCATTACTTTCTCAACACAAGCGGGTGAAACCGATTTACAAGGCTTGGCTAAAGTCTATGACGTTAATTTGGATGGTATTCTTAACCAACAAGACGGTTCCTTCACTAGCTTTGGTGTTTGGCAAGATATTAATAGTGATGGTATGGTCGAAGCGGGTGAATTTAAATCACTCACAGATGCGGGTATTACTAGTATCAATTTGGTGTCTGATGGTCAGGCTTATACAACGGCTGATGGTGATGTTCAAGTTAGTGGTGGTACCACCTATACTAAAGTTGATGGTAGTGTTGGCATCGCTGAAGATGTTTCTTTTACGGTAAGCAACCCTGATACGTCGCTTACGTTCACTGCTCAAGCCGATAATTCTGTGATTACAGGTAGCCAAGGTGATGATACGCTGACTGGCACCTTGGGCGCTGATGTCTTTAAGTGGAATTTGAATGACGAAGGGACTCCAGGTGCTCCGGCAAATGATGTGATTACAAACTTTTCTATCGCTCAAGGTGACAGTTTAGACCTACGTGATCTCTTATCGGGCGAACATGATGGAAGCCTTGCAGGGGTTCCTGATAATCTGACTAGTTATTTACATTTTGATAAGTCAGGTTCTGATACTATCGTTTCTATTAGTACCCAAGGAGAATTTACGGAGGGTCTTGATGCTAGCAAAGTTGATCAAACCATTACCCTTGCGGGTGTTGATTTGCTTGCGGGTAGTACTGATCAACAAGCGATCATTAACGATTTAATGACTAACCAAATTCTTAAAGTTGATCATTAATCACCGGCTGTTTATGTGAAGGGGGCAATGATCGCATCCCCCTTCATTAATCATCTAAACACCTATAAAGCCAAGGCCATCTTCTCGCTAAGCAGTTTGAGAAGCTGGCCTTGTTTTTTTATGATACTATCCACTTTTAGAATGCTCAGTTTTGAGGGTTCTACTTTAATAAACCAATGAGCTCAGAGAGACTTAACGTTAAGGTTTCTGAGCTCTTTGGTTTTACTGTTTTTATGTCATTGAGAGATCCAGGTTATGGCCTATGTATTAAGGGATAGTCAAGGGAGTATTAAGGCGGCTAGTCCTACTGAAATAAAAGATCCAGGTTGGTCGTTTATTGAGGGTGATGCTAAAGAATATGTTGATTTTTTGGAGGCCGCTTTGGCCAACCACAATCCTTTTCGTGAAAGTGATATCGCGCTTGCAAGGGTGCTTGAAGATTTGATTGCTTTGTTGATTGATAAGGATTTAATACGTTTTACTGACTTCCCTGAGCAAGCTCAGAAACGTTTAATTGATCGTCAAACTCTGCGTGTCAATAGTATTAAAGTCGATTTTATTGATGATAGCGTTAACTTTTTTTGACGTCGTCGTTAGTTAACTTTTGAGTTTATCAGTGGCTAGCACCTAGTCGCTAAGTTGCTTAACGCTTTCCTGTTTAACAACCGTCACACAACGGTTGCTTCAATCTAACGCCTCATTAAGGTCACTTTATATCCTTTAGTGAGGCGTACATCAAACATAAAAAAAACTACTCCGCCACAAATTGATTTTTAGTCAACGACTTTAGCATGGTTTTGTCCTATTGCTAGATAGACCGCCGGAACTACAAATAAGGTAAATAAGGTGCCAATGGCGATGCCAGTGGCGATGACTAAGCCGATATTAAACCGTGAGACAGCGCCAGCTCCCGTGGCAAATATTAAAGGTAACACGCCTAACACCATAGCCGCCGTGGTCATTAAAATGGGTCTTAAGCGGATGCTGGCTGCGGATTCTATTGCCTCCCGTTTGGACAGGCCTTCCTTTTGTTTATTATTGGCAAATTCTACGATGAGGATGCCGTGTTTGCTGATTAAACCCATTAAGGTCACCAAGCCCACTTCGGTATAAATGTTTAGCGTCGCACCGCCTATTCCTAAGGCTATAAATATTAGTGCGCCCGCGATAGACATGGGGACGGATACCAAAATAATTAACGGGTCTCTAAAGCTCTCGAACTGGGCTGAAAGCGCTAAAAAGATAATAATTAGGGCAAAGCCGAAGGTAAAAATAAAGCTATTAGATTCTTGTTCCAGCTGTCTTGATTGGCCGCCGTAATCAATGGAATAAGCGGGCGGTAATTGCTCGGCCGCGATCACTTTTAAGGTGTTTAGGGCATTGCCTACCGTTACGCCTGGAAAGGGCACACCTGAAATAATCACGGCATTGAGTTGCTGAAAATGATTTAACGATTGTGGCACTGTTTTTGTCCGGATGCTGGCAATGGTTGAGAGGGGAACCATTGAGCCATCGGCGGCACGAATATAGTAATTAAGCAATTGGTCAGGATTTAAACGGGATATTTGTTGTGCTTGGGGGATCACTTTATAAGATCGCCCGGTCATACTAAAATAATTGGTGTAACCACCACCTAAAAGTGAGGCGAGGGAAGAGCCGACATCTTGCATGCTAAGCCCTAATAAGGCGGTTTTATTTCGGTCAATGTCGACTTGAGCTTGGGGCTGATCAATTTTTAAGTCTTTATCAAGAAAGATAAACATGCCACTTTTTTGTGCCGCTTGCATAAACTGGTCGGCAACAGTGCTTAATTCTTCAAACGAATCAGTTGTGCCAATCACAAACTGAACCGGTAGTCCACTACTGCCGGGTAAGGGGGGTGGTTGAAAAGCGGCGACACGAACGCCGGCTATCTCATTCATTTCTTGTTGAATAATAGGTTGTAGCTCTGCCGCCGTTTGTGTCCGATCATTCCACGGTTTGAGTACCGTTCCCGCTATGGATTGCCCAGGGCCGTTTAGTTGAAAAATGTTATCATTTTCAGGGTGGGTAATAAGTTTTTTATACACTTGAGCCGCATAAACTAATCGTTGTTGTAGTGTGGCATCGGGTGCTGCCGTGGACATGGTGATAATAATACCTTGGTCTTCTTGTGGCGCGAGTTCTCTATTAGAGTGAGTGTACAGGAAGTAAATGCTAATCAGAATAAGGGTGGCAAAGGTGGCGGTGACCGGTAAATAATTCAGCGTTTTATGCAAGAGGCTTGAGTAAGCTCGCTGCAAAGCAAAGACATGGCGATCGATAAAATCTACGATACGTGCTTCCCAATTAGTTCGGTCGTGAGTGGGTGTTTTTAATAAGCGTGAACTCATCATTGGGGATAAGGTGAGGGCGACTATGGCAGAAACCGTCACAGCCGCAACGACCGTAAAAGCAAACTCTGAGAATAGGGCGCCCGTTAAACCATCTTGAAAGCCAACCGGAATGTACACGGCGATTAAGACGATGGTCATCGCAATAATCGGTCCCGTTAATTCTCGTGCCGCTAATAGCGAGGCCGGTATGGGTTGCATGCCTTCTTCAAGATGACGATTGACATTTTCGACGATGATGATGGCATCATCCACGACAAGACCAATGGCAAGAACCAGTGCCAATAAGGTCAATAGATTGATAGAAAAGCCCAGCATTAACATGATGCTGAAAGTGCCTATCAAGGACAGGGGAATAGCAATAACCGGAATGAGTACAGATCGGGGCGAGCCTAAAAAAGCAAAGACTACCAGCGTTACAATTAGCAAGGCTTCAATCAGGGTGTGGATAACCTCTTTAATAGAGCTATCAACAAATTTGGTCGAGTCGTAAGCAATTTTCCCCGCCATGCCTTCTGGTAATTGGGCTTGGATTTCTGGAAAAACTTCATGGACGCGATTAATAACCTCCAACAAATTAGCATTGGAGGCGATTTGTAAGCCTATATAGACAGCTTTGTTGCCATCAAACGAAACGCTGGCTTCGTAGTCATCAGCCCCTAGTGTGACCTTAGCCACGTCTTTTAAGCGAATTATGACGCCTGCTTGTTGCTTAATGATGAGCTCTTCAAATTCTGCCACCGAGTGCAAACTTGTTGAGGCGGTTAGATTAACTTGCACCATTTGACCTTTGGTGGTGCCTAAGCCGGCAATATAGTTATTTTTTACGAGTGCGGCGCTAATATCGGAGGCTGTCAATGAATAAGCCGCTAATTTGGTAGGATCTAACCAGGCACGTAGAGAAAAGTTTTTACCACCTATTATTTCAGCGGTTTGCACCCCTTCAACGGCTTGTAGTCGGGGTTGTACGGAACGTAGTAAATAATCTGTGATTTTATTTGCGGGCAAAACATCACTCGAAAAGCCAATATACATAGCATCTATTGTCTGGCCAATTTTTACACTTAGCACCGGTGGCTGTGTTTCTGGTGGTAATTGGTTAAGTATGGCGTTGACCTTGGTATTGATTTCCGTCAAGGCTTTATTGGGTTCAAAATTAAGGCGCAGATTGGCCGTTATAGTGCTTACACCGTTCTGACTGGTCGATGAAATGTAATCAATGCCGTTTGCTTGGGCAATATTGTTTTCTAAAGGCGTTGTAATAAAACCGGCAACAATTTCAGGGTCTGCTCCATAGTAGGCGGTGGTAATGGTGACTATGGCGTTTTCGGTGCGTGGATATTGTAGGACAGGTAATTCGCTGAGCGAACGTAAACCCATGACCAATAATAGCAGGCTAACGACGGTTGATAGGATAGGTCGGCGTATAAAAATATCGGTTAAATTCATGGCCGTTTATTGATCCTTAAGTTCCGGATTTGCATCGTTGCTAGGGCTGACTGAATTGTCTATGGTAACGGGTGATCCGTTTCTCAGTTTGATTTGGCCGGTAGTCACAATAGTTTCACCTTCCTTAATACCCGATAAAATGGCAATTTGATCACCTCGCGTGTCGCCTGTGGTGACGAGTTGTTGCTTGGCAATCAGTTTGCTTTTACTGGTTTTATCCTGACTGTTACTGTCGACTCGATAAACACTCGCGCCAAAAGTATTATAAATAATAGCGGTCCTCGGGAGTGTAATAAAACGTTGTACATTACCCGTGGCTATGTTGACGGTAACATACATGCCGGGCAGTAATTTATGATTGGGATTTTTGAGTGTCGCCCTAATTTGTACATTACGTGTGTTAGTGTCCACTTTGGGATTAATCACGGTAATCTCGCCGGTAAATAGCGCTGTTTGATAGGCATCAGAAATAAGCGTTACTTTTTGTCCGGTGCTCACTTTAGAAATAGCTTGTTGTGGAAGAAAAAAATCAACGAAAAGGGTATCTAAGGCTTGTAGGGTGCTTATAGCGGCTCCTGCTTCTAGATATTGCCCAACATCCACAAGTCTAATCCCGAGTTGTCCTGTCAAGGGCGCCCGAATTAGTTTTTTATTGACGAGTGCTTGCTGTTCGTCAACATGCGCCAAGGCCACATCAAGATTGGCTTTGTCGATGTCCAAGGTTTGTTTGCTGATGGCGTTAACGTTGAATTGCGCTAAATTTCTGTTGTAAGTAATTCGATTGAGTTGCGCCGTGGCTTTTAAGGCGGCTAGTTTGGCAAGTTCGTCTTGAGCGCGAAGTTTTAATAAGGGTTCGCCAAGCTTTACCTTATCACCTTGTTTAAAGTAGATTTCCTCTACGATGCCGGGCACTTCTGGGCTGACATTGGCACCTTGAAAGGCTTGTAGGCTGCCAATAGTTTCCATTTTTGGTAGCCATTCTAAATGCTGGGCAGGGGTGGTTGACACGGTGTGGACGGGTTCTCCTTGAGACGAGATGAATTCTTTGATCATGCGTCCTTTAAAGCTGATAAAGCCAAAAATCCCCCCAAAGATTATGCCCACTATTATTAGCATAAGGCTCATGCGTTTAATCATTTTTTGTACCTGTCTAGAATGTGTTTACACATGAATTTATAAGTTTAAAAGTTAAATAGCCACGAGTGAATATGAA
>CAMDWT010000091.1 GCA_945877505.1 Crenothrix polyspora
TCGCGCTATGGTGCAGGTTATGGCTATGGCAAATATGTCTATCGTTACAATTACCAAAAAGCAAACTAAGGCAGTAGCTTGGGCTAACGGCCTCATCGTTAACCCAACATTGATTGATGAAAATGACTTTTATAGGATGTGCTGAACGATAGTGAAGCGCATCACCACAATAGAACGATGCGCTTCGTTCCTCAGCACATCCTATAGGGCGTTTTTATTGTTTGCGAATTACCTTCAGCAGTAGCTTGGGCTAACGGTTTTTTCGTTAACCCAACATTGATTGATGAAAATATTAGGTTGCGAAAAGCACGCAGCCCAACCTAAATAATTAATTAAAACACATGAAAAAAATTCTACTAGTATTCGGCACACGCCCAGAGGCTATAAAAATGGCACCGCTGGTTAAAGCCTTTCAAGCCGAACAACAAGCGTTTGAAACCAAAGTATGCGTAACTGGACAGCATAGAGAAATGCTTGATCAGGTTTTGTGCTTATTTGACATAAAAACAGATTTTGATCTAAAGGTCATGCAGCCAAATCAGGATCTATACGACATTACCAGCAACATATTAAATGGCATGAAAGCCGTTTTTAAGGCCTATCAACCCGATTTTGTTTTTGTACATGGCGATACCACAACAACCATTACCGTCAGTCTGGCCGCTTTTTATGAAAAAATTAGCGTTGCTCATATAGAAGCAGGCTTAAGAACCGGTAATCTTTTCGCGCCTTGGCCAGAAGAAGCTAATCGCAAACTGACAACACAACTGACCCGCTACCACTTTGCCCCAACCTTACAAAGCCAAGACAATTTACTCAAAGAAAATATCGCCGCAGATAAAATTATCGTGACCGGAAATACCGTCATTGACGCCTTGCTGTTAATGAAAAACAAACTAGAAACCGACAGCGTTTTTTGTGCAACGGTTTGCGCAACTATCAAGCAAAAAGGCTTTGATCCAGGAACCGCAGAGTTCATCTTAGTCACCGGCCATCGACGTGAAAATTTTGGCCAAGGCTTTATTGATATCTGCACAGCCTTAAAAACCATTGCTTTGGAAAGACCCCACATTAACATCGTCTACCCCGTACATTTAAATCCAAATGTCCGCAAACCGGTTAATGACTTACTGGCGGAAGTTAGCAATATTTACCTCATTGAGCCACTGCAATATGAAGCGTTTATTTATTTAATGAGCTTAGCAAAATTAATTATTACCGATAGCGGTGGCGTACAAGAAGAAGCACCCAGCTTAGGCAAACCAGTACTAGTGATGCGTGATAGCACCGAGCGCCCCGAAGCGGTAACAGCCGGCACCGTTAAACTAGTAGGTACCGATACCCAACGCATTATTCAAGAAACCAATAACTTATTAGATAACCCAGAGGCCTATGAGCTGATGACTAAAGCGCATAACCCCTATGGTGACGGCAAGGCCTGTGAACGCATTATTAACTTTATGAAAGGAATAAAATGAATTCATCAAAAACAGTTTGTGTCATCGGCCTAGGCTATATAGGCCTACCCACAGCGGCTATAGCGGCACAGCACGGCCTTCAGGTTTACGGCGTTGACGTTAATCCTAAGGTCGTAGACACCATTAATAAAGGTGAAATCCACATCATCGAACAGGGCTTGCAAGCCATTGTTAAAGACGGGGTTGAAAAAGGCTGCTTCAAAGCAGGGCTTACCCCTACTCTAACCGATGTGTATTTGATTGTGGTGCCCACGCCCTTTAAAGGTAATCACGAACCCGACATTTCCTTTGTTGAAGCGGCAACACTAGCGGTTATACCTTTTTTAAAAGCAGGTGACACCTATATTATTGAATCGACCTCTCCGGTAGGCACCACGGAAAGAATGGCAGAACTGATTTTTAGGGAACGGCCTGAACTACAAAACAATATTTACATAGCCTATTGTCCAGAACGCGTACTACCTGGTAATGTCTTGTACGAACTGGTTTATAACGACCGCGCCATAGGCGGCATCAATGAGGCATCCACCCTTAAAGCCATAGAGTTTTACCAGTTCTTTGTCAAAGGCGAATTACACAAAACCAATGCCCGTACCGCAGAAATGTGTAAGCTCACCGAAAATGCCTCACGCGATCTACAAATTGCCTTTGCCAATGAACTGTCCATCATCTGCGACAAGGCCGACATTAATGTCTGGGAACTGATCCACTTAGCCAATAAGCATCCGCGCGTCAATATCCTACAACCCGGCGCTGGCGTAGGCGGACATTGCATTGCTGTTGATCCTTATTTTATCGTCTCAGACTATCCCAGAGAATCACGCATTATCGGCGTAGCGCGTGAAGTCAATAATTACAAAGCCTTCTGGTGCGCAGAAATAACCAAAACCGCCATGCACGACTTTGAATTAAAACACGGCCACAAACCGACCGTTGCCCTGATGGGCTTAGCCTTTAAACCAGACATCGATGATCTGCGCGAAAGCCCAGCCAAATATATCGCCCAAAAAGTCATGCAAAGTGAACAAAACAACTTTCTGATAGTTGAGCCCAATATTAAAGAGCACTCTATTTTTAAACTAACCGGCACCCTTGAGGCTTACGAAAAAGCCGACATTATTGTGTTTTTGGTCGCTCATAAAGAATTTAAAGCGCTAACGTATCGAGAAGATAAAGTGATATTAGATTTTGCCGGGGTGTTTAGAAGAAATTTCACCTAACATAAATAAGCATAAGGCATATTAACTAATGTAAATACAAAATATTGATGGACTTTATAACTCAAACTGCATTTTTTATGTGCATCATAACTGACCAATATTGTAATGAACAAGCCAAACCTAATTCATAATATTTTCGCATTGGGCTCTATTGAAGTGACAAATATTTTGTTGCCCATGCTTAGTGTGTCTTATGTGACTCGCGTCTTGGGTTTAGAAGCATGGGGGCAACTAGCTTTTGTGCAAATAGTACTTAGTTACTTTAGCTTAGTTATTAATTGGGGCTTTTCATGGCGTGCAACTCAAAAAGTATCTGCACTGCGTGATGACATCACACAACTATCAACTATATTTATGGCGACTTGGATGGCGCAATGGTTTTTGGCATTGTTAGTCAGCGGAACTTTACATCGGCAGGCAAATTATTCAATAAGGGTTATTTTAATTCTTGGCTTCTGAGTTTTTTAGTGGACTCTACGTATTACTACTGTTGACGAATAAAGAGCCGCTACTGATAATAGCCACTGTGTTTTTATAACCCAGAACATGGGTACGATATAAGTTTTAATAGACCTTATAACTCCTATCTAATCAACCAACCAATGTGCCGAAATTAATTTCATTTTTTAGGATCATCCATGTTTAATAATAAAACCCTACTCATCACCGGCGGCACGGGCTCATTTGGCAATGCGGTACTTAATCAGTTTCTTGATTCTGACATTGGCGAAATTCGTATCTTTAGCCGTGATGAAAAAAAACAGCACGATATGCGCCTACATTACAACAACGACAAGATTAAGTTTTATATAGGCGATGTCCGCTCATTCGACAGTATAGATACCGCAATGGGTGGCGTTGATTATGTGTTTAGTTCTGCTGCCTTAAAACAAGTGCCTTCTTGCGAGTTTTACCCCATCGAAGCGGTTAAAACGAATATTCTGGGCACTGAAAATACCCTTAAAGCAGCCATCAAAAACAAGGTTAAAAACGTGATTGTCTTAAGTACCGACAAAGCCGTTTACCCTATCAACGCCATGGGCATGAGTAAAGCGCTGATGGAAAAAGTGACGATCGCAACCTCGCGCAATGTATTAAATGGGGGCACTATCATGTGCAACACCCGTTACGGCAATGTCATGGCTTCCAGAGGCTCTGTCATCCCGTTATTTGTTGAGCAGATTAAGGCAGGCAAACCGCTCACCATCACCGATCCAGACATGACCCGCTTTATGATGTCCCTGCCCGATGCAGTAGATCTAGTCTTATTTGCCTTTAAGAATGGCATACAAGGCGATACCTTTGTGCAGAAAGCGCCCGCAGCAACGGTTTTAACACTGACTAAAGCTTTAATAAAAATATTCAATGCTGATAATGAAATTCGTATTTTAGGTACTCGACATGGTGAGAAAAAACATGAAGCCCTGCTAAGCAGAGAAGAATATTTAAAGGCTGAAGATTTAGAAGGTTACTTTAGAGTATCCGCAGACACTAGGGATTTAAATTACGGCATGTATTATAGCGAAGGCACAAAAGAACTGTCCCAAGAAAGCGATTATACCTCAGAGAATACCGAGCGCTTAAATGTTGAGGGTATGGTCGAGCTATTAATGAAGCTAGACTATATTAAAGATGAACTTAAGGCCTTAGGTATTAACTAGTCATGAAAGTACTCATTACCGGATCAAATGGCTTTATCGCCAAAAATCTCATTGTTCGCCTCAACGAAGTAAATGATTTTGAAACGGTGACGTTTTCACGCCAAACATCTGAACGTCAATTGATTAATATAGTTGCAGATGTCGATGCAGTGGTGCATTTAGCAGGGGTTAATCGTCCACCATTGCCAGAAGAATTTATCACCGGCAATACCGGCCTTACTCAGAGTTTATGCGAGGCATTGCTTGATAGTGGGCGGTCAGTTCCAGTTATCTTTACCTCATCAATACAAGCCGCACAGGATAATCCTTACGGCAAAAGCAAGATCGCGGCCGAAAGCGCCTTGCGAGATTATGCGGCGCAATCTGGCGCAGCGGTTTACATCTATCGCTTACCCAATGTGTTTGGCAAATGGTGTAAACCTAACTATAACTCAGCGGTAGCGACCTTTTGCCATAACATTGTAAATGGCTTACCGATTCAAATTAATGATAGCAACGCGTCCTTATCGTTGGTTTATGTGGACGATGTTATCAATGAATTTATTCATGTACTCAAAAATAAGCCACCTGTTGATACCAGGTATTTTTACTCTGTGCCCGTTCAGTATCAAACCACAGTTGGCGAACTCGCCCAGCAACTAGAAGCATTCCGTGATAGCCGCACGACCTTAGTTTCTGAAAAAGTGGGCACTGGTTTGATACGCGCCTTGTATTCAACTTATATGAGCTACTTACCAGCGCCTGCCTTTGCTTATGAAGTACCTAAGTTTAGTGATCCGCGTGGTGATTTTGTCGAAATGCTAAAAACCAAAGATTCTGGACAGTTTTCTTACTTTACCGCACATCCTGGCATTACCCGTGGCGGTCATTACCATCATTCCAAAACTGAAAAGTTTCTAGTTATTAAAGGACAGGCGCGCTTTGGTTTTCGGAATATATTGACTGACGAAACTTACGAACTTATTACCACGGGCGAACTACCCAAGATTGTCGAAACCATTCCAGGCTGGTCGCATGACATTACAAATATAGGGCAAGATGAAATGATAGTCATGTTATGGGCTAATGAGATCTTTGATCACGCTAGCCCCGATACGATTGCAAGTAAGGTTTCACCTGACTGCCATTAAATTAGGCGTAAGCGCTAAAAACATGGAGTCTAAAACGGCCAAGTGTTTTCAATCGAATCCTAGCGTTGAGTCAAACAAATTAGAGTATCAGGTGAAAATGAATGAAGCTAACCGACCAAAGAATAAAGTTATGATTGCAAACTGCCATTGATTTCACCAACAACGCATAACAGGTATGAAAACAGATAGCCTTTTTTACAAACTCTTTCAGCAAGCTCCGGAACTAGTGTTAGAATTAGCCGGAATAGAGCCAACAGGCGCAGAAAACTACCAGTTTCGCTCGGAAGAAATTAAACAAACTGCATTTCGATTAGATGGCGTGTTGATCCCGCCTTTAGAAAAGCCCAGCTTGCCACTGATCTTTGTTGAAGTACAATATCAAGTAGATCGAAGTTTTTACAGCCGATTCTTCTGTGAAATATTCTTCTATCTGCACCAAAATCAACCTGTGCATCCGTGGCGCGCTGTGGTATTTTATCCAACGAGGAATATAGAGACCGATGGTGAACTGCATTATTCGGCATTATTGGAAAGCCAGCAAGTACAGCGACTCTATTTGGAAGACTTAGATAATAAACCAAGCCAACAAGTGCGAGTGCGCTTGATCCAATTAATCAACGAGGATAACCGGCAAGCTCCTGAAGTCGCACGAACATTAATTCAGGCCATTGAAAAGGGTGAATTGCTAGCAGATAATAAAACACAAATTCTGGAAATGATTGAAACCATTTTGGTGTATAAATTTCCTAAACTCAGTCGCGAGGAAATACTGAAAATGCTCGGGTATAACGATATCAGTCTAAAACAAACTCGGTACTATCAAGATGCTTATGCCGAAGGTCAGCAAGAAGGGCGTCAGGAAGAATGTATTTCTTTAGTGATGCGCTTATTAAAACGAAAATTTGGCATCCAAATTCAGTTTGATCAATCGCAACTACAAGCACTCCCAGTTGAAAAACTAGAGGACCTAACAGAAGCAATCCTTGATTTTACTGTAGTGAGTGATTTAACCAAGTGGCTAAGACTACAAATTGCGGAAATCAAACGAGTCTGAGTCCCATTTATTTCAGACTTTACGTCACAACCATTAAGTAAAGAAAAAACACTAATAAAATGGAGTGCACTAGCTTCAGCTATTGCATTTTTAAACAACTAAAGCTGTTTTACTCCAAACACACAGATGACTTAACTTAAGAGCAATAACGCTCAGCATGAGATCAATAACGGTAGGGACAAGTCGTGACCTGTCCCTACGATGCCTCAAAGCAATAGTTATGTAGTGTGGATAAGCAGAGCGCATCCACCAATATGCCAGGAGTACGTTTACGGGGTTACCATCGGTAACGCCGTAAGTTGGTAGCCAAAATACAGATAATATAATGTACAAAGCACCATCCAACTCCCCCCCTTTGAAAAAGGGGGGTTGGGGGGGATTTTAAAAAAACTAACTCACCACAAACCATTGGTGAATTTAAAACATGCACATTCTAAATAACCAGGAGGCCTAACAATGAAAAAACTAAAAGTAATGACCGTCGTAGGCACAAGACCTGAAATTATCAGACTCTCTTCTGTGCTAAAAAAACTAGAGGCCTCAGCAAGCATAGAGCATATATTAGTCCACACGGGACAAAATTATGATTACGAACTCAATGAAATATTTTTTAAAGATTTTGGCTTCAAAAAACCTGATTACTTTCTAAATGCAGCAGGAAAAAACGCTGCTGAAACCATAGGCAATATATTAA
>CAMDWT010000092.1 GCA_945877505.1 Crenothrix polyspora
TTTGTTTATCATTGGAAAGAATTATAAATTACTTGCGGCGTTGTCTTTTATGATTTTAGGCGTAATAAAAATTAATAATTCTTTTTTGTCATCCGTAGAAATTGTTCTTTTAAATAGGAAACCTATGCCCGGTATATCAGAAAGAAAAGGTACCGAACTAATACTGTTAGCCATTGTACCTTCAAAAACACCGCCTAAAACAACTGTTTCACCATCCATTACTTGTACCGTTGACTCAACTTGCCGAGTTCTGATTGGTGGCTGTCCTCCAGTTGATAGAGGAGGTCCCGGTTCATTTTTAGTGATATTTAGAATCATGGAAATACTACCGCTTGGTGTAATTTGCGGCATAACGTCAAGTTCTAAGAAAGCATCAACAAATTGAGTGTTTACACCGTTATTGGCGCTGGAACTTTGGTATGGAATTTGATCGCCTTGTTTTATTCTTGCTGTACAACGATCAGTCGTCATCACTCTAGGATTTGAAACAATTTCACCTTTCCCCTGGTCTTGTAGTGCGGATAGTTCAAGATTGAGTACATAATCTGCACCTCTAGCCAAGGTCATGCCTAAGGCTCCATAAGGATTAGCCGTTGTACCAAGCGCGACCAAAGCATTATCAGCAATTGCAGTGCCATTAATAGGATTGTTGATGGTACTGGAGGTGGCTGCAATAGAGTTGAAAGTTGTTTCACTTCCTGCAACCCCAAATCGGACGCCTAACTCTTTAGCAAAGGTATTACTAGCGATAACGATCCTTGACTCTATCATGACCTGACGAACAGGAATATCGAGTTTTCGTATTAGCTTTTTAGCTTCTTCTAGCCGCAGTGATGTTTCTCGGATAATTAAGGTATTGGTTCGTGCATCAACTACGGCTGAGCCTCTGGCAGATAGAATTTTCAACGTACTATTACTGCTTTGACTTCCACTTGACGGGCTATTTTGCATCATTTGGCTGCCACCCATGCTGCCAGCGCCCATGCTATTGCCGCCCATACTACTAACACCACTCATACTGCTTTGGCTAGATGATGAGCCGCTAGAACTTGAAGAGCCTGATGTGCCCGAACTACCTTTTATACCGCAACCTCCAAAAAGCCCTCCATCTATGCCATTTAATAAGTTTCTGAAACTTTCAGCACGCGCATAATTAATTTTAATATACTCAGTGACTAAGGGGTCTAATTGTTCAATAACAGTCGCTGTTTCTTGTTGTTGTGACTTGTAATCTTTAATTTTACCCACGGGCGCAATTAAGGTGACCGTGCCAGACTCAAATTTCTCTAAGCCTTTAGTCATCATGATGAAGTCTAAAGCCTCATCCCAAGGGACATCATCGAGTTTTAAGGTGATGGTGCCCACCACATCGTCACCGGCGACTACGTTTTGTCCGGTAAATTCAGCTAAGATAGCAATAACACTGCGTATTTCAATATCCTGAAAATTCAAGGATAGTCTGTCGCCAGTATATTTTGCTCGGGTTTTCTCGAGCGCTTCTTTGGCTTCAGGAGTGATGGGCCTAAATTCAATGGTTAATAAACCATCTGCTTGAAAGAGCGAGTAGTCGTAAAGATCGTTTAGTGGCGTGACGCTAATGGTGGTTTCTTGGTGGGAAGATTTAGTGTCTATAAATTTAAGCGGGGTAGCAAATTCAGAAACATCGAGTCGCTTAGCTAAATTACCCGGTAAGAGGGTGTTTAGCAGAGTAATTAATACTTTACCATCCTCCTGCTTGGAATTAACAATGGTATTTGGATTTGCCAAATATACCAAGATGCGACCTTCGCCATTGTCGCCGCGTTTAAAATCAAAGCCACTAATGTTCTGTTCAGGTATTAATGACGCTACCATTGAGTTGGTGTTTTTTAAAGCACTGGATGCATTGTTGCTAATCGGTGCACTTTTTATGTGGTTACTGGCTGGAGTAAGTGATTTATTAAGCGTACGACTCAAGGTTAGCAGCACTTTATTACCTTGCACTTTTGTTTCAAAGGGCATGGTTTCTAGTAGATTAATGACGATACGCAGTCTATCCGGGGCTTCTGCTACGTAAATATTAGTCGCGGCACCTTGATTAATCTGGAATATTTTTTTTGATAGGCCATTTTTAACACCAACAAAGTCCAAAGCAATACGCGCAGGGTTATCAGTATGAAATACTTTGGGTTCAATAGCAGGACCATCCATATCCAGCTCAATTTGTAGCTTATCTCCGGCTTGAGCGGCAATATTTAGCGCAGTTACGGTCAAATTATTGGCGCTGATGAAAGCGCTATAACTTATTAAGATAAAAAAGCCTAATAGCTTGAAAATAGAGTTAAATAATGTAATCTTATGCGGATTAATAGCACCTTGCTTTGTCTTCATATTTATTCCTAAATCACTCTGTTAATGCTAATGAGGTTTGTTGTTCGCGCCATTGTCCTGGTTTGTCAGGGACTATTTCCATTAATTCTATTTTATCTGCGTTGATATGTAAGATTCTGCCATGATTCTTACCCAGATAATTACCCGCTTGCACGCGATGTATAGTGCCATCATCGGCTTTTATTAAAGCCCATAAATTTTTTTTCATTGCGACCGTACCCACCATTTTTAAAACTTCGAGTGGAAAGGCCTCTAATTCTTCTTTACGCCGGTTGAAATCGGGCTTTATTCCATTTCCGGGGGATGAGGTATTGCCATCGTCTGATTGCTCAACTTGTAATAACGGCTTAAAGGGATCACGAAGTCCTTTTGGGTTAAACAGATACGGTTCTATCTCTTTAATGTCAGGGATTGGTTTAATGGTCCCTTTTGGAATGGCTTTAACCTCAGAAATATACTGTTTAAGATCAGCATTATCATCGTTACCACACCCTGTTAAGGAGATTAAAATAGTCATGCATCCAATTTTTATGCAAGATAACGAAATTAATTTGAAGTTTAGCACTATTTAGCCACCCTTTTTTTAGCGGGCACAATATAACCAGGCGCTTCGTTGTAAGTTCTTACCACGGCGTTCATTAATAAGGAGCTGTCTTTGTTTTTTATGTCCTGAGGGAGGATAGTAATGTTGTGCATTGTGACAATACGCGGTAAAGAAGATACGCCGCTGACAAACAAACCAAGCTGTTCATAACTGCCAACCACCTGAATATTAATAGGTAATTCAGAGTAAAAATCTTTAAGAACAGGAGCGTCTGGTTTAAAGAGGGTAAATTTTAAACCGCTAGCAAGTCCCGTTTGTGAAATGTCAATGAGAAGGCTGGCTAATTCATCTTCTGTTGGTAACTGTCTAATCAATTCTTCAAGTGAGGCTTCAATTTGAGCGAGTTGTTCTTGATAATCGACAAGATTTACGGCTTTTCGTTGTTTAGTTTCGAATTCTGTTTTTAAGGTCGGTTCTTTTTGTGTCGTAATGTCGAGTAAATCTAACTGTCCCATCGTATCGACATAAACCCCGATTGCAATGACTATGCTGCAAACAATGGCTAAAACAACTGCTTTAACGGCAAGTGGCCAAGATCCAGCCGCATTAAAGTCTAAATCAATTTCTGACAGGTTCATTGACGCCTCCCTTTGTATCATTGATAATTTGACTTTCTTGCGTTGCACGTAAGGTAAAATCACTTAATGGATCGTCATCATTCTTATCAGTTGTTTTGATGTTGGGTGTTTGAATGACCGCTAACCCTGGCTTCCTAAGCCACGGTGATGCTTCTATTGCCCTCATAAAAGCAGAGACTCTCGCATTTGAATGTGATTTTCCTTCAAATACCAATTCCGCCCCTGTTTGAGTAAACTTAGTAAGATAGGCGCCATCGGGGGTTGATTTCGGAATTTCATCAAATAAATGTACGACTTCTGGCCGACTTTCTTGTAATTTTTGAATAAGATCTATTTTAGCGAGTAATTTTTTTTTCTTTTCTTCAATGCTTTTAATAGCCACTATTTTTTGATCCAGAATAGTGATTTCATTTGAAAGCAATTGATTTCTTTGTTCTTGGTGGCTTTGCAAACCATCAACATAAGTATGAACTAAGCCCATTATGATTAAACCGGATAAAGCAGATAAAACAATGTAATTGATAAAATCTTTTTGTCGCTTTTTGAGTAACGCTTCTCTCCAAGGCAATAAATTAATTTTTGTCATTAGTCAAAACTCCGTATGGCCAATCCACAGGCAACCATCAGAGAGGGAGCCTGTTTATATAAAGCATTTAGCTCTATTTTATTTGATAGGCTCATATTTATGAGTGGGTTAGCGATATATACAGGAATTTTAAGTGTGCGCTCAATATATTTATCAATATCAATGATAGAGGCGCAGCCACCACAAAGCATAAGATAATTAATGTCTCTATTGCCTGCTGAAGAGTTGTAAAGCTGGATCGATCTTTGTATTTGTTGAGACATTGCTGATTTGAAGGGCTCTAGAATATCTTCTATATAACTAGACGGCAATCCACCTTCAATTTTCTTAAGTTCGGCTTCATTGAATGAAATGCCATATTGATACTGTATTTTTTCAGTTAATTGTTTGCCACCAAACTCTTGCTCTCGAGTATATTCAATGCGGCCATTATGTAATACGGTTAACGAGGAAAAGCTTGCGCCTATATTCACTAAGGCAATGGTTTGTTCAGTTAAGGGTTGGTCGGAATAGTTGGGTAATAAAGACATCGCATTTTCCATGGCGAATGTTTCAACATCGACAATATCTGTTTTTAAGCCAACATTTGTTAAAGCGCTAACTCTTTCATCTACATTTGATCTTCTGGATGCTACAAATAACACATCAACTAAATCAGAATTTTTCTGATTGACCCCTAGTATTTCAAAATCGAAAAAAAGATCATCAATGGCATAAGGTACGTATTGATCAGCATCAATCATGATCTGTTCTTCCATTTGTGCTTCCGTTAAGAAAGCAGGCATGGTGATTATTTTGGTAATGACGCTGGACGGGGAAACTGCAATCGTCGCGTGTTTTAAAGACGTTTTTGTGGTTGTTAAGGCTGCGTGTAATGCTTCTGTTATTTCAGGCGTATTTGAGCTATTGATATCTGCTGGAGTCTTAAGTGATAAAGGTACTGTGATGAATTTTTCAATCGTATAGGAATTGTTTGCTTTACTTATTTCCAGTAGTTTTACCGCTACTGAACTGATATCAATACAAAGTACAGACTTTTGTTTTCGATTAAACCAATTCACGATTGACCTTTAAATGATGATTAATTAAATTCTACGCCTGTTATAACAATTTTGCTTTTCGCAATAGCCTTTCTTGTTAATAAATACAAGGGTGTTCAAAGTTTGAAGCATCACGTAATTATTATTTTTATACATTATACAGATTTGACTATAATTGATTTTGATAATTTTCGCTAAGATTTTTTAATGTAAAGCTTTAGTAAACGGACATCAATCAACTAGGCTGTATGTAGCTTTGTAAAGTTGGATTTTATTAGCGTTGTAGCGTGTAGGTTAAAAAGAAATTGAAGTTATGGGAGGTGTTGCAGAATAACGGCGAGTTTTATTTATGGGCGAGTTTTTGGGGGTTCGATTGCTCACCTTAGAGGAATATAGCTATAAATCATAAAACTAGTACACCAACGGCTTAATATAAGCTGTCGATGTACGTTTTTTTGATGCTCATTAGCCGCATACAAGTCATTAGTTTTAGAGGCAAACGCTAGTATAAAATAGCGTGCTTTTTTAAAAATTGATTGATAAGCGGAGCGTAAATTAATGAGCCTCTTATTTTCCGTATTTCTTACGGAATTTATCAACACGACCTGCTGTGTCAACAACGCGCTGTTTTCCAGTATAAAAAGGATGGCATGAAGAACAAACTTCGATCTGCAAATCCTTACCTAAAACAGAACCGGTCAAAAATGTATTGCCGCAACCACAGGTCACAGTAATTTGTTTATATTCAGGATGAATTTCTGGTTTCATATTACTTACTCATTACCCATAAAGAGAGTGCACACACAATTATAGAACCCCGTATAATACGTTTTTCATTAGCAATTGGCAACCCCATGTTGAATTTATGCGCATAATTACTTTAAACGCCAATGGCATTCGTGCGGCAGAACGTAAAGGTTTTTTTAACTGGATGCAGCAACAAAATGCAGATGTTATTTGTCTGCAAGAAACAAAAGCGCAGTTACATCAACTAGATAATGCTGTTTTTTGTCCGCCCAATTATCACTGCTTTTATCACGATGCTGAAAAAAAAGGCTACAGTGGTGTTGCGCTTTATTGTAAAAAACAACCGGATAAAATTATAAACGGCTTGGGTTGGTCTGATGTAGATGCCGAAGGCCGTTATATTGAAGCTCAATATGGCTCGTTAAGTATTATTTCACTTTATTTGCCTTCTGGGTCTTCGGGTGAGGATAGGCAAGCCTTTAAATTTAGTTTTATGGCTCGTTTTTTAACCTATTTGGAAGCGTGTTCAACAACGGATAGACAGTATATTATTTGCGGTGATTGGAATATTGCTCATAAAGAAATTGATTTAAAAAACTGGCGAGGTAATAAAAAGAATTCGGGTTTTTTACCAGAAGAAAGAGCGTGGCTTGATCAGTTATTTACAGCGGGTGACTGGCAGGATGCGTTTAGGTTAGTCAATCAGGAAGCCGATCAATACACTTGGTGGTCGAATAGAGGGCAAGCCTGGGCTAAAAATGTTGGTTGGCGCATTGATTATCAAATAATAAGTGGCGCATTATCCGATAAGGTTTTAACGACCTCTATCTACAAAGAGGAACGCTTTTCTGACCATGCACCATTGATTGTAGATTATGATTTAGTCTTGGACTGACGTTTCTTGTTCATTCCAGGGTGCAACTTTGATTAATAACAGCATTCCAGGTAGAGCGATAACGAAACAAAACAAAAAGAAATTACGCCAACCAAAGCCATCAATCAAATAACCGGTGGTTGCATTGGCAAAAGTACGTGGTACAGCAGCAAGACTGGTAAATAAGGCAAATTGCGTAGCGGTATAAAGTGGGTGTGTTGTGTGGGCGATAAACGCGACAAAAGCGGCTGTGCCCAATCCCACCCCTAAGGCTTCAATCCCGATAACAATGGCGAGCCATGGCAAGCTATGGCCTATCATTGC
>CAMDWT010000093.1 GCA_945877505.1 Crenothrix polyspora
GAAAAATAGACCAACAAAGGTAGATTCAAGAAAAAAGGCCATTAAGCCTTCTATAGCAAGTGGCGCACCAAAAACATCGCCGACATAATGCGAGAAATAAGACCAGTTCATCCCGAATTGAAATTCCATTGTTAGGCCAGTAGTGACACCTAACGCAAAATTAATTCCGAATAACTTACCCCAAAACTGGGTCATATCTTTATATATTTCTTTACCGGTCATGACATAGGTAGATTCCATAATGGCCAAGAGAAATGATAGGCCTAATGTCAAGGGGACAAATAAAAAATGATATAAAGATGTTGCTGCAAACTGCCAGCGGGATAAGTCAACCATGGATTCTGAAATCATGAATTCTCCTCTACTAATGTGCAAGCTCTATTAGTTAGCGCTTAATATAAATGACGTTGGTTGTGAAGAAAACCAATGTGACCAAAGTAATAAAATATCTCAATTCTACACTTATATACGAACTATTATATACGCTTGTATAGTAAGGTTATTATGTGGTACTTTATATTAGTATTTATTAATATTCAAGTTGATTGGTATTTTGTTTTTGTTAAATGTATTTATCAGATGACTTTTTTATAATATTCACAGCTAAGAAATTTTAATTGTAAGAACGCTTCAGACAATAATAACTAGATAATGAGGAGAAGATTATGGCTCGTATTGTAATTTTAGGCGCAGGTATTGGTGGCGTGCCGATGGCTTATGAAATGAAGGAAACCGTAGGAAAAAATCATGAGGTTATTGTTGTTTCGGATAGCCCTACGTTTCATTTTGTGCCATCCAATCCATGGATACCACCTGGATGGCGAAAACCTGAAGACTTAAAGATTGAGTTGGCGCCAGTGATGAAGAAGAAAGGTATTGAATTCATCCAAAAAGCCGCCGCAAAAGTTGATCCAGTTAATAATCAGGTTTTGTTGGATGATGGTTCAATAATTAGGTACGATTACTTAATTATTGCGACAGGTCCACGCTTAGCCTTTGATGAAATTCCTGGCTTAGGTCCTGATGGGTATACCTCTTCTGTTTGTCATGTTGATCATGCGGCGGTTGCGGCACAAGATTGGGATAAGTTTATGGAAAATCCCGGCCCGATTATTATTGGTGCCGTACAAGGGGCTTCTTGTTATGGTCCCGCTTATGAATATTTAATGATTCTTGAAACAGAATTACGAAAAAGAAAAGTTCGTGATCAAGTCCCGATGACTTTTGTGACGGCAGAACCTTATATAGGTCATTTGGGCTTAGGTGGTGTAGGTGATACCAAAGGCTTGATGGAAAGTGCCTTGCGTGATAAATCTATCAAATGGATAATCAATGCCAAGGTCGATAAAGTTGAAGAAGGTATGATGTTTGTTACTGAAGTCGATGAAGAGGGTGTGGATAAGAAAAAACATGAATTGCCTTTTAAGCATTCAATGATGTTGCCTGCTTTTACAGGCATTGATGCCGTTCGAAATGTCGATGTTGAAGGCTTGGTTAATCCGCGTGGTTTTGTTTTGGTGGATGAACATCAACGTAATAAAACCTTTAAAAATATTTACTCAATAGGTGTTTCAGTGGCTATACCACCGGTTGAAAAGACACCGGTACCCGTTGGAGCGCCAAAAACAGGTTATATGATCGAGTCGATGGTCACGGCGACAGCGCATAATATTGCTCAGCAATTGGCGGGTAAAGAGCCAACAAACGTAGCGACACTGAACGCCTTATGTCTGGCTGATTTTGGAGATTCTGGCGTGGCTTTTCTCGCTATGCCACAAATCCCACCGCGCAATACGACTTGGTCAGCACAGGGTAAATGGGTGCATCTGGCTAAAATAGGTTTCGAAAAATATTTTATGCGTAAGATTAGAAAAGGTATTAGTGAGCCCTATTATGAAAAAATCATGCTTAAGTTAATGGGTGTGGTTCGGATTAAAGGTGAATAAAATGACTATTGATAGAATAGTGTTTGCTGTTGCGGGCAGTTTTATCTTAATCAGTTTATTGTTGGCGCATTATTATTCTGATTTGTGGTTATGGTTTACGGCTTTTGTCGGTGTTAATTTGTTGCAATCAGCGTTTACTGGTTTTTGCCCCATGGCAATGATATTGAAAAAAATGGGTTTTAAATCGGGATGTGCTTTCTGATTTTAGCGGAAGCTTGGGTTACCTTATCTCTTTGTAATAAGGCAACCCAACGGTTAGCATTTCGGTGTATTGGGTTATGGCTATTGCCTAACTCGACCTACAAAATGGTATGGAAAGATTATGCTTAAAACAATGACCACCCGATTGGTATTAAGTTTACTGTCGGCATTGATAGTCTCCAAGGTGTCCTTCGCAGTTGAACCTGTTATTCAACATACGACTAATAATTCGACATCGGAAAAATTAAACAGCCAATCTTTTACATTGGATCAAGCCATCGATTATGCATTGGCTAATAATCCTGATTTGCAAATTGCTGAAGAACGAATTAATCAAGCGGATGCACAATTAGGTATCGCACTGTCAGCATTTTATCCACAAGTCTCTGCAAGAGTCGGTTATGAACAGTCTAATAATCCTGCTCAGGTTTTTTCAATGATTGTGGCTCAGCGAGCCTTTGAACCGAGTAATATTGAAAATATTAATAATCCAGGTTATAGAGGAAATTTTCGTCCTGAAATTATAGGTAAGTTGTCATTGTTTCGGGGAGGGCAGGATTATCAAAATAGTAAAGCGGCGGAATTAGGCATTGATGCCGCAGAGTTTGAACGTTCAACGGTTAAAAATGCCTTAATTGAGGCCGTTACAGCCTCTTATTACACCTATTTAGCCGCAACAGAAGCTCAAAATGTTGCGCAAGAATCGATTAGTTCGGTGACCAGTCAACTGAATCAAACCCAATTACGTTATCAAGCAGGAACTGCACTTAAATCAGATGTGTTGTCACTTGATGCAAAATTAGCAGAAGCGCAGGAAGCGGAAATCAGAGCCGCTAATAGCATTGAAATATCCAAAGGTAGTATTGCAAACTTACTTGGCTTGCCAAATTCTCAAGCTTTTACCGTGGCATCCACATTTAATCAATTAATTAAACCTCAGCTAACAAGATCATTTAAAGATTTTCTTGAGCTTGCTATGTCTCAGCGGCCAGAAATTAAAGCCGCCGCCAACCAAGTGGAAATTAGTCTGCGTAAGTTAAAAAGTGAGCAGGGCGCTTATTTACCCAAGGCTGATGCGTTTGTAAGTTATGGACAAAATAGCCAATCTCCTGACTTCTCTAGCAATAATGATAATGTGACTACTGGCGTTAGCGTCGAAATGGAGCTGTTTTCAGGGTTTAATACTAAGCAACGCGTTAATTTGGCTGAACGAAAAGCCACGGAAGCGAGGGAAATAGAACGAAAAACAAAATTGGCGGTTGAGCAAGAGGTGAAAACAGCTTTTCTAAAGTTGCAAGAAGCGTTGGCCCGTATGCATGTCACTGAAACAGCCGTTCTAGCGGCCGACGAAGCTTTAAGATTGGTTAATGAAGAACGACTCGCTGAAGTTGTTACCGTAACACGTTATATTGAATCGGAAGTCGCCAGAAATAAAGCGCGATCAAACACTGTGGCCGCCCATTATGATGCACTGAGCGCTGAAGCTGCATTAAAAAAAGCGGTAGGCGATTGGAAATAAAGGAAATTTTATGCCACAACTTGAACAAAAAACGATGAATAAAATAGTGACTATTGGGCTAGCCGTTTTAGCGCTGATGCTGTTACTACTTTATATGCAAGGGACCTTTGTTAGCAAGATCTCGCCAGGAACAAGTCCATTAGCGGCTAATTCAACGCTCTCAAAAAGTGAGACAGCGGTAGTTGAAAAAAAGCAGGTTGATGATGATTTCACTTCGCCTGGTACGGTGAAGTCAAGAATTGTGGCTAATATTGCGCCTAAAATGATGGCTAGAATTATTGAGATCAAAGTTAAGGTTAGCGATAAAGTAAAAAAAGGCGATGTAATTGCTCGTTTGGATGAGCGAGAGGTTAGGGCTCAGGAACAAGTTGCACTTGCAACACTGGTCGGTGCTAATGCGCAAGCTGCACATGCCAAGGCAGATGAACAACGTACGCTCGGTTTGTATAATAAAGAGGCAGCAACACGGGAAAATCTTGATGCTGTAGTAGCGCAAGCCAAAGAAGCCCATGCCCGGGTTAATCAAGCAAGTAGCACAGTGACTGAAATCAGAGCTCATTTAGCCGATACCTTATTAGTAGCCCCTTTTGATGGTGTTATTGTTAAACGACTTAAAGAGCCGGGTGATATGGGTTTGCCGGGTGAGTCAGTCGTTACATTACAGGTTTCTCAAGGATTAAGACTTGAGGCTGATGTATCGAGCACTTGTGCTCAGCAGTACACAATAGGTATGGATGTTAAGGTGCATATTGATACGCTGGGGAAAACAGTGATTGGCCAAATTGACGAATTGAGCCCTGATGCCGATCCACTAACCAGAACTCAACTTATTAAAGTCGCATTACCGGCTATTGCAGGTTTGCAAGCGGGATATTTTGGCTGGTTGGAACAATCGTGTGATCAACATGTAGCTTTATTGATCCCCGTTAATGCAGTGCAACATATTGGCCAGCTTGAAGTGGTTGAGGTTGTCTCAGACGGCAGGCAATTTATGCGTCATATTAGAACAGCAAAGCGTTTTGGCGAACAGATTGAGGTTATTTCTGGTTTGAATGCCGGTGAAGTTGTTGTCAGTCATTTACAGCAGGTACACTAATGGACGAACCGCAAAACCAAAGTGCTAAGCGTGGACTGACGACTAAGATTGT
Organism: Crenothrix polyspora; assembly: GCA_945877505.1. Classification (GTDB taxonomy): domain Bacteria; phylum Pseudomonadota; class Gammaproteobacteria; order Methylococcales; family Methylomonadaceae; genus Methylobacter_C; species Methylobacter_C polyspora_A. The sequence goes on from CAMDWT010000093.1 coordinate 4,815, forward strand.
CAAAATTTTCACCACGTCTCAACTGTCTATTCTATTCCTTATTATTTCTCTTTTGGCAGGGGCAGTCGCTCTTATTTTAACGCCCCGAGAAGAAGATCCTCAAATTGTTGTTCCGGTTATGGATGTTTTGATTGAATATCCGGGAGCTTCCAGTGAAGAGGTTGAGAAATTGGTCTCAACCCCCTTGGAGGGATTGCTTAAACAAATTGAAGGGGTGGAATATGTGTATTCCATTTCTAAACCAGGCTCGGCAATGGTGACCGTCCGCTATTTGGTTGGACAGAATTTTGAAGACAGTCTGGTTAAAACCTGGGATAGACTACTATCTAACCAAAATATAATTCCATCAGGGGTGACTCATTGGAAAGTCAGTCCGGTTGAAATTGATAACGTGCCTATCGTTTTATTGACCTTGTCGGCACAGAACAACGCTTATGATTCTATGGCCTTAAGGCGTATTGCCGATGAATTGATTGTTCCGCTTAGAAGTGTTGATAATGTGGGTAAAAGTTGGGTGGTTGGTGGTGATCAACGGCAAGTCTCCCTTTATGCTAATCCATCCAGTTTGGCCGCGCACAGCGTTACCTTGCTTGAAATTACACAGGCGTTGGCTACGGCTAATGTTAATCTGCAAGCGGGTAGTTTTGAACGTAATAATAGTGAAGTTTTGTTGGAAGCTGGACCGCATTTTAGTTCAGCCGCAGAAGTGGGAGCAACCGTTATAAAGAGTGTTGCTGGCCGCCCCGTCTATCTTCGGGATGTCGCTCGTATTGAGGATGGTCCAGCGGATGTTGCTCATTATACGCGTATTGGTTTTGGTCCAGCGGTCAACGAAATGCCAACTATTGGCACAGCGACGGGCACCCAACCTTTAGTGGGGCAAGAACGGCAGATGGTTACACTTGCGCTTGCTAAGCGTAAAGGTAGTAATGCGGTGAATGTTGCTGAAGCTGTTATTGCAATGGCAGAAAAAATGCACGGTACGTTAATTCCTGAAGATGTTTTATTAACGATTACGCGTAATTATGGTGAAACTGCGGACCATAAAGTGAATGAATTGGTTAAACATTTAAGTTTTGCTATCGTCATTATTGTTGTGCTGCTTGCATTTTCGTTGGGGTTAAAAGAATCGTTTATTGTATCTATTGCCGTACCTATGACCTTGGCGCTTACTTTATTAATGGATTATCTCTCTGGGTACACTATTAATCGAGTGACCTTGTTTGCTTTGATTTTGTCGTTGGGGTTGTTGGTAGATGATCCAATAGTTGACGTCGAAAATATCCATAGGCATTACAAATTACGTAAAGAGTCGCCTTTAGAGGCCTTGTTGACAGCCGTTGATGAAGTCAGACCGCCCACGATATTGGCGACCTTTACCGTGATTGTGTCATTTTTACCGATGTTTTTTATCACAGGGATGATGGGGCCTTACATGGCACCAATGGCGTTTAATGTGCCCATAGCTATGATCGTTTCTTTAATTGTAGCGTTTACCGTCACCCCTTGGGCTAGTTTTAAATTATTACAAACGGACTATCACAAGCATAGTGATGAAGCGCCTGAAGTGCTTAAGGAAAGCTTTATCTATAAAGCCTATCGAGCGGCCTTAGGACCATTATTGGCAACACCAGAACGGGCTAAGTTATTTTTATTGATGATATTGATCGCTTTTATAGGTTCAGCAATGTTGGCGGTGACCCGTGCCGTTCCGCTTAAGTTACTGCCCTTTGATAATAAAAATGAATTGCAAATCATGATTGATATGCCGCGTGGTTCAACATTGGAAAAAACCGACGAGGTTGCGCATGCTTTAGGTGCTTATTTGGCCACGGTCAATGAGGTCACTGATTATCAGACCTATACCGGCTTAGCCGCACCGATGGATTTTAATGGCATGGTTAGGCATTATTATTTGCGCAGTGGCGGACATGTGGGTGAAGTAAGGATTAACTTATTAGCTAAAGATAAGCGTGAACAGCAATCGCACGAAATTGCCTTACGTATTCGACCTGACATTGAAAAAATGGGTAAGCAATACAATGCTAATCTTAAAATAGTCGAAATTCCACCAGGACCACCTGTACTTTCAGATCTAGTCGCTGAAATTTATGGTCCTGAGGTAGCTAGTATTGATAATTTGATAGCGGTATCTAAACGAGTC
>CAMDWT010000094.1 GCA_945877505.1 Crenothrix polyspora
AAAGAACAAGTAAGCGCACTTTAACATCTAGTAATGCTTAATGTGGCTGGCTAAAAATACCTAGAAATTAGGATGGCGGGCGTGGCTACAAGCAACGATATATTTATGACGAGTGTACGTAATACAAATCCCTGTGACTGTGGAATAAGTACTTGATATTACTTTTTAAGGATACGACTTATGCACAAGCATTTCTAGTTGCAAAACCATAAAATCAGCCATATGACCTAGTTTCAATAATAAAGTGTGTCATATGACGTACTTTAGTATTTGATAATATTAAATACCTCTAATATTAGAATAACTTATAATTGGTATGGTTTTTGCTTTATTTATCTGTGAGCAGGTATTACCTGCGTAATTTAAATTTTAAAATAGAGCAAAAATGAAGCAACTAAGTAAAAAAACCATCCCAATTTTCGAAAATATTCAAGTTCCTGTCGTTTTTTTAGCACGTTATAAAATGATTCTCTGGCTTGTATTATGTGGCCTGCCCGTTTTGGCATCGGCCACTGATAATCAAAAACATGATGACGCTAAGCTAACATTAGAACCCTTTGTTATTATTGGAAAGCATCCCGTTCTCAACACGATTAACACGACGGAGATAGACGCTGAGGCAATATTAAGTAAGGAGGCCGCAGTTAGCGATACAGCTAAGTTACTTGAAGACGTGCCAGGAGTCAGTCTTTATAGTGGCGGAGGCGTTTCCAGTCTCCCAGTTATTCATGGTTTAAATGATGATAGAGTTAAAATTGATGTTAATGGAATGACGATTACGTCAGCCTGCGCTAATCATATGAATCCTCCACTGTCTTATATTGATCGTAGCAATCTAAGTAAAATAACTATTCACTCAGGCATTACCCCAGTCAGTATGGGGGGAGATAGCATTGCTGGTACTATTTCGGTTCAATCAGCCGATCCGGTTTTTGCCAAAGCGGGTAAAAATTATTTGATTGATGGGGGGGCATCTACCTTTTATCGCAGTAATGGTGATGCTTTTGGTGGAAGTATTGCTGCAGGCCTTGCCAACCAAAACTTGCGCTTGGATTATACTGGTTCACATACTGAAAGCATGAACTATAACGATGCCAATGGTAATAATGTTCAGTCTAGTTCCTATGAAAATCAGAATCAGGCCGCTTCTTTGTCTTTCAAACATGAGAATCATTTATTAGTTGTTAGAGGTGGGATGCAACATATTCCGTTTGAGAACTTTCCTAATGCAAGAATGGACTTAACAAATAATGACAGTATCTTTGGTAATATCATGCACAAAGGTAACTTTGATTGGGGTAATTTGGAGAGTCGGTTTTTCTATGAAAGCACACGTCACAGTATGGATATAGGACAAGATAAACAAGCCTTTGCGATGGCGCCACCTAATAATCAAATGCCAATGGACACTACAGGGACTAATTTAGGATATAAAATCCAAGCGGAAATCCCCTTTTCATCTCGCGATACTTTGCGTGTAGGCAACGAATACATCAGAAATACACTTAACGATTGGTGGTCGCCAGTCAATACCAATATAGCTGCACCAAAGCCTGCTTCTTTATACATGATGGCTCCCGAAACATTTACAAATATTAATAATGGGGTACGAGATCGCGTGGGTACTTTTGGTGAATGGGAGGCCAAGTGGTCGCAACAATGGGTAACGATGCTGGGCTTTCGGTATGATCATACTAATACCAATACCGGCGATGTCCAACCCTACAATCCCCAATTGCTTAATAGTGCTGGTATCCCAGGCGCAGGTTCAGCTATAGCGGGTGCGGGCTTAAGTCTGGCTGCGGCCAATGCTTTCAATACCCAGACTCATGAGCGTAATACCAATACTTTTGATGTAACGGCATTGCTACAATACAATCATAATGAGGTTAGCCAATATGAGCTTGGTTACGCCCGTAAAAATCGCGCTCCTAATTTATATGAACGGTATTTGTGGGGTAGGCGTCCGATGGACATGGGGATGAATGGCTGGTTTGGTGATGGCAATGGCTATGTTGGAAATATCGATTTAAAACCTGAAACTGCTCATACAGTTAGTTTTTCAGCCGCGTTTGAAGATCTTCATAAGGGTCTTTGGCAGGTTAAAGCGACGCCTTATGTTACTTACGTTGAAAATTTTATTGATGTTGATCGATGCCAGCAACAATTTCCAAATGATATGGCTTGTACCGCTGCAAACCAAACAGCAAACAATAAATACGTCTATCTGCAGTTTGCTAATCATGATGCAAGATTGTGGGGTATGGATGTTTCAGGAACAGCCCAGTTGTATAGTGATAAAGCACTGGGTAATTTTTCTACTCATAGTGTATTGAGTTATGTGCGTGGTGAGCGTATGGATGGTGGAAATCTTTACCATATGATGCCATTTAACACAAAATTTAGCTTAGATCATGAGCGTAAGGGCTGGCAAAATGCTTTAGAGATGCAATTTGTTGATAGTAAAGATGACGTACAAGCTATCAGAAATGAAACTCAAACACCTTCTTATATCTTGGTGAATGCAAGAACTGGGTATGAGTGGAATAAAATGCGCTTTGATGTTGGCTTGGATAACGTATTGGATAAGCAATATTATGCCCCTTTAGGGGGTGCCTATCTGGGTGATCGTTTTGGCATGAACCCAACAGGTGCAGTTGGTACGACAGTTCCTTGGGGCAGAAATGTGGCTGGAATGGGCCGATCTGTTTATGTCGGTCTAAGTGTAAAGTTTTAAGCTTTATAGGGTTAACTAACAAAATTAAAGCGGCAAACTCCAATGGATAGGTACGACATGATTGTATTAGTCTTTAAGTTATGTCCGTTTTAATTTTAATTAGAGTCCGCTCAAAAACTCAGAAACCAAGAATTTAAATAACCAATTGTAATTAATTTTTCTGACAATGTTACGTTCGTTTTTATTATTTTGAACAACAACTCAAAGAACTTGTTGGTACAGCGCTAAACCATTACGGGCACAAAAAAATGCCAGCGGAGTACTTGCAAGTTCATGACTAAAAAAACTGTCTATCAAGCGTCAGAGCACCGAAAGAAACCTATATTCACTTGGACTTTACTCCCCCAAAGCTTTCTCTACAGCCCTCTGAAAAACCAGTTCATCTGGAGTAATGTGCGTCCAAGCTTCAAAAATCTGCATTGCTAATTGCACCAACATATCAACGCCATCCACTACAGAGCATCCTCTCTCACGCGCTGCTTCCAAAAAAGGAGTGATTCTGGGGTTAGTAATAACATCAACCACAGTAGCATCTGCTGACAAGGTATTCCAATCAATCGGAACAGATTCTCTCTCCGGCAAGGCACCAAGATGTGTTGCATTAAGTAAAATTTGTGTTCCCTCTGGGAGCGCTATATTTCCAGTCCACGATAGCCATTCGGTAGGAACACCCGTCGCACGCTGCACCATATTTGCAACCTCAACGCCTTGAGATTCACGACGGGTAATAATCGTTAAATGTGAAACGCCCGCACGCGCAATCTCAACTGCCATAGCACGTCCGGCACCGCCAGCACCCAACATAACCGCACGTTTACCGGCAATAGACGTTACTTTCTCAATTGCTTTGACAACGCCCTTACCATCATTATTATGGCCAACCATACGCCCATCTTCAAAGGTAACATAATTAGTTGCCCCTATTACGCGCACATCATCGTCGAAACCGTCAAGAGTAGCTATAACCTCTATTTTATAGGGAACAGTAATACAAAAACCGGCAAAACCCATCGCCTTTGCGCCTGCTATGGCTGCTGGAATTTCTAAGGAAGAATTTATATTCATTTTCCAGAATTGCCAATTAAGTCCATAGTGTTTGTAAACAGCATCAAACATTAAGTCTATAGGATTTTCTGCTACAGGGTTGCCAAACATTCCGGTCATTTGTTTCTGTGGAGCAATCACATTATTTGGCATAGTTATCTCTTATTATTTAAATAAAAACCACTTTAGAATACTTTCCAAATCAATGTAGCCGATTTATGTTTCTTCTTCAAGGTTAATTAGACCTTTGCAAGAACCCAGCTAAAAACCATAAAAAATAATAAATTACAGCATACAAACCCATTTAACTTAATTGATAGTGGAATTGCGTTTATCACAGTCCGTTATCTGTGTATCAGATAGTTTAGTGCTAATTACTGTACGTATTGATTTTAGACTGCCTCATGTACTGACATACAACAACAATAAAGGGTGTTCTAAAATTTTGCGTAAATGGGTATTTTGCAGAAAATTGTAATTAACCGTCACTTACATAAAATAGGGGACACCCTCCCTTGATATCAATTATTTACATACCAGATAATCAAATTATTAGTTCTACCTGTACCAGATTATCGGAGAAGGTCGGCGCATGGCCCATATTAACGAATTCTGCCGAGCTAATGCTGTTGACAGTGCCTTTGTTCAACTGCCGCCAATAACCCAGCGTTGCGACAATCAATCCGGGGTTTACATCAGCGGTGATTTTGGCCTCACCTTCAAAAGCGCCGCGATCATTAAAGACCCGCACCGTATCACCCTGTTTAATGTTGCGCTGCTCAGCATCTAGAGCATTGATCAGCACGAACTGTTCGCCCTGCCCCTTAATTTTTTGCTCCATATTGGCGTAGCAGGAATTTAAAAAGCCATGACTTTTCGGCGAGATGATATTTAATGGATATTTTTTCGCTAGATCCGGATTGGTTGCCTGGGTTTCTCTGGAACATACATAATCCGGCAAGGAATCCAGTGTTTCGCCGGACTGGAAGCCTTCATACATCTGACGAAAAGGACCCGCGACAAAGTTAGTAGCGCCGGTTATTTCAAATTCGCATTTACCGGATGGCGTTGGAAAGTTACCGGCTTTATGCGGCGCACGATTATCCTTGGTTCCGACGTTAAGACGGGCAAATCCCTGTTTACGCAGAGTTTCCAGCGTAATGCCCTCGCAAGCGGGCGAGTCCCAGTCTACATAATTTTCCAAGCATTCTGAATCCGACCAAAAAAAGTTCTCTTCTTGATAACCCATACGTGCCGCTAGTCGCCGAAAAATTTCGTTATTCGGGATGGCCTCACCCGGTGACTCGACACATTTAGCATTGTAAGTCAGATACAAATGCCCCCAAGACAGGATCATGTCTTCTAGTTCCGCGCCCATAGAGGCAGGTAATAGGATGTCGGCATAACAGGCGGTATCAGAGATGAAATGCTCGGCCGAAACCAGAAACAGGTCTTCGTTGAGCAGACCCTGGACTATCTTGTCGGTCTCCGGCGCCTGGGTGACGGGATTGGCATTCCAGCACATCATCGCTTTAATCGGCGGTCCTGCAGGTGGCTCGTCAGTAAGCGCGCGACCCAGTTGCAACGCATTCATAACCCTCGTGCCCTTGGGAATTAAATCCGGCCGACAAATCACGTCAAACTTGTAGGGATGCTCCCAGACCGGCATCTGTAATGCACCGCCGCCAACATGACGCCAGGCTCCGGTCAGCGCGGGCAGGCAAGTGACCGCGCGGATGGTTTGGCCGCCGCCAAAATGTCTCTCCAGCGCCACGCCTAGACGGATTACCGCAGGCTGTGTCGTCGCATAGTCGCGGGACAGGGTGCGTATCACCTCGGCCGGTATGCCGGTGATAGCTTCCGCCCATTCCGGGGTACGCATTTTCGCACGCTCTTTTAAGGCTTCAAAACCGACCGTGTAATTATCGACATAATCCTGATCGACCAGACCTTCTTCAATAATCGTATGTATCATCGCCATCGCCAAGGCGCCATCAGTGCCCGGTTTGGGCGCAATATGAACATCAGCTTCCTTGGCCGTTTTGGACGAGTAACTATCAATAACGATAACTTTCGAACCTTTTTTCTGGGCTTCTTTAATAATATGCCAGTGATGCAGATTGGTGCTGACCGAATTGCAGGCCCAGATAATGATGTATTTGGCATGAATAAAACTTTCAGGATCGACACCGGCTGTAGGCCCCACGGTTAGTAGCCAGGCCGTAGCCGATCCTTCGCCACAAAAAGTGCGCTCAGTAACGGTAGCGCCCATCCGGTTAAAGAATGCATCACCGCCGTTCAATCCATGTACCAACCCCTGATTGCCCAAATAACTGTAGGGAACAATGGCCTGCGGGCCGTGCTCTGCAATAATCGCTTGCCAGCGTGCGACGATTTCATCCAAGGCTTCATCCCAAGTGATGCGTTCAAACTGCTTACTACCTTTAGGGCCGGAACGGCGCATCGGGTATAACAGACGGTCGGGATGATAATGCCGCTTTTCATAATCATTTAATTTAACGCAAAGACCGCCGCGCGTCATCGGATGATCCGGATTGCCTTTAACACCGATCAACTTGCCGTCCTGAACCTCAAATACCATCGAGCAGGTATCAGGACAATCATGCGGACAGCCACCATGATGCGTTGTTTTCAGTGCTACAGTCATTGTCTATGTCCTTGTAAAGCTAGGTTAAAAGTGAAAAATCGCATTACTGTTTCAGTTTTTAATATTTGTTATGACTTAAAAAACTGACCTGTCAGTCTGATCTGAATTGTAGTATGCCGCTCGGTATATCTCAAAACATTTATCAACTTCTCTTTTTTTGTCTATGGCTAAAACTCTACAAGAAAAATCCTCAGTTACCGCGTCGGATTGTTTTATAGTCACCGGTAGGAGGATGTCTTTCCGAGGTCCTTTTTTAGTCCAGCAATAATGTTAGAATACTTTCAGCGCTTAATCGAACCATAAACGAAATCAGTTAACTGATGTTAAAGACGTTTTCAAAGGAAATACCGTGATTAATAAGATTCAACTTGATAACCCCTTAGTGGGTATCATAGTGATTATCGTAGTTATTATTCTTTCATTATTATTGCAGCAACAAATACAAGCACGATTTGATAGAAGAAAACTGGAAATTTGCCATGAAGTTGGCGGA
>CAMDWT010000095.1 GCA_945877505.1 Crenothrix polyspora
TTCATTCAATGAAGCCGAACTTAAGAAAATTGAAGGTGGATTGCCGTCTAGTTATATAGAAGATATTCTAGAGCTCCAGTGCCAATAACGGTACAAACACTCAATTTGTTGATGCCTTCTTAGAACTTGATGTAATGCCACAAATTACACCTAGTGGTAGCATTTCGATGATCCTAAATATTACTAAAAATGAACCTGAAAAAGTAAGTTCTGGGCAACCGCCTATTACGACCAGACAAGTTGAAACCACTGTTCAAGTTATGGATGGAGAAACAGTTGTTTTAGGTGGGGTTTTTGAAGGTACAATGGGAAATAGTACCAGTTCAGTGCCCTTCCTTGCTGATATACCTGGCATAGGCTTTTTATTCAAGAGAACAACTACTACGGATGACAAAAAAGAATTATTAATTTTTATTACGCCTAAAATCATAAAAGACAACGCCGCAAGTAATTTATAATTCTTTCCAATGATAAACAAAGGCAGAATACTGCCTTTGTTTACGATTTAACCTTATAATAACAAGATATAAAAGGTCCGGCGACTTAGTGCTTCGCTATTTAACGAACAACATTAATACTCCTAAAGCGCATAGAATCAGCTTTTAAGCATTATTCCATGGCCTTAATGGGCAGAACGCTACCTCATAAACGATAAGGCTACAATACGCAGCACTATCAATTTTTAATGATCCCTTAGCAGGGACGTTTTTAAACCATCATGGTATTTTGATGACAAGATCAGAAAATATATATTTAGTAGGCCTCATGGGTGCCGGAAAAACCACGATAGGTCGCCAATTGGCAAAATCGTTAAGCCTACCCTTTTATGATAGTGACAAAGCTATTGAAGAAAGCACTGGCGTCGACATTCCTACCATTTTCGAATTTGAAGGTGAAGAAGGTTTTAGAGAACGCGAACAAAAAATGCTTCAGCAATTAACTAAGCTAGACGGTATCGTTTTAGCGACGGGTGGCGGGGCAATATTACGCGATGAAAATCGTCGTTTATTAAAAGAAAATGGTTTTATTGTTTATTTACAATGTTCAGTCGAGCGTATTTTAGAACGTACGCGCAGAGATACCCAGCGGCCCTTATTAAAAACAGAAAACCCTAAAGAACGCATCGAAACCTTGTTTGCTGAACGAGAACATCTCTATTTATCCTGCGCCGACTTCATAATTGATACGGGCGTTATGCAAAGCAAAGCCGTTGTCAGTCACATCCTTGAAGAATATAGATCCGCTAATCGTTAAATGAAAACACTACACGTTGAGTTAGGTAATCGCCGTTACCCCATTGTTATAGGTTCTGATCTTTTAAGCCAACCAGAACTCTACACACAACACATCAAAGCCAAACAAGTCCTTGTCCTCAGCAATACCACTGTTGCGCCGTTATATCTGGATAAAGTACTGACACAGTTAACAAGCTTTGACGTGCAAACGGTTATATTGCCCGATGGTGAGCAATATAAAACCTTAGACGTGTTGACACAGGTATTTGATAAATTACTCGCCAGCAAATTTAGCCGCAATGCAACATTGATCGCTTTAGGTGGCGGCGTGATTGGTGATATGGGTGGCTTTGCCGCAGCTTGTTACCAACGTGGCATTCATTTTATACAAATTCCGACAACCTTACTGGCCCAAGTTGACTCCTCAGTGGGTGGTAAAACGGGAGTTAATCATCCCTTAGGTAAAAACATGATTGGTGCTTTTTATCAACCGCAATGTGTTATCGCCGATGCCGATGTTTTAGATACCTTAGATGACCGACAATTAGCGGCAGGCTTAGCTGAAGTCATTAAATATGGCTTAATTAGGGATATTGACTTCTTTGAATGGCTAGAAACCAATATAGCCGCCTTGTTAAACCGCGATAAAACCGCCCTAGCCTACGCCATCGAACGCTCTTGTCTCAATAAAGCAGAAATCGTCGCTGAAGATGAAACAGAGACCGGTGTTAGAGCGACTCTAAACTTAGGCCATACCTTTGGTCATGCCATCGAAACAGGCATGGGCTATGGCACGTATTTACATGGCGAAGCTGTCGCAATAGGCACTTGCCAAGCTGCTGATTTATCCAGACGAAAAGGCTGGTTAACCGATGCCGATGTCACTCGAATTATCGCTCTTTTTAAACAGTGTCACTTGCCAACTGAACCACCCGAACAACTGAGTTCAGAGCAATTTTTAGACTTAATGGCGGTTGATAAAAAAAATGTCAACGGACACATTAGATTAATTTTATTAACAAAAATCGGCGTTGCCACCTTGCCTATTGATGTTGAAAAAGACTTACTCTTACAGACCCTGTCGAATTATGGTAGAAAATGATACTTTCTCGTATCAGTTAAAAAACGCCTGGCTTCCTGATTACAAGGATGTTGATGCGTTGGCCCATCAAGAAAGAACCCGCAACCTAGAATTAATCACCCATCTGATGGCTAATTCCACTCAAGCCCTCATTGTTTGCGGACTTGACGCTATCGATAAAACACATTTTCTCAATCAACTAATAGCCACCCACCAAAGCTCTTACTTGATTTGCCAACTACAAAGCCGAAATAGCTTAACGCTGGTAGATATTCAAGCAAAAACCGTTGAGCAACTCAATCCTAGCAAGAAAAAAATTAAAAAAAACCTGCTTTCAGCCGATTTAAGTCTGCTTGAACGTGGGCATAAAAACATTCTTTTAATTATTGATGAGGCGGGGCAATTAACCGCTGGGGTAATGGATGAACTGATTAACTACGCAGCTCAACATAGCTTTTTAAAACTTATTTTTGTGTTAACACACGATGAATTAGATTTAAAAAACGACACCGAAGTAGCTCTGCCTGATTGTCATGTGATTGAAATAATAGACACCTTAAATCAAAATACGCTTGAAGAGGTAAAATGGCCGGAAACACAACCCTCCAGTCGACTTAACTCAACTGATCAGCTAACAAAAAATCTTTATCTCGATTCTCAATTTATTCGCGGCGGCATGATTTCGATGCTACCTGCTCAAGAGGGCGCGCTTAAAACCAATCACGCTTTTAAAATTCTTATGGTTGCGGTTATTGGTTTAATTGCGTTAGCGCTGGCTGTGCAATGGTATAGCGCCACTAACGACCCTATTGCCAGTGAGGCTTCGACAGATGCTAGTTCGTTGCAGCCTACCCCCTTAAAAGCCGAATAAAACGCCCATCATTCTAACCTTACTTTTAAACAACATGACAGCCTTAAAAAATGATACTTTTATAAGAGCCCTTTTGAAACAACCGGTTGAGCATACGCCCATCTGGATGATGAGACAGGCAGGCAGATATTTGCCAGAATACAGACAAATCAGAGAGCAAGCAGGTAGTTTTTTAAATCTGTGCACCAATCCAGAGCTCGCTTGCGAAGTGACATTGCAACCCCTACGCCGGTTTGACTTTGATGCCGCCATTTTGTTTTCAGATATTTTAACCATCCCCGATGCCATGGGTTTAGGTCTCTACTTTACCGAAGGCGAAGGGCCAAAATTTAAATATCCCATAAAAACAGCCGCCGATATCCAAAAGCTACCCATTCCTGACCCTGATATTGATTTACGCTATGTGGTAGATGCTGTTCGATTAATCCGCAAAACCCTACAAGGCAGTGTGCCCTTAATTGGCTTTTCTGGCAGTCCTTGGACACTCGCTACTTATATGGTTGAAGGCGGCAGCAGTAAAAGCTTTCAAAAAGTAAAAGGGTTAATGTACGAACAACCCAAACTACTTCATGTCATGTTGGATAAATTGGCACAATCAGTCGCCAGCTATCTTAATGCGCAAATTGAAGCCGGTGCCCAAGCCGTTATGTTATTTGATACCTGGGGTGGCATGCTGTCTTCAGAAGATTATAGTGAATTTTCCCTGTATTACGCCAAACAGGTTAGAGCCTTACTTAACACCACCGTTAATGGACAACAAATCCCGACCATTTTATTTACTAAAGGTGGTGGTCTCTGGTTAGAAGCCATGACCGATGCGGGTTATGATGCCTTAGGTCTCGATTGGCAAACAGACTTACACAATGCACGCACCAGAGTGGGTGATAAAGTGGCTTTACAAGGCAATATGGACCCTATCGCCCTCTATGCACAACCTGACATTATCGTTGAAAAAGTCAAAACGATTTTAGCCAAATATGGCGCAGGTTCTGGTCATGTTTTTAATTTAGGTCATGGCATCTTGCCCGATATTAACCCAGAGCATGTTAAAGCCATGGTCGATGCTGTACATCAATTCAGCCCCCCTTATCATCAATAACTCACGAGGACACAGCAATGAGAATAGTCAGCTTTTTAGTAATGAGCAGTTTGTTGATTTTTACCAGCTATAACACCGCGGCTAACCCGAAAACCGGTAAACCCATCGAGATACAAGTTTATAGAAGCCCTTCTTGCCAATGTTGTGGTAAGTGGGTGGAGCATCTTAAACAAAATAACTTTTCGGTTAAAGATAGTGTGACCGATGATGTTCAAACGATTAAGAATAAATATGGCGTGTCAGCAGAAATGGCTTCCTGCCATACGGCTATCGTAGAAGGTTATGTCGTTGAAGGTCATGTGCCGGCTGAAGACATACTTACTTTATTAACAAGCAAGCCTAAAATAGCGGGAATTGCAGTTCCAGGCATGCCAAAAGGGACGCCAGGAATGGAAATGGGCGGTAGTAAAGATGCGTATAACGTGATGAGTTTTAGCAAAGATAATAAAGTCGCTATTTTTAGCTCACACCCTTAAAACCTTTACACTTTAATCTCGGCATAGCCTGCCGAGATTAAAGCAGAGACTTTACTTGCTTGTTTCTTCGCTAAACACACCAAAATTCATAAGCCGTTGATAACGATTTTTTAACAACAACTCAATATCTTGATGCTTTAGTTCGGTTAAATGACGAGTTAAGGCTTCTTTTAGATTTAAACTAATAATCTTAAAGTTACGATGACCGCCGCCTAAAGGCTCTCTAACCACTTCATCCAATAAGCCTTGCTCGCGAACACGATCAGAGGTAATCCCCATCGCTTCTGCCGCCAATTGTGACTTATCAGAACTTTTCCATAAAATAGAGGCGCACCCTTCAGGGGATATCACCGAATACGTGCTGTATTCAAGCATGATTAAACGATCGCCCACGCCTATTGCCAAAGCACCCCCAGAACCGCCTTCACCGATAATCGTACAGATAATCGGCGTTTTAAGTTTCGCCATTTCAAAGAGATTTCTAGCGATCGCTTCACTTTGTCCGCGTTCTTCTGCACCCACACCAGGATAAGCCCCCGGGGTATCGATTAAACAGATAACCGGAATGTGAAAACGCTCGGCCATTTTCATTACACGCAACGCTTTACGGTAACCTTCTGGTCTAGGCATACCGAAGTTACGATAAATTTTTTCTTTCGTGTCACGGCCTTTTTGATGACCAATAACCATGACCGCGTGGCCATCCAATTTAGCCAAACCACAAACAATGGCGGGATCGTCCGCAAACGCCCTATCACCATGTAACTCATGGAAATCAGTAAAAATATGTTCAATATAATCCAGCGTATAGGGTCTACCGGGATGACGCGACAATTGCGAAATCTGCCAATCGGTCAGATTATTAAAAATCGATTCCGTCAGCGCCAGACTTCTATCTTCTAGTTGCTTAAGCGCACCAGAAATATTTATTTTATTATCAAACTCAACATTACGGAGTTCTTGTATTTTCGCTTCTAATTCAGCGATGGGTTGTTCAAAATCGAGAAATTTTAGATCCATGGAGACAAAGTGATATTAGCAGTGAAGTTTAAAGTGTAGATTTTATAGAAATTCAGCAATTATTTCTAAATAAATTCTGTTTAACGTGTTTATCGCCCCCGTGACGGGCCTATTTATAGTAAAATCACCCAAAAATAACAGCCCTCTTGTCAGATAAAGGCGGCTCATTCCCGAATTTCAGGTGCCGCTATTGCTCAATGATGCGCTCATAAACGCTCAGGTCAACTAGTCGCCCCCTCACCCAACTAAGCCATCACTTATGTATACCATTACTAAAGAAGTTTATTTTTGTTACGGGCATCGCTTAATGAATCACCCCGGAAAATGCCGCAACTTACACGGTCACAGTGTTAAAGCGTCTATTTCCGTTCAGCAAGAAGCGCTTAATGACCAAGGCATGGTCTGTGACTTTTCGGATATTAGGGCCTGTGTCGAAGCGTTTATAGACGACACGCTGGATCATAACTTTCTGCTCCATCACGAAGATCCCATTATCCCGTTGCTGATTCAAAATAATGAGCGCTTTTTAGCACTAAAAGAACATCCAACTGCTGAAGTCTTAAGTAAAATGATTTATCAGCATTTAAAACAGGCGGGCTTTAACGTAGCCCAAGTCGTATTATGGGAAACAGCCAGCGCGCACGCCTGTTACAGTGAAAATTAAAACAACATGAGTTTGGTAAACCCTGTCAATAAATCCCTCTGCCTGGAGCAAATCTGCGCAACTAACTACCAAAAATTATTACAGTTAATACCCCATTTATTGACGCTAAAAACCGCCGCCATTGGCCATGCCGAGCAGCAAACTCAGCTACATCTTACGGTGATAAGTAACAGCGCTTATACCTTAACAATTGAACTTAGCCATTGCTTCCCCCAAAATCCTGATGATTTTTTATAGCCTGCCGTACAAATCCGATTGTATTTAGATGCGCAACTCGCCGAAGTTTTAAGTGACCATCGCCACGCCAGCGTAGCACACACCTTTAAAGACCCCAGCCTAAGCCAAGAGATCATGCAATACAAATGGCGCTTAAACTATTTTTTACACAAATGGCTAGAGCATTGCTTAAAAAAACA
>CAMDWT010000096.1 GCA_945877505.1 Crenothrix polyspora
GTATAAATAAAATACAATTTGCAATAATCTGTTTAGTGGCTATATTATAACAATTGTTAAAACATGAATCTGGGATACTTATATGCATACTCTTAAACTGACACAAATTGGCAATTCGGTCGGATTGATTTTACCCAAGGAAGTCTTAGTACGGTTAAAGCTTGTCAAAGGTGATACCGTATTTCTAACCGATGCACCTGGAGCGGTCACAATTACACCACACGACCCCAGTTTTGAAGAACAACTGGAAATCGGTCGTGAATTTATGCGTGAGTATCGTGATACCTTTAACGCATTAGCAAAATAATTATGCAGCAATGGCGTTGGATTGATAAACAATTATTACTCATGTTACACGATGAAAGCCTGACATTACATGGTGGAGCATCGGGTATTCGTGATGAAGGCTTATTAGATTCGGCCTTAAGTCGCGCAGTCAACTTGGCGTACTATGAGGAGCCGGATTATGCAGATTTAGCTGCGGCCTACGCGGTTGGATTAGCTAAAAACCATCCTTTTATTGATGGCAATAAACGTGTTGCATTTTTGGCGGTGGGCTTGTTTTTGGGATTGAATGGATACAAGCTTCTAGCGACTCAAGTAGATGCAACACTTACCATTCAAGCAATTGCTGGCAGTCAACTATTAGAGGCTGACTTTGCTGTATGGGTACGTTCAAATTCATCCAAAAAAGATCGTTAATTGATGGAGCAGAAATCCACTCCGGTCACTGTCTTGTCCATTGAAACACCGATGAAGTCTTTTTTGGTGAAACCTCGATGAAGCCACCCCGGAAACTGTACCGGCGCTTTTTAGTGCATAAGACCGCAAATCAACTGCCTTAATCGAGTCTAATAGCCGTCTTTGTGAAGTGCGACCCAGTTAGTTCAGTCGGTAGAGCAGAGGACTGAAAATCATCGTGTCGACGGTTCGATTCCGCCCCTGGGCACCGTGAATTCTAAAGGCTCCGATCTGATCGGGGCCTTTTTTATGCCTAACGATTTTTGACTACTGATACAGTCCCCCAAAGCAACCAAAAAATCCCTTAGTGAATGATAATCGCCACGCGTTAGCAATTAATACCTTGTTATCTCGGCATTGATAATGAATTCTCCAGACAACCATTCTTGTCTTATTACGTCTACAAGTACACTTACAACAAACAAACGTATGAGCATGGACAATCCCCAAGATGGCTCAAGAGACTAATGGCGTTCAAGCGGAACATGGTTATAATACTGTTTTATCTTTTAACTCCTGTCGCTACAACCGCTTAGCTTTGCGCTGAGCCTTTACAATCATGCGAAAATCCTGCCTGTTACTTCTTACATTATCGTTGACACCACCCTTGGTCCTTGCTGAAGATCGATGTACAGAGCGTCCTGAATGTTGGCCTGAAGGAAGTGCTATGCATAGTGGACTTGTGCTTGTACAACAGAAAAAGGCTGCTGAGATGCTTTTAGTGAACAAACATGAGGCGTTAATCACACTCGCGGCCTCATCATCAACTAAAGAGATAAGAGCTGATGAAAGGCTTCTAGCCGCTCTAAAAACACAGCAAGTGGCTTGGCTGAAATACCGAAATGAAGCGTGTGAATTGGTTGGCTCTCTAACTGGCGCGGGTGGCACGTGGCCATCCACCTATGCGACTAGGTGTGAGCTAAATCAGACGAACCAGCGCCTGCGTCGTATCCGCTCTGCTATTCGATGTATTAAAAAAATCCCCAGCGAGAAGCGTTATTTTGAGCAAAACAATTGCCTACAGCCACTTGCCCCACTCACCCCTAAATAGACTCAACGTCCTCTCATTCGAAAGGATCTGCTCGAACAGTCACATTACCCCACTTTTAAAAAAGAGGGTTTTAATAATCAACAGGAATTCAAATGGCTTTACCAAAAAAACCAATAACCTACTGGCTAATAATCAGCCTACTAGCCGCAACACCCTTAACTGTCCATGCACGGATAGTCAGAAGCCAAGCGGCTAAAAATCATTTTAAAGCAAGCAACCCTTGCCCCATCAATGGCAATAGACAGGGAAGCTGCCCTGGTTATGTGATTGACCATATTCAGGCCTTAGCTTGTGGTGGCGCGGATGACCCTAGAAACATGCAATGGCAAAGCATCGAAGCAGGAAAAGAAAAAGATGCTTGGGAGCGCATTGGGTGCAAATCCAAACCCACTATAAAAACAGCCGCAGCCGCAATCCCAACCTACTATTACACTGGAGCCAAAGGTGGTTGCTTTACCTATAGCAAAACAGCTAGGAAACGCTATGTTGATCCCAGCTTTTGTAGATACAAATATTAAACGCTATATTCTATTTCCCGTGCCACTGACTTATAAAAGTGGCACCCGCATGGAGCGCTTGTTCAGCGTTGAATTTATTAACTTTAGCGTTCTATACTGTTCAAATAACCTTTTCCAATAACAATGTGTAGCGATTAAATGATCGTCCGTTATTTTTTTGCTCTTTGCCATGAAAAGTCACGGTAATTAAATCTCCTAAGACAGCGTTATGTTGTTTTAAGCTGTGGATCAAATAACGATTTAAGTCAACACCAACGACCTCACCGTTATCTTCCTGTAAAAATAAAGTTTTCTGTTCATCATAGAGTAAATCATGAGAAATACCGCTACCTTGGATAACACCCGAGATTATGCTGCCTGCCGAAGGGTGCCAGTAGGTTACTTTGTTAGTTGCTTGATTTTCAGTCATTATTATCCTGTTTGTTAATGAGTACGTCTAAGTGTTTTATCAGACTGAACAATAGAGCCGAAACCCCATCATCTATTATCATGTGCCGTAAGGTTTTAAGCGTGTAAACCTTAAGTAAGGTTGCAGGCGCTTTATATGAGTTTTTTTAAATCACGATAAAAATTTTCGTGTGCACCGTAGGAGAGAAGTGTAAGGGTATTGATTTGTATATCAAAAAGGTAAGCCAGAAGCATTTTGTCAGCATTAAATTTGAACTTATGAATACGAATACCCAAAAGATCACCTATTTTTGGAGCACCTAATTCTGGATTATCAATTAACGCCCTAACTGCACTATCTAGCCTTTCTTTTTCATTTGGATGCAATCTCTTAATGGATCTTAAAAATAATCCAGACTGAACAATCCTAATCATCCGAATTGATAATCAGACACTTCGCCGGCTTCAACTTCTTGCAAGCTAATTAAAATATCTTTTACAAAGCCAATCGGCAAATCTGGATTTTCTTCGGCTATTTTTCCGAGTCTTGCCCAATGCTCTATTTGCTTAGGTATTGATCTATGCATGGCCTGTGCTGTTACTTTTACATCACAGATAAAATCGTCTGATAATTTAACTGTCGCCATAAATACACCTTCGCAATAGAATTATTAAGGTTTCATTATGGATTCAAAGTAAGCAAAATGCAACCTAAGGTATTTACATAACCTCATCGATAGTTTCAATGAAAAACACCTAATGTTTGTTTTAGTGCTCTAGATAATGAGGGCATTTTAACGAATAAACCATAACCCTACTTGAACACACTCGCCCTGATCAAAACTTTTTTATCCGCAGCTTTTACTCTACTCTCTTATTTCTGTATTCTTGCTCTTAAGCATGGTCTAATGAATAACTTCCGACTTTAGCATCGCCCAAACAAAATGCCTATAACAATAACTAATGTTTCTTCGTCCTCCTTTATTGTAATCAGCTTACTAATACTGGCACTACTGCTAACGTTACGCAAAACTCAATATACGGAATTATTTCCTGTAGGAATAACTGAAGAATTAAAAGGTATTGGTATCTTAGCGGTGGTTTTTGCCCACATCAGCTATATGCTAGTGACTGACAACCACTTTTTATATCCGCTATCAAATGCTGGTGGCGTAGGTGTCGACTTATTTCTATTGATGTCCGGCTATGGACTGACTGTCAGCATGCTAAAGAAAAAACTCTCAGTTACTGAGTTTTATCGTCGGCGCTTAACAAAAGTGTTTATCCCTTTTTGGCTCGTGCTAATTGTTTTATTCCTTACTGACAATTACATGCTCCACATTACTTACACGCTAGAATATATGTTGGAGTCTTTAGCTGAGTGGTTTCCTCGGGCTCGTGGATTTGAGGATGTAGACTCTCCTTTGTGGTATATCAATTGGCTCGTCATGTTTTACGTGCTATTCCCAATACTATTTATGCCCAAAAGGCCTTGGTTAACCGCCCTTTTATTAGCGGTTATCGCTAATGCTATCGCTCTCACTGACCCGCTTCATTTGCAAGACAACTGGCTGCATCGCTTGCACACCAATGCCTTCTCCTTAGGCATTTTGTTAGCATGGCTACTAGCAGGGAATAGTGGTTTTTCAGAAAAAATGACTTGGTTTAGAAATAACTCCAAAGGGGTAAACAGACCCTTCATTTTACTATTATCAGCGGGGATTGCTGCTTATATGATTTGTCATAATGCGCCTAGTGATTGGCCTCAAGTCTCTCCATTACTTACAAAATGGGGGTTTAATGCAGATTTCTTTATCGGACAAACCACCAGCCTAATTGCAATGCTTATGTTAGTGGTGTTCTTCTCACTAAAAAGACTGGATTGTAAGGTGCTCTATTTGTTCGGCCTCTATTCTTACGAAACTTATCTTCTGCACTGGCCTTTACTCGAGCGTTACGATCAGCTTTTCACTTATTTTCCGGCGTGGCTTGCCGTCATAATTTGGCTATTCATTTTTATAGCCCTAGGCTGGCTGATGCAAAAAGTGACCCGCCCCATCAGTGCTTTTGTCGATTCATTATTAAGTCCACGCAAGTAGCACTTAATTGACTCTTATTAATCGCTAGTGATTATTGAATAAGCTATCCATCAGGGCTTCTGCTATTAATTTATGCCCTGCTTTGGTTGGATGAATACGATCTTCTGCTAGCGCGTTGGGTTTTATTTGAGTCATGGCAAAATCGAATTTTTCTTGTGTATCAATCAAGATAAGCTTTTCACGAGCGGCTACTTGACGAACAACATTGGCATAACCGTTAAGCATCCTGCGCATAGGATCAGATTGATTAGGTTCGACTAAAAAGGGTGTCATTAATATGATCTTCTCGACGGTATCTCTTGTTAAATCGATCAAATCACCTAAACATTTCTCATATTCGTCTAAGGTCGATATCGAAGGAAGGCCGGGGGAATCAAATTGTCGCCACACATCATTAACACCTATCATTATTGATAGCCAATCCGGCTTTAACTTAAGCACATCGACTTCCCAGCGATTTGTTAAGTCTTTAATGGTATTACCACTAACGCCTCTGTTTACCACGATGACTTCATTTTTTTTATCATGCATTTTTAGCATTTGATCCAAATAAAATACATAACCATGCCCTAAAGAGTCTGCTCCCATAGCCGCGGACCTATCACGATCAGCGTCTGTAACTGAATCACCCACCATCAAAAGTGTTTTTTTATTTACTAAGATAGACCACCTACCAACATTCATTGATTATCGTAAAATTAAATTGAAATTCTGATCAAATATTAATGGTCATGCTAAGTTCAACATATTGAAGAGCCGGTAGGTTTAAGGTTCGCGCCATAGTCTCATCATGATTATGCAACCACATAAACGGCCATTTAATATAGGATGGCAAGTCTTTAGACGTACTTTTTTGAAAATCTTCCCGTGCTGAAAAATAAACAATTTCATCAGGATTATCCCACCACCCTTGTTCCTGGCCATAATGCTCTATCGCTTTAATGTTAATGGTTTCTGCAAATCCAAATGAAACACAAAGTAAATGTAGATTATTGGCATAATTAATCACCTTAATTCTCGTGTTTTCTGGCACTCTTGGGGCATTAACACTGTTGAATTCAACCACAACGGTAGGCTGATAAACCATTGAAGTAAGCTGAATTTGCCTAAGTAAGGCATTCGGTGCAATTTCCATATCAGGTGGGAATTGCAAATGTTGAAAAAAAACGGCGGGGCGGGCTTGAAAATATAAATCATCACGCTGGCCAATGAGCTCAGCCAAAAGCGGGATAGACATATCCAGTCTTTGAGCTCGTTTTGTAAGATATCGATTACCTAATATCCACGTTATCAATAACCAAAACACAACCATTGAAACTAAAACTGACACATAACTACCGTCTGGTATTTTAGTCACTGTAGCTGCAAAAAACGTTAAATCTAACGGTATAGCAAAAAAACAAAACACGATAATCTTAAACCAAGACCACCGCCAGACGTAATATATAACCAGTGTAAAAGATAAACTAGTTAGCAGCATGGTCGCTGCAACCGCAAAGCCATAGGCAGAAGCTAGTGCAGATGACGATCCAAAAGCTAAAACTAGCACAACAGAACCCAGCATTAATAGGGCATTAATCTTGGGAACATAAATTTGATATTTTTCTAAAGCGGATGTTTGAATAATCTGAAGGCGTGGTAAATAGTGTAATTGAACAGCCTGACTTGCTAATGAGAACATCCCTGAGATTACTGCTTGACTAGCAATAATCCCCGCCATCGTACTCAATATAACCATTGGCACAATCCATTCCTTTGCGACAAGGGCAAAAAAAGGCTGAATAGCTTTAATATCCTCGCCTTGAATCCCTAATAGCCAAGCACCCTGGCCCAGATAGTTAAGCATCAAAGCCGTCAAGGCTACCCCATACCAAGCAACTTTTATAGGCTCTCTTCCAAAATGGCCCATATCAGCATAAATGGCTTCTGCACCCGTAACCGCCAACATAACTGACCCTAGTAAACTGAAGGATTGATGGAAACTTAATGTAGCCAACAAATGAAGTGCATGATGCGGTAAAAGTGCATATAAAATTTGTGGCGC
>CAMDWT010000097.1 GCA_945877505.1 Crenothrix polyspora
CTTTGGCATATTGCCAGACAATATCATCAGAACACCCACCTAATCCAACTCGATCAACATGCGCTGAATCAGGAAAAACATCATCTAAAGCTAGTACTATTTTAGGCGACAGGTTTTCATCAAATAATAGTTTCATCCGCTAATAACTCGACTATGGCGCTCTCTATCGGCTGCATAAGCAAAACATGCCCTAATATCATCTTGAGTTAAATAATCATAATCTTCTAAAATCTCTTGCTCACTCATGCCTGAGGCAAAGCAATCAAGAATGTCATCAACAGTAATTCTTAAGCCTCTAATGCAGGGCTTACCGCTGCGCTTACCTTGTTCAATAGTAATAATGCTGTGATAGTCAATGACTGTCATGACGTGGCCTTTTTGCTTATCTGATTAATGACGGGGTATTTTAAAACTTTAAACAAATATTACTATAACCCAATATCAGGTATTTTGTGCATAGCGTCTTTTCTAACGCTGTCGATAATATCAGCGTAAATCTGCGTGGTTTTTACTTCACTATGCCCCATAAGCTTAGACACTGTGTAAATGTCCACGCCTTGCGTTATCAGACTTACCGCGAATGTGTGTCTACCAGCATGAAAAGTCACACGTTTACTTATGCCTGCCGCCATTGCCCAACGTAACAATTCGATATTCATATAAGCTGAATACCTAAGGCTCTGGAACACTCGCCCCTTTTTTTCAAAGCTATTGATTAAGCTGTAAGCTTGGGGAGGTATGTCTAAATATTGTAGCTTGGTGGTTTTCTTCTGATTAAAGGTGATTCGATGAACGCCATTAAACTCACTGATCTCTGATCAATCCATTTTATTAATGTCTGACCACCTTAACCCCGTTAGGCATGAGAATAAAAAAGGGCCTGTATCGCTACAAGCCCTTATTTAGTTAGTTTTGTTTAGTTGTTGTTTTCGGTTGTTTTACCTAGTTATTTTCCTATGCAAAAACTAGAGAATATTTTTCCAAGAAGATCATCCGAAGAAACTGTTCCAGTAATTTCTCCAAGGCTCATTTGAGCCTGCCTTAAATCTTCAGCCACCAACTCACCTGCTTGATTAAGCTGCAGTTGCTCCAAAGCACTTTCTACAAATTGAAGGCTTGTTGTGATAGCTACAATATGACGTCTTCTAGCAATAAAAACATCGTTGGTATTGTCATTAAAGCCCACAGATTCTTTTAGATGCTGTTTTAACAAATCCATGCCCTGTCCCGTCTTAATAGACAGGTAACACTGGTAGCCATTTTCTGCTGCTATTAGCTTAGGTTCTATGCCCAATAAATCTATTTTGTTGTAGACCTTGATGATATCTATATCTTTAGGAAGGCTATTTAATATCTCTTCTGCTCCTAGCTCTCGTGCATCAATAAGTAATACTATTTTATCGGCTTTTAAGATTTCTTCGTGTGCACGGCGCATGCCTTCTTTTTCTATTAAATTATCGCTATCTCTTAAACCGGCAGTATCAATGATATGTAAAGGCATTCCATCTAGCTGAATATGCTCTCTAAGCACATCTCTAGTCGTTCCTGCTATTTCGGTGACGATTGCTGCTTCATGTCCAGCCAGCGCATTAAGAAGGCTGGATTTACCTGCATTAGGCTTGCCTACCAAAACAACAGTCATGCCATCGCGTAATAAGCGACCTTGTTGAGCGGTTTTTAGTATGTTTTTAAGGCTATGCAATAATCGAGTGATACGGTTTTCGACAACACCATCCGTTAAGAAATCAATTTCTTCATCGACAAAATCGATAGCGGCTTCAATATAAATACGTAGCTCTGTTAGCTCTGTCACCAATTCATTGATTTGCTGTGAAAACACACCTTGCATGGATTTTTGTGCAGAACGCACAGATTGTTCGGTGCTACTTTCAATTAAATCAGCAACAGCTTCTGCTTGGGCTAAATCGAGTTTGTTATTTAGGAAGGCCCGTTCGGTGAACTCTCCTGGATTAGCTAATCGGGCGCCTAATGAAAGCACTCGCCTTAACAGCATATCTAAAACAACTGAACCACCATGGCCTTGCAGCTCTAATATATCTTCGCCGGTATAGGAAGCGGGGGAAGGAAAGTAAAGACTGATACCAGAATCAATGATGCAACCCTGTTCATCTATAAACGATGTAAACAGGGCATGCCGGGGAATTAAAGATTTATTAAGAAGATGTTTGGCGATTTCAGTAACTAAAACACCTGAAATTCGGATGATACCAACACCGCCATTCCCTGGCGGTGTTGCAATAGCTGCAATAGTATCTTGACTGAAAAGCACTTAGCCTGCTTTTTCTATTTGCTTGGTAATATACGTTTGCTGAATAATAGATAAGGTGTTGTTGCAAACCCAGTATAAAACCAAACCTGCTGGAAAAAACAAGAAGAAAATAGTAAAGACGATAGGAAACATCTTCATTACTTTAGCTTGAATCGGATCAATAGGCGCAGGATTTAAACCTTGTTGAATTTTCATGGTAATACCCATGATGATTGGCAAGATGTAAAAAGGATCTTGTATTGATAAATCCTGTATCCACAACATAAAAGGCGCTTGACGAAATTCAATCGTTTCACTCAATACCCAATACAAGGCCATAAAGACCGGTATCTGTATCAAGATGGGTAAACAACCACCCAAGGGATTTACTTTTTCCTTTTTATACAAACCCATCATTTCAGTGTTGAAACGAGGCCGGTCATCGGCAAAGCGCTCTTGCAGTTCTTTAAGACGAGGTTGAATTTTACGCATTTTCGCCATTGATTTGAAACTAGCCTGCGATAATGGAAAGAACAACAACTTGATACAAAATGTCACGCCCATTATAGCTAAGCCCCAATTACCGATAGCGCCGTGAATAATATTCAATAATGAATAAATGGGCTTACCAATAAAGGTTAAGACACTGTAATCAACCGTCAACTCAAGTCCTGGCGCGATGGCTTCCATCATGGGCTGAACTTTAGGTCCAGCAAATAAACGTGAAACAAATTCTGCTTCAGTATTAGACTCAACCGTTACTGATGGTGAGTATGTACCAATCACATAACGACCATCTTTAAGCTCTTTGGTGTAAAAATGATTTTCTTGGTCAGCAGGCGGTATCCATGCAGAAGCAAAATAATGCTGGATCATTGCCGTCCAGCCGCCTTTAGTAGCCACATCTAAAGTATTATCCGCCATGTCTTCAAAGCTTATTTTTTGATATTTATTTTTTTCGGTATAAATAACGCCACCGTTATAAGCTCTCATACCGCCGGTCAATATATTGCCTTTGCCAGAAGAATCAGGAACTCTTAATAACTGACTATATTGTCTACCAGACCAAGCTTTATCTGAATGATTACTGACTTTTTGATCAAGAGTTATTTCGTAACTGCCACGTTTTAAGGTAAATAATTTACTAATGACAAGGCCATTATGATCTGTCCACGTTAAAGGAATGGTTAGGCTATCTTGTCCAGGCTGCAAGGTATAATGGTCTTGTTCACCAGAGAAAACCGTATAATGATTAGGCGCTGCCGCTAAGCCACTGCCGGCAATCAAACCACTTTGTGCAACAAATAGCTTGTCTTCATTATTATCAAACAATCGTACCGGCGTAGTATTCACTTCAGCAGCATTCATGCCTACCATTCCGCGTAATTTATCAACAAGGTTGTTGGTTTTTTCTTCTGGGTAACTTAATAAATCTAGGTTAGTAATCGTGCCACCTTGTAAATCAATTTCAAGGGCAATGACATCTGTTTTAACCTTTATAGTTTTAGCAATCGGAGCCAAAGCATCAGGAATAGCGATAGCATTATGTCCAGCATTTTCCTTTTGCAGGCTTGTATCTGTTGATGCTAGGGGTAAATCTTCTTTAGCGGGCGCAGTAGGATTCACAATTGCAGCTACTTCTGGTTTTGGACCGTAGTCTATCTCCCAAGCTTGCCACAGCATAAATACCAGCATTGCAAAAGTAACGATCAGTATAAATCTTATATTATCCATTCTTTTTACCAAGTTTTTCTGGAACGATATCAATGCCGCCTTGATGAAAAGGATGACACTTTAATAATCTTTTGAGGGTGAGATAGGAGCCGACAATAGCACCATGAGACTTTAGTGCTTCTACGGAATAACTTGAACAGCTGGGATAAAAACGACAGTTTGAGCCTAGCATGGGACTTATAAAGTATTTATAACACTTTATTATTGCTATGAGCATGAAGCGCATCGAGATACCAATCTAAACCAATGTTTTTCCAGTGACTTTCTTAATAAATCGGCTGGGGCATCAATAGCTTCCTTGCGCGCCAATACAACGATATCTATCCCGCCCAAATTTTGTTGTTTTATTCTAAAGTTTTCCCTGACAGTTCGCTTAATCATATTTCTATGTACGGCTTTTTTTATATTTTTTTTGGCAATTGCCAATCCTAGCCGAGGATGATCGAAATCATTCTTTGTGGCTAATAAGGTAAAATAGGTATCACTCGATTTCACAGGATTAGCAAATACGTTTTTATATTCAGCTGGTTTTTTTAACCGTAACTGTGGAGGGAAGCTGAAACTGTTTTCCGTCACTCAGTATCAACTAAACTGTTAACTTAGCGCGGCCTTTAGCTCTGCGAGCATTTATAACATTTCGTCCGCCTACAGTCGCCATTCTTGCGCGAAATCCATGAGTTCTTGCACGTTTAATTTTACTGGGTTGGTATGTTCTTTTCATAATAATAAAGCCTTAGCAAATTGAGTGTTAACAAAAACACATAAAAAAGACTAGGGATGATAAAATAATCCTCATTAACTGTCAATTCTGCAGTGTATTATTTTATTACTGTATAGTAATACTCTAATCTTTAACACCTATTAAAATCATACCTAATTCAATGAATTCAATTTGGGATAACTGCCTTACTAAACTTGAAAATGAAGTCTCTAGTTCAGACTTTAGTACCTGGATACGGCCTTTACAAGCTATTGAAGCAGGCGGCAGATTAAAATTATTAGCGCCAAATCGATTTGTTTTAGATTGGGTAAAACAACATTTCTATGCAAAAATTGAAGAGTCGATACATGAGCTTTCGAATGGTACGGTAGAACTTAATCTTGAAATCGGCTCCAGAGCGCAGGCAGTCGCTAGCACCATAAATAGTCCTAAACAGACTGAAACCAAAAAGATTAGCCCCAACTTTCTTAACAAAGCCTTTACCTTTGAAAACTTTGTTGAAGGTAAATCTAATCAATTAGCGAGGGCAGCCTCTATTCAGGTCTCTGAAAATATAGGCAAAGCTTATAATCCATTACTTATTTATGGCAGCTCAGGTTTAGGTAAAACCCATATTATGCACGCTATTGGCAATGCGGTTTTACAGAAAAACCCCTCTGCGACTGTTATTTATTTACATTCTGAAAAATTTGTTCAGGACATGGTTAGGGCTTTACAACAAAACTCTATTAATGCCTTTAAGGACTATTATCGTAGTATTGATGTTTTGTTAATCGATGATATTCAATTTTTTGCCGGCAAAGAGCGCTCTCAAGAAGAATTTTTTCACACCTTTAATACATTATTAGAAAAAAAACACCAAATCGTTTTAACCTGCGATAAATATCCAAAAGAAATAGTGGGCCTTGAAGATCGCTTAAAATCAAGATTTGGCTGTGGTCTACCCGTTTCTATAGAAGCACCCGACATGGAAACTAGAGCGGCTATTTTATTAAAAAAAGCGGCACAAGTTAATATTGCCCTGCCACAAGATGTTGCTTTTTTTATCGCTAAAAAAATCCCGTTTAATGTTCGTGATCTTGAAGGCGCCTTAAGACGCGTTATAGCCAATTCACAATTTACTGGGCGTGATATCACTATAGAATTTACCAAGGAAGCACTACACGACCTCATTACACTCAAAGACAAACTGGTTACCATAGAAAATATACAAAAAACAGTCGCGGAATATTATAAAATTCGTATCGTTGATTTATCCTCGAAAAATAGAAAACAAAATGTAACGCGCCCTAGACAAATGGCGATGTGTTTAGCTAGAGAATTAACCTCACATAGCTTTCCAGAAATTGGTGATAATTTTGGAGGACGTGATCACACTACCGTTATGAATGCTTGTAAAAAAATTAATTCATTAAAGGAATCTGATCATAAAATTACTGAAGATTACTCCAATTTATTAAGAACACTTTCTCCTTAAAGAATAAGAATGCCTTATAGACACCCGGCATTCTTATTCAAACTTGGAGTTTTGTCTGATGATATAGCAACGTTCTTGTCCAGATACAGAGTCTTCTCTGATAATATAGCAGCATTGTTTTCCAGATACTGGGCATTCTATGATGATATAACAGCGCTCTTATTCAGACACAGAATCTTCTCTGATAATATAGCAGCATTCTTGGCCAGATACAGGACCTTCGCTGTTGATTTAGAAACGCCCTAAACCAAGCAAGGAATCTGTATTGTTAATCTAACAATACTGCCTTCCAATTATGAAAGATGGTCTCTCAATATAACAATCGTACTATAAAATAAGAGGGCTACCCAGCTCAGAATCAGAAGGCCGCCCAGCAAAACAAAAACAAC
>CAMDWT010000098.1 GCA_945877505.1 Crenothrix polyspora
GCTGATGCTGATGCTGATGCCGATGCTGATGCTGATGCCGATGCTGATGCTGATGCTGATGCTGATGCCGATGCTGATGCTGATGCTGATGCTGATGCTGATGCCGATGCTGATTCAGATGCTGATGCTGATGCTGATGCTGATGCAGATTCCGATGCCGATGCTGATTCAGATTCAGATTCAGATTCAGATTCACAATCACCAATTGCAGTTGACTTAGGTGAGAATGGAATAAATTACTTAAGCCGTAATGCGGGTGTAACGTTTGATTACAATCAAGATGGCATCGCTGAATCAACAGCCTGGGTGGCTGGAACAGATGGTTTACTGGCCATGAAGCGGGCTGATGGATCTTTAAGCATCACTTTCTCAACACAAGCGGGAGAAACTGATTTAGAAGGTCTAGCTAAAGTATTTGATGTTAATCATGATGGCGCTTTCACTCAACAAGATACTTCATTCAACAACTTTGGTGTGTGGCAAGATGCTAATAGCGATGGAAAAGTTGAAGAAGGTGAGTTTAAATCCTTAGCGGATGTTGGCATTGCAAGTATCAACTTGGTTTCTGATGGTCAAGCTTATGTTACAGCCAATGGAGATGTGCAGGTTAGTGGTGCAAGTACTTTTACTAAAACTGATGGAAGTGAAGGCGTAGTAGAAGACGTCAGTTTTGCTGTAAGTACACAAATTGACGATGTCCTAATAGGAACTTCAGGAGTTGACGTCTTTAAGTGGAACTTAAATGATCAAGGTACTCCGGGTGCACCTGAAAATGATGTTGTTAAAGATTTTTCTATCGAACAAGGTGATAGACTAGATTTGCGTGATTTATTAATTGGCGAACATGACGGCAGTATTGACGGTTTGGCTAATAATCTAACCAGCTACTTATATTTTGACAAATCTTCTTCAGGTACCGATACCATTGTTTCAATTAGTACGAGAGGTGAATTTACGGATGGGCTTGACAGTACAAAAGTTGATCAATATATTACTTTGACAGGTGTAGACTTGGTAGGGTCTTTGACACAGCAACAAGATATCATTAATGATGTGCTTAACAAGCAAATTATATTAGTTGATCATTAGACGTCATAAACTGCCTAGGGTTTTATTCACTTAACCCTTAATAAGTGAACTTGGCTAAAAGTGTACGCCATCTTCTCGTTAATTTTATGAGTTGATGGCGTTTTTTTATGTTACTACTTCACAAATATATAGGTAGCTAGGTTATTCATGAGTTTTTCCGACCAAATCATACAGATTCGTAGTGCCCTAGAAAAACAAAGTCTGCAATTACCCATTGACCAATCTCAATTTACCCTTTTTTTTTCGATTTGTGATACAAAAGAACGCGCTAATATTTTTCATGTTAGTGGTGAGAGTTTTACCGCAGCTTGGAACAAAGGAGTGCTTAAGCTCCGTAGGCTTTTAGATAAGCAAAAGCTTCATGAAGGATGGTTAAGAGTTGATTGGGTTACGCATGTTGAGGCTTCAAACTGGGGTTTATTAAATAAACGACTGCAGGATACAAAACGAAATTACTTCCGATTTGGTTTGGCTTTTGATACTAGTTTAAAGCATGCCTTTTTAGAGCAGGAGCTTAATGCTAACGCTATGTTATATGCAGGCGGTGATATTGAGAACGCCCAACTTAATGAAAAAAATTTTTTGCATTACGCGACTAGCCGTTTTGGAAAAAAAACGCTATTTGATTTTTCACCTCAAACGTTAGTTTATATCTTCTCGACTCATGGCATATTTTGTGATGCTTTAAATACCTGTCACTTAATAACGACAACTGATTTAAACGTGGGTCGCCGTGAAGTGCTTCCTTTTGATGCCACAAAAGTTGGTGAGATAATTAATAACAGTAGCCTCTATTTGGCTAGTCAAGTAAAGACATCAGGCGAGTTTTTTTATGGCTGGCATCCCTGTTTTGACCGAAAAATTTCCACATACAATACACTGAGGCATGTCAGTTCAACTTATGCGATGATTGAGGCGTGGGAGCTTACTGGTGACGAAGTTCTTAAAGCAGCCATTGATCGATCAATCAATTATTTTACTCAAACACTGATCCAAACTTACACCATGCCCGATGGGCAAACAATAGCTTATTTGGTCGATACAGGTGACGAGATAAAGTTAGGTGGCAATGCAGTTTGTTTATTAGCATTAGTTAAGTATTGTGAAGTAACAAATACCACCACATTTATTCCATTATTAGAAAAGTTGGCATTGGGTATTGTGCGCATGCAAGACCCATCAACAGGTCGCTTTAATCATGTTCTGAATGCCAAAGACTTATCATTAAAAGAAGTCTTTCGAATTATTTATTATGATGGAGAGGCTGCCTTTGGCTTAATGCGGCTTTATGGTTTAACACACGATGCGCGCTGGTTATGCGCGGTTGAAAAGGCCTTTAATTACTTTATCATTAATAAGCATTGGAAAGCACATGACCATTGGTTAAGTTATTGCGTTAATGAATTAACGCGCTACAAACCAGAAGAAAAATATTTTCGGTTCGGCATCCAAAATATAAGTGGTTATCTTGATTTTGTTCTGGAACGCATTACAACCTATCCTACATTACTGGAATTAATGATGGCTTCGGAACAATTGCTTCTCAGGCTTAATAAAAATCCAGATAGCACGCATTTGATGCAAGGACTTGATAGTAAAAAATTCTATCGAGCGTTGGAATATCGTGCACATTATCTTTTAAATGGCTATTTTTGGCCGGAAATGGCTATGTATTTTAAAAATCCAGCCAGAATTGTGGGCAGTTTTTTTATTCGTCATCATTCTTTTAGAGTTAGGATTGACGATGTAGAGCATTATTTGTCAGGGCTGATTGCGTATAGAAAGTATTTGTTGAGAGAGCGCGAAAAAACAGAAACTAAACAAGTAGAAGTATCTAAGTCCCCCGTTGTATTACTGACGCCTAGCCAGATGGCGAGGGTTACCGGAGGGCGTTGGCGAAATCTTCCAAGTGATGGACTCAATATTACCGGTGTAAATTTTTATTTGCCTTTTGTTAAGTCGGGCGATTTATTTATACAAAGAATTAGAGAAAAGGCGACAGCGGTTGATTATGCGCAAGAATTATCTAAAGCAGCAGAGAAAGGTTCGATTGCAGCATTAGTACAGAAGAATTTAAAGCCGTCAATTTCACTTCCATACTTAGAAGTTGAAAGTATAGGAAAAGCTTTTCAGGATTTGGCAGTAGCTAGTAGCCTAAGATTTGATGGTAAAAAAATTGTCGTTACGGGTTCTCATGGAAAAACAGGATTTAAAACACAACTACACCATATTATTAATAAACAAATACCCACCCATGCCTACCTTGATAGCGCAAACAAACAAGATCCCATTTGGCGAACCTTACTTGCAATCCCAACTACAGCTGAAATCGCAATAATAGAAGTTGCCATTCCAGCGGCAGGTATTGGCCAAGATCGTTCATTTTTTATACGACCTGATATTTGTGTTATTACTGGGATAGGACTTGAACATCTTAGTAGCCATAAATCTATTAGCAATCTTATTATTAATAAGGCGGCGATCGTAACGGGTTTGCGTCCTGGCGGCAAGTGCATTGTCAACACAGATGATCCCTATTTTAATCAGATTTGTGCGGCTATCAAGACCTATACAAATTGTGAAATTGTAACATTTGGATCATCTTCGACGTGTTCAGGACAGTTAATTAGTCAACAGTTTGCAGGGTTTCAATGGCAAGTCAGCGCGAATATATTAGGAGAAGAGATTAACTATACACTGCCATTAATAGAAGATTACGCACCCTTAGCGTCTGTAGGTGTATTGCTGGTAGCGAAACTCCTTGGTGCAGAAGTTAACCTATGCGCTTCTCAATACAAAACTTATAAAAACTATGAGAGTAGTGGCAACCTTTATGAAGTGCAACGTGGTGAAGGCTCTTTTTTTATCTACGACCAAAGTCGTAGAGGGGAGTGGAAGGGTTTTGAATCCATGTTCGAGCTAATGTCTCGTTTACAACCCAAAAATAAAGGTAGAAAAGTAGCGGTACTTACTGAGTTTATAAATCTTGAGGATAATCCAAATGCGCCTATTGATTGCGAGAAAATGACGGATTTAATCGGAAAAGCTGGGATTAATGTGCTTTATTCAGTCCATCGATTCAAGGAACACATGGCGATGCTATCGCCTAAAATTGACTGGAAACGGCATGGTGAGACGCTTCTAGATATACAAGATGAAATTATGACCGACATATTACCTGATGATATGGTTTTTATTCGAGGTATTGAAGACGTAAGGTTGGATAAATTAGTCGCTAAACTTCTCACATTAGGGACATCCGTTAAAAAGCTTTTTTAAGCTGTGAAACATACATGCCAAAAAGGGTGAATTGGAAAAATCCAATAAACCTCCTTC
The DNA here is from genome assembly GCA_945877505.1 of Crenothrix polyspora. Taxonomy (GTDB): domain Bacteria; phylum Pseudomonadota; class Gammaproteobacteria; order Methylococcales; family Methylomonadaceae; genus Methylobacter_C; species Methylobacter_C polyspora_A. The sequence continues at coordinate 4,426 of CAMDWT010000098.1, forward strand.
CTTATTTATCAAAGTGACGCCAATAAATCTTTTAAAGCTTGGCGTAGTTTTTTGTAAAAGAAATTTTTTTTTATTTTTTATTTAGTTTTGAATAATTTTTTCGATTACAAAATCAAAGCTTAAATTTTTGCAACCTATTGAAATATGGTGATTATTATTATTTTTTTCGCTAATTTTCAAGAAAACGCGGCTCGTAATTTATTTGCTTCGTATTGTACTTCGGTACAATAGTAATTGATTGAAAAACTCTGTTTAATAGCATCCTACCTAATCTATTTAATTTACAAATAGCTATCCATTAGTAAGGAATATTGAAATGAGTTCTCAAGCAATTGTCGTCGCAGTTAAAGGTCCTGTTTTTGTCATTGATCAAAATGGTCATAAAAGGGCGCTACATACAGGTGATGTAGTCAACGTTAACGAGACTATTGTGACCGAGAATGGCGGGACAATTAACTTACAAATGGCTGATGGTCGCCAAATGCAAATTGGTGACCAACAAGTCGTCAGAATGACTCAAAATTTGGCTGATGACGTGCCTCCTGAAGCCGGTGACAGTGCTCTTGAAACCGCAAGCGTCAGTGCAGTGCTTAAAGCAGTGGCCGAAGGAAAAGACATCGGCGAAGTATTGGAAGCGACAGCCGCCGGTGGTAATGCACCCACTTCAAGTTATGGTAATAGCTTTGTTAATTTGTTACCTATTTTGGTTGACGTGACACCCATTGTTTATAATTATGGTATTAATACTTTTGGCAGCATAACGACTGAGCCTATATATTTTATCGGAGCCAATACTGCCGCCCCTCCCCTAGCGAATCCAGATGTGAATCCTGAGCCTGTGACTGAAGCAGGTGTTTACAATGGCAATGATCCTTTTCCGGACAATCCATCGAGCACGGGCAATCTGCTAGCCAACGATAGTGGTGTAGGTATAACTGTATCAACAAGCGGTTCCATCCAAGGTATCTACGGCACTTTAACTGTTGTGCCAGATGGCACGTGGTCTTATGTTATTGACAATGCTAATCCAATCACAAACGCATTAGCACAAGGGGCGACTGTGTATGATATGTTCTCATACACCATAATTGACGAAAATGGCTTAACCAGTACCTCAACACTGACCATCAACATCACCGGCACCAACGATCTTCCTGTTGCGTCGGCCAACACCAATACGATCATAGAAGATGCCACCGCAGCGGTAACAGGCAACATGATCACAGACGACGACGGGTTTAATGTTGATAGCGACCCCGATACCGGCGCCGTTTTGCATGTGAGTGGTGTTAATACGACGGGTGCTAACCAATACGGCACGCTGACCTTTAATAGTGATGGCAGTTACAGTTACGCGATTAACAATAACAACGCCAGCGTGCAAGCGCTGAACGCGGGTGAGAGTCTGACGGAGACTTACACTTACACCCTCATGGATGAGAACGGCGCAACAGATACGGCGTTTTTAACCATCACCATCAAGGGTGCGGACGACAGTTCTACGGTCGTGACGGCTAATCTAGAAGGACCTGATTCGACGGTCTATGAACATGGCTTAGTGGTACCGGCTACTACCGAGACCACCACCGGTTCATTCACGGTTTCTTCAACCGATAGCATTCAAGACATCGTCATTGGTGGAAGCACCTTTACTTTGGCAGAGATACAAGCATTTTCAACCACTAACGGTTCCGTTAATACCGGACAGGGTATCTTGACGCTAACTGATTATATTGGCACAGCATTCACTGGCACGATTAGTTACAGCTACACGCTGTCTGCGACAATTAATAATTCCACGATCATACCGACTGGCAATGACACAGTTGACGGCACAGGCTTTAACGACAGTGTCGCGTTAACCGTTAATGGTTTAGGTGGCAGCACAGCGAGTGATGATTTAGTTGTAAACATCGTTGACGATGTGCCTTCCTTTACTCAAATCATGCAGGGTATTGTTGCCAATCAGGCTGGAATACTATCGGGTACTCACAATATTGCTTTTGGTGCAGATGGTGAAGGTAGCATTAATTTATCTGCATTAACCCAAGTTACTGGCTTGAATTATTCTAC
>CAMDWT010000099.1 GCA_945877505.1 Crenothrix polyspora
CCTTTGGCTTGGGCGATGATGATTTCTTTGGTTGCATTAATCTCAGCCCTTAAGGCGGCTTCTTGTATGGCGGTGGTGACAACGTTTGACGCCAATGTTAAAAAAGTTCCCTCAAGTTGGAAGCGTTGATAGTCTGCTTGGGCTTCGAATCCTTCAATCTGTCTTCGAATGGCCCCAAAAGCATCTAGTGTGTAGGATACTTGAACCGATGCAGTCGATACATTGTAAGCTGGTGCTTGATAAGCCGGATTACCAAATTGTGAGCCAGAAATTTTTTGGCGTTTGCTCGAAAAACCGGCATCTAAAGCAGGGAATAAGGAGCTTTGCTGAACAGAGGCATTTTCTTGAGCTTCGATTAAAGCAGAGGAAGCGGCCTGTAAATCAGGATTATGCTTCATTGCTTGTTCAATGAGTTTGTTTAAGGGCGGCGAACGAAATAATGTCCACCATTGCCCCTGAATTTCTTTTCCTAATGCTAACGATTGAGCCGCCTCTGAGGTTGACGAGGTTGTGGTGATGCGATTTGCAGGTTTGTCGGTTGTGTAACTTTGGGTGTCTGGGCTGGAAGGGCTCATAAAATCGGGCCCTAGCATGCAGCCAGACAGTAAGACCGTTAGTGCTGCAAGTGAAAGCGGTGTTCTGATATTTTGCTTGTTTAAGGTGGCGATAAAGGTGCGAAAGCGGGCTGTTTTTTTCATGCCGTTTTCGCCTTAAAGCTGTTTAACAATAAGGTAGTGATATGCGTAGCTATAAACGCCGGCATTTCGTGTTCGGGTTTCCACCCTGGGAAATTTTTGAGTAAGGGTTGGTATTCAATAAAGTATTTGCTTAAACCTAAGACTGACGATGCGAGAAGATGAGCATCTTGGTCAGGCGCTAGTTCCTTAACGAGTTCCATTAATAAGCAAAACTGGGTGTTAAATACGCCTTGCCCTAAGAGTTGCATTCTTTCTGGATTGGCTTCAAGCATTTCTCGTTGCATCAAACGATGGAAATTGGGGTCATTAATCATGACATCAAGCAGCGAGTGAATAAATCGACTTAGTTTTTCTTCTGCCGAGCCCTTAGATTGCCATACTTGATCAAACACCTGCTCTTTGTCGGCAAAAGCATAGCGAACAGTCTCTAGGTATAGGGCGTTTTTGTCAGGAAAGTGATGGTAAATGGCGGCAACGCTTAAATCAACAGCGAGCGCAAGTTGGCGCATTGATAAGCCAGAATAGCCTTTTTGCGCAAACAATATGATGGCGGCGGTTAATATTTTTTCTTTTGAGCTCAAAGTGACTACCTAACAAACGTTCAGTAGGTTCATGGTAACTGAGAAACAGGTCATGAGCAATTTTTTCATATGTCGGTGTTTATATAAGGCGATAACACGGGATAATTTGGCTTTGAAATGGACAAAATTTTATGAATACAAGAGGATAGATTACAATAGTGGCATTTATACAGGCTGGAGCAATAGACGTTGATAATCCTTTGTTATCAGATCAGCTTCCGGTTAAATTAAACTCCAGACGATTATTGTTGATGAAAAAAATTAGATGCGCTGTTATTGGTACGGGTTATTTAGGTAAGTTTCATGCCGAAAAATATGCTTCTTTACCCGATTGTGAATTAGTTGCCGTTGTTGATATTAATGAAGAGGCTGCTAAAGCAGTGGCCGATAAGCATGGCGCCAAAGCATTAACGGATTATGAATCATTGTTAGGCGAAGTGGATGCGGTCAGTATTGTTGTTCCAACCACCTTGCATCATCGTGTCTCAAAGGATTTTCTTAATGCTGGTGCGCATGTGCTTGTTGAGAAGCCTATTACGGTAACGGTTGCAGAAGCTGATGACTTAATCGCCATTGCCAAAGCTAAAAATTTGATTTTACAAGTCGGTCATTTAGAGCGTTTTAATCCAGCTGTTTTAGGGTTAGATAAAGACGAAAAGCCTTTATTTATTGAGTCCCATCGGTTATCTCCGTTTAATCCCCGCGCTAATGATGTCAGTGTTGTACTCGATTTAATGATACATGATATTGATATTATTTTAGCTTTAGTCGATTCTGAAATAGAGCGTATTGATGCCAGTGGTACAGCGGTATTGACGCAAGGTACTGACATCGCTAACGCGCGCTTATTGTTTAAGAATGGGTGTGTGGCTAATGTCACCGCCAGTCGTATTAGTATGAAAATGGAACGCAAAATGCGCCTTTTCAGACCGAGTTCTTACATTTCTGTCGATTTCCAAAATAGAGTTTTAACTAAATATCGCACGGGACTAAAAGAAATGTTCCCTGGTATTCCTGAAATTGAAACCGAAGAATCGGTTTTTGAGGGTGGCGATGCTTTGCTCGAGGAAATTAAACATTTCATTAATTGCATTAAAACGGGCGTTAATCCTCTGGTGTCTGGTGAAGCGGGAAGACGCGCTTTAGCAACAGCCATTCAAATTACGCAGTTATTAGGCGACAACTAATTCAAATAAATAAAGGCAATAACAACATGATACCGATGGTAAACCTTAAGGCTCAATACGCTGAAATTAAAGATGAAGTTGAGCGTGGCCTGGCTGAAACGATAGAAAACTGTTCTTTTATATTGGGTCCAAATGTTCAAGCCTTTGAAAAGGAAGCCGCAGACTATTTAGGCGTAAAGCATGCCATAGGCGTTGGTTCAGGCACGGATGCCTTACATTTAGCCTTAATAGCTGAAGGCATTGGTGCGGGTGATGAAGTTATTACCACCGCTTTTACCTTTATAGCCACGGCGGAAGCGATTAAATATGTGGGTGCAACGCCCATTTTTGTTGATATAGATCCGCGTACTTATAATATTTCTCCAGAAGCTATTGAGGCGGCTATTACGCCAAAAACTAAAGCGATCATGCCGGTGCATTTGTTCGGACAACCTGCTGATATGACGGAAATTGTTCAGCTGTGTGAGCAATATAATTTAAAGTTAATTGAAGATGCTTGCCAATCGTTTGGCGCGCGTATCAATGATAAGCAATCCGGGGCAATAGGTCATGCCGGTGGCTACAGTTTTTTCCCGAGTAAAAACCTGGGTGCTTTTGGCGACGGTGGTTTAGTGGTGACTAATTCGGATGAAACCGCCGCAAAAATTAAACAATTACGAAATCATGGATCGGATGTGCGTTATTACCATGATGTGATCGGTTATAACAGTCGTCTTGATGAAATGCAGGCGGTTATTTTAAGAGCCAAGTTAAAACGAATTGATCAATATAATAAGGCTCGCCGACATGTTGCTCATTTGTATTCAGAATTAATGGCCGATTTACCGCTTATTACGCCTTATGAAGATGGTTTGGGTGAACATGTTTATCATCAATATGTTTTATTATCAGACCGTCGTGATGACATTTTAAAAGCCTTACAAGATAAGCAAATTGGCTGTGCTATTTATTACCCCGTGCCCTTGCATCAGCAAAATGTGTTTAAAGAAGAGTGTGCAGGTTTAAGTCTGCCTGTTACTGAGGCCGTTTCGCGCACATGTTTTGCATTACCGATTTGTCCCTTTTTGGAAGATGCCACGATCAGGGATATTGTCGGTATTATTCGGGGTGTTTTAACGGCGTAGTTTGCACTCCGTTTTGTTTAACGCATCCTCAGATCCAAGCGTCGTCTTAGCATCGCATCATGTTAGCTAAGACGATTTTGGTCAGTTCAGATCAATAGCTCCAAGCAGTGCCTATGAATGGGCGCCTAAGGTAAAACCTCATGTCTAAAAAAGCCCCTTTAACGATCATGTTCAGCGCTGGAGAATCGTCGGGTGATCAACACGCCGCTAATATGTTTTTGGCGCTTAAAGGTTATCAGCCTGATATCCAAGGGTTTGGCATGGGGGGCACCAAAATGGCTCAGGCGGGTATCGATATCCGTTATGATTCAGGTGCTATAGGTGTTATTGGTGTGATCGAAGTGCTTAAGCATTATGGTGAGATTCGTAAAGCGCTACACCTGATGCAGCAAGTGGTTAAAAAAGAACGTCCGGATTTATTGGTGTGTGTTGATTACAAAGAATTTAATCTCAAATTAGCGCGTTTTGCCAAGCAATGCGGTATTAAAGTGTTGTTTTATGTCAGTCCACAAGTTTGGGCATGGCGTCCAGGTAGGGTTAAAACCTATGGTAAGGCCATTGATATGATGGCGGTTATTTTCCCCTTCGAAACAGCCTATTATGAGGCTGAAAATGTCCCCGTCCGTTATGTAGGTCACCCTTCTGTTGATAAAGTCCACCCTCAACGTAGCCAAGCTGAAGACCTGCTGCTCTTTGGTTTGGATGAAAGTAATCCAGTAGTGGGCTTATTGCCAGGTAGTCGGGCCAATGAAATTAATCGATTATTGCCGGTTATGTTGGCGGCGGCTGAAAGATTACAAACGACAGTGCCCGGTGTTCAGTTTATCTTGCCTCAAGCCGATTCAATCAGCGATGAAATGCTTAAAACGTATCTACAGCATGCTAAGGTTAAAGTAACGGTGATAAAAAACCAGCCTTACGACGTGATTCAATGCTGTGATGTTGTGATGACCACGTCAGGGACAGCAACCTTGGAAATTGCTTTGCTAACAGTGCCTATGGTCATTACTTATAAACTGGCATCAATAACCTATTGGTTGGGCCGGTGGCTGGTGAACACGCCTTTTATAGGCTTGCCAAATATTATTTTGGGCAAGGGTTTTATTAAAGAGCTTATTCAGCATGAGGCCACCGCTGAAAATCTAGCGGCAGAAATTGAACGAATTTTGACAGATCAGCCTTATGCCGATCAAATGCGAGTTAATTTAAGCCATGTTAAACAACAGTTAGGACAGGGGGGCGGCTCAAGAAATATGGCTGAACTTGCCTTGGAAATGTTGAAATAAGCCAGAAATTTAGATAATCTTCACCCTATAAACGCTATACGCCTATAAAATTTTATTATCTCTAATTGAGAGTAGGACTAGCATCGACTACGTTTATTATCTGGTACAATTTATAAGGTAGTTAGTGTTCATTTGTTTCATCTTAGGGCGTCTCATGCAAAAACAGCAAACATGTACGATCGATGGAAATCAGGCGGCAGCAACAGTTGCCCATAAACTTAATGAAGTCATTGCAATTTATCCGATAACGCCGTCCTCAAATATGGGGGAATGGGCGGATGAATGGTCTTCTCGAGGACAAGTCAACTTATGGGGAACCGTGCCACAAGTTACTGAAATGCAGAGTGAAGCGGGTGCGGCGGGTGCCATTCATGGCGCTTTGCAAGCCGGTTCCATGGCGACCACGTTTACAGCGAGCCAAGGCTTGTTATTGATGTTGCCTAATATGTATAAAATTGCCGGAGAATTAACGCCGACAGTCTTTCATATTGCTGCCCGTTCCTTAGCTTGTCAGGGTTTATCAATTTTTGGTGATCATAGTGATGTCATGTCAGCAAGAATGACCGGTTTTGGCATGTTATGCGCCAACTCACCTCAAGAAGTAATGGATTTTGCGTTGATTGCGCATGCCGTTGCCTTGGAAAGTCGAATTCCGCTGATGCATTTCTTTGATGGCTTTAGAACGTCCCATGAAGTCGCCAAGATTAACATGCTTGATGAGACCGTCATGCGGGCCATGATCAAGGAAGAATGGGTTGTCGCGCATAGAAACAGGGCCTTAACGCCGGATAGACCCGTATTGCGAGGGACGGCCCAAAATCCTGATGTGTATTTTCAGGCACGGGAGTCAGTCAATGCTTTTTATCAAGCGATGCCGGCGATTGTTCAGGGTGCAATGCGGCGCTTTGCAGAACTTACTGGCCGCTCATATCAGCTGTTTGATTATGTTGGGCCGTCTAACGCAGAGCGCGTTATCGTTATTATGGGGTCTGGTGCAGAAGCGGTTGCTGAAACCATTGATTATTTGAATCGGCAAGGTGACTTAGTGGGTTTACTTAAGGTGCGCTTGTATCGTCCTTTTGATCCAGAGAGTCTGATTGCTGCGTTGCCAGTGACGTGTCGAAAAATAGCAGTATTGGATCGCACGAAAGAACCTGGTGCAGATGGAGAGCCGCTTTATAAGGATGTTTTGACGGCGCTTGCGCAAGATTATAGTAGCGGTACAGCAAGGTTTACAGTCTTGCCGACCGTGGTGGGTGGTCGATATGGTCTATCCTCCAAAGAATTCACACCGGGCATGATTAAGGCTATTTTTGATGAATTAAATCAGGAGCGCCCTAAAAATCATTTTACTATCGGTATCCATGATGATGTCACGTACACCAGTCTAAACTGGGATGCGAGTTATCGCACTGATGCCCATGACGAGACTTTTCAAGCCATGTTTTATGGTTTGGGTAGCGACGGTACCGTAAGCGCCAATAAAAATACGATTAAAATTATTGGTGTCGCGACGGACTTAAATGCACAGGGTTATTTTGTGTATGATTC
>CAMDWT010000100.1 GCA_945877505.1 Crenothrix polyspora
CGATGCGTAATATCAACGACTATATAATTAATTTCTATAATAGTCAGCGATTACATTCTACATTGGGATATCTCTCGCCCAATAACTATGAAGCCAATATGGCTATGAAACAACCTATCTCTGTGTCTTAAAAAACTTGACCACTACAATATTCCGTAGGCTTCAAAGAACAGGCCTTGGTAAAAGTATATAGTCGTAGCAATAACCAAACGATTGAATCGATCGCAAACGAATTAAATATCAACGTAACCACATTGAAAGATTGGATGAAACAAAGTAAAAAGGCCAGCAATAAGGCTGCATCACCGACATCAAAACGCCCCATGGATTGGCGTCCTGAAGAACGACTTGCCGCATTACAGCAAAGCTATGGATTGCTAGGTGACGACTTAAATACCTGGTGCCGTGAACGTGGTGTTTTTGCTCATCAACTCGAGCAATGGAAAATAGATTTCTGTAGTCATGGCGACAGAGATGAATCGTGTGAAAAAGCGCAATCCTTACGTGTATTAAAAATTGAAAATCAAAGTCTTGAGCGCGAATTATTGCGTAAAGACAAAGCCTTAGCAGAAGCCGCAGCGCTGTTGGTACTGCAAAAAAAGTTCCGAGCGCTCTTGGGGGGAGAGGTCGAATGACTAGCCACGAAGAGCGCCAGCAAGTGATTGTATTAGTCAATGAGTCAGTAGTAGCAGGAGCGCGTCAAGCCAAAGCCTGCGAAGTCTTAGGCCTAAGCGAGCGCACTCTGCAACGTTGGCGGACCAGTGATAGTGTTCGTTGTGATCAACGCTCTTTACGCCAATATCAACCGTCACATAAGCTAACTGCAATCGAGCGTGCTGAAGTGTTAGCCATCGCGAATTCCGATGAGTTCGGTCATCTACCGCCAAGCCAGATCGTACCACGACTGGCTGATCAAGGCTGTTATGTAGCGTCTGAATCAACATTTTATCGTATCTTACGAGACGAAAAACAGCTGACTCATCGACATAGCGAACGTCCACCACAAACACGCACGAGGCCCCGTGCAATCTGTGCCACAGCACCTAACCAGCTGTACAGTTGGGACATTACTTATTTACCATCGGTTATTCGTGGACAGTTTTTCTATCTCTATCTATTTGTTGATATTTTTAGTCGAAAGATCGTCGGTTGGCAGGCCTATGAAGAAGAAAGCAGTGCATTGGCTGGCGAACTATTACGAGATCTTTGTCATCGTGAAGGCATACAGTCAAACCAGTTAATTCTACATTCTGATAATGGCAGTCCCATGAAAGGATCAACCATGCTAGCGACCATGCAACAGCTTGGTGTTATGCCTTCTTTTAGTCGACCATCGGTTAGTAATGATAATCCATACTCAGAATCATTATTTAAGACCTTAAAATATCGTCCTCAATATCCATTAAAGCCTTTTGCTGATGTCATAGAAGCGCGTCAATGGGTTACACAGTTAGTCGAATGGTATAACCACGAGCATCGCCATAGTGCTATCGGCTTTGTCACGCCAGTACAACGACATGAAGGCTTAGACGAACAACTTCTAACTAATCGCAAAGCTGTCTATGAGGCTGCTTATGCGGAAAACCCAGATCGCTGGAGTGGAAGCACACGCAATTGGCAAAGAGTCGAAGCTGTTCATCTTAACCCAGATAAAGTAAAAGAAGGTGATGCCAAAGATATTGATATCCAGATAAGAAAAGTAGCGTAATTTTAACCGTCGAGGCGACAACTACATTGACAATTTCCGGTAGGTCTGTAACTGATAATAGCGCATCATAATCGGGTCTTTTTTCATTTTGGAGAAACTCCAAGGTATATCCGGTAAAGGTAACGACTGATAAGCCATTATGCTTTAGCTTTCTGGCGATATCTGCTAAAACAGTTGCCTGGGCAAAAGGTTCACCACCTAGAAAAGTGACGCCTTCAACTAAAGGTCGTCCTTCTAAGATTTGTTTAACGAGATAATTTGAATCAACAATCGTACCACCACGCTTTTGCCATGTTTGCGGTACACCACAATCAGGACAGCGAATTGGGCAACCTTGAACTTGAATACACGCTCGAAGACCAGGCCCTTCGACTTCAGTCGTTGGCGTAAACTGAAATAAATTAAGTTTCACTACTTAATCTATGGTTCTGCCACCCAATGGCCTGCGTATTTCAGGATTAGGTGTAGCTGCTGTCGTTGAAGTTTGAGGACTTATCGTTTCATTAATGACAACACGGTCCTTCCACTGATTTGCGTGATGGGGTTTTAAGTTTAAAAAATCAAACGCCTGTTTAGTTGAAGTAAAAGGCCCTGCAACATCACGTTGTTTAATTAAACTTTTTGCCTCAGCAACGCCAATACCCGGCAAAGCCAATAAGCTATCGAGATCCGCTGTGTTTAAATCAATCAGATTATTGGTTACCTTAATAGAGTCTGATTGACGAGGCATATCAGTGGATATTTTTATGCCTTGTTGTTGATTGTTATCTTGGGATAATACCTGATCAATAATGTCTTCTGGGTGCTTATATTCATTTTCCCGCTCCAAATAAACACGCTGAATGTTTTGTAAAAAGGCTACCAGTGTATTATTTTGTTGTGAGTCGCCAATAAGCTCAAAGCTACCACTCTTTCCTATTTTTAATAGCCCATCTTCTATTGAAATTACTTTTACAGAAAAATCTTTCCAGTAATAAGCGCTATATCCATGTGAATATCGATTATGCCAACTTACCCCGTGCTCACCAATTAACATACCTTGAATTGAGTCAAAAGCAGAAGTATCCACCAGAGCAACTATTTTACCGTTGTCAGGTGTTGGATACTCTTTCATGGCATGTTGTAGATTTTTTTCTGGTATTAATTCCCCAACATAAAAGCCATTAGCGCTGTATTCTAAACAAGCGTTAGTTAAACGCTCGACCCAAGTTACAGTGAGAACACCTTCATATTCCTGTTTCTTAGGTACATTTTTTGGCAAATCATTTTGAAACTTAGTTAAACGAGTGACTAAATTATTAGACTCATTTGTTTGCTGACTAGAATCTTGAAGTAAATAGGCTTGTTGAATACATTTAAGTAGTTCGTGTATTTTATTATTGCCAATTTACAACCGCTCATGTCGAATATATTGTCAGCACCAATCTTAATATTTGCATTCTCGCGAATGATTTTTTGTAGAGCAAAATAATCCCATTTCATTGTTCTACCACTTTTATTGGGGTAACCATTATGCCAACTAATACCATTCTTACCTATTAGCATTCCATTGTCAGCTGAGCCAAATACAGTTGCATCAATTAATGCAACAGTAAACCCTGGCATAGGATACCGTTTCATTGCATTTTCGAGTTTCTTAGCGGGTATTAATTCAGCAACATAGTAATGATCACCGCTATATTGTGCGCAAATATCGGTGAGTTGCTTAGCCCAGTCACTTAAATTATTAGTAGGTATGTTTGTAGTGATAACAGGCGCAGTCGATTGTGCAGAGATATTTTCTTGTGTATTTTCACCTTTTTTGCTAAGCCAAATTAATCCCATAATAATGGCAAGTACCCACCACCAACCACCTACAAAAAAAGCAATAACGAACGCTATAAAAGTCCATATACCTAAAGCAGATGAGCTTTTTTTTGGCTTAGGTACGGTTTTATTATTGAAATCATTTTGTGGTGCTGGATCACTAGAAGTAATCACTTTATGTTCCGTAAGTACGGAAGCAACAGGCGGCCTAGTTATAAAATCTTCATTAGTTGAAATATTCAATGCTTCAGAACGTTTTTTAATTTCTATTTCTTGCTTAACGTTATTATCTCTGCCTATATTACTAATTACACTGCCCGTGCAAAAAAATGCAAATAACCACCACCAACCTCCTGCATTCCAAGCAATAGTGAAAACTATAATGAATGTTGCCCAGAAACAAAACCAATTCGTTTTAGTCCATAATACCTTAGGTGGCTTTATTGGTTGCTCTGCTGATGTTATAACTTTATTTCTTTTAAGATCTGTTTTGTAGGGATCTAATTGTTTTTTTAATATTTCGTCTGAAGTTAAAGTTTTTTCAAGATATAAACGATAAGTTTTATCTGCACCTTTATTTTTCCATTTATATTGTTTAGCTTGAATTTTATAATCTTCAAAAACCATACCTGGTGAGTTTTCAAAGAATTTTAATGTTTCTTTTTTCCACTTAAGTACTAGAAAATATCTTGTAATGTAAACCGGTATCCAAGCAAGGTAACTGACTAGAATACTTAACATACCTAATTCGACATATTTTAAATAGCTATATTCATGGCCAGTAACATTGTAGGCATATGATACAAAAACGAAAGAAGAAAAGAGAATTAGCCCCATAAAATGATCATGATTTTCATACAAATTATCAATCCTAATATAACATGGTGAATCTGATAACGGTTTTGTGCTAACTTTCTTATAAATAAAAACTAGTATTGCTAATGACAATGAAAATAAAAAAACCAACCAGTGGGTTAGCTCTAATGTTGTAACAATGTGTATAAACTCAGAAATTATAGAGTTTTGAAATTTATTAATAAGATATGAATAGCTATGACTCACAAACTCAGTTATAGCAGGTGACCCAGTCTCATCGGGTAGAACTGCTTTAACCGGAAGTCCGGTTTCAATTGGAAATCCTGTTTCAACTGGAAGTTCTGCTTTAATTGGAAGCGCGGCCTCAACTGGAAGATCTATTTCAACTGGAAACCAAGACTTGGAGTTGAATTGATTAATAAACCTGCCAGCTTCAACAGGAAGTTCAGCACCTGCAGGTAGCTCAGTGCCATTTGTTACCAATTTCTCGTCCATGTCTTAATGCTCTATGAAACGCGCAGTGTAACCAAAATTGTTTTATCTGCGAGTACTTCTTCGCTTTCAACCATTAAATTGCGTTCAGCAGCTCTTGCCATCAGCTTTTCATAGACAGCCGTCTGTACACAGCGCTTATAGTCATCATCAATATCCGACAAATAACGATAGACCTCTTCTAGTTGTGGGCTATTTTTTATTTCGACTGTAAAGGGTGAGTCGCCGACTTGCTTGAAGAGCAATTCGGAGTTGTCAATTTTACAAACAATGTCGCCATTTGATTTTTTAATGGGTTTGGCACCAAATTCATTCAGAGCCTCTATTAATAGAGCACCCTCTCGAAAATTGGTTGGAAATTGTGTGACTAGCACCTGAGTTTTATCCTTCTCACCAAATACCTTAGTACCCATTACTTTTTCGACATCGGCAATGAAGCGATTTATCATCGCTTGATCATGACTTTTTGCAAAATTAGCTTGCCAGCGCCCAGCGACACATTCCCAAAAGAAAAAGGTTTTTTCTCCATCTAAGTGTGTTTTAAGGGCGGTGCCAAACTTTATAACATCATAACCGGCTTTTTTAACCGCTCGGGTTAATTCCAGTTCTGTTGAAAAAGACGTTAAAACGCTTTGTTGTTGGGACTTCGCCCAATTTTCAAAGTTTTCTTTGCCCATGACAATACGTAGAGCCAAGGCTATGGGAAGTAAGGCAATAGAGACTGACATAATTAAGATCCTGCTTTCGTAGCTTGTTGCATGGGTATTTGATTAATATCAGTCGACAGTAAAGATTCTTCGAGATAGTATTCTGCTGTCCATTCTGAATCGATGGTTTCTGCATCAAGCAATTGTTCTAACACTGAAATATAGTCGGCGCATTTTTTGCCTTGAAACCCTACAACATCGGCCTTAACTTGGCCATCAGGAAAAATTTGTAACTTAATTTGCTTATGGCTCATAAATAATTCCTAAATTAAAAATCTATAGGGCGACCACCACGACTAGCCAACACATCATTAGGCGTTGTCTCGGGAGGTCGACTTTTAGGATCTTTTGATAATACGACGGGGGTTGACACATAATTAGATCTATCTTCCTTTTGGGTCGCGGCAACAGCGCGAACATTAGCCCATTCACGCAACTGATGTATTTGCTCTGCTTGGGTCACTGATAAAGGCACTGTTAAGTTAATTGCGTATTCAAAATCCTTAAGTAAAATACTACGACCTTCATAAAAGGCTTCAAATAAACCGCTAATTACAAATTGTTCTAACTCGGCACCAACAAAGCCTTCAGTAGAATGGGCTAACTGATCTACTATTAAATCGGTAATGATAAAATCACCGATGACTTCAGGATGTTGTAATCGCCTGTTTAAATGCAGCTTAATAATTTCTTTACGTTCGTTATGAGTGGGTAGATCAACAAAAAAGATCTCGTCAAATCGGCCCTTACGCATCATTTCAGGCGGAAGTGCCGAAATATTATTAGCGGTTGCTACCACAAAAACGGCTTCGGTTTTTTCTTG
>CAMDWT010000101.1 GCA_945877505.1 Crenothrix polyspora
CCAAAGGCGAAGGTAATGATCATCCCAGGCGTCATAATGCCAAAAAAAAGCTTACGCTCCATAATTTTAAACCGTTCGTTGCTAGTCTCATCGGAACTCATGGCATGATAAACATAGAGGCGAGGTAAATAAAACAAGCCTGCAAACCAAGTGACCATAAAGATGAGATGTAACGCTTTTAGCCAGAGCATGACTTATCCTTTTAAGAGTTTTTCTATGTGTGATTTTAACTCGCTTACGTCGAAAGCCCCGGTTTTTTGCAGGTCAATCAAGCCGCTTGGCGTAATTAAAAAAGTAGTGGGTGTTAATTGTACATGACCAAAAGCACGGGCTTGTTCCCCGGTTATGTCTAAGGCGACATGATAAGGTAATTGCAGATCCTTGCTTAGATCAATAACATGATTAGGTGGGTCGTAGTCCATTGCAACGGCAATTATTTCGAGGCCTTGCTGATGATATTGCTTGTAAAGCTCAATAAGATCAGGGATTTCTCTCAAACATTCTGCGCAGTCTGTAGCCCAAAAGGTCACAATAACAGGCTTACCTTGTAATGCGTTTAACGCTATTTTATGGCCTGTAATGGTTGAGAAGGCCACATCAGGCGCTTTGGAAGTACCTTGATTAAGTGCATTTATTAAAATGAAAAATAACGCTAAGGTAGTGGCGAGCATTAAAGTGGCTTTAGAAGACATAAAGCGCTTCTTAAACGGGGTATCAGTAAATGGGTTAGGCTTTTGCATTAATGTCTCATTCGGTAATACCGAGATTATAGCAAAGCTGTTAAACTGTGCTTAAGTTAAATGAGAGATTTGCGCGTCAATTCGCTTATGAAAAATAGCTTTTCAGTTAATTAACAAAAACCCGATCTTTATAGATGAGGCTTTTTGGGTATGGAGCAAATCGATAGCAGGATTGGATTTTATGATGCTGCACTTACAGTAATTAGGGTTTCGGGTAATGTATGAGTTTTGATGTTATTTGCTTTGATTGTGATAGCACATTAAGCAAAATAGAAGGTATAGACGAACTCGCTAGGCGTGTGGGTTTGGGCGAAGAAATGTCAACGTTGACTAACGCAGCAATGGAAGGCATTTTGCCTTTAGAGGCAGTGTATGATCGGCGCTTATCGCTTATTAGGCCAGATCAATCTAGTATTGATTGGTTGGCTGATTTATATATTACCGAAATCGTCGAAGGTGTTAAGGACGTTTTCGTTGCTTTGTTAGCTGAGGGTAAGACGGTTCATATTATTAGTGGCGGTTTACGTCAAGCAATATTGCCACTTGCGCACTATTTAGGGTTGCCTGAAAATCATGTTCATGCCGTTGATATATATTTTAATCAAGATGGCAGTTATCTTAATTACGACTTGAATTCACCGTTGGCCAAAACAGGGGGTAAAGCGGTCGTCGTAGGCGCACTCAAGGCCCAAGGTTCTTTGGTGATGATTGGTGATGGTAAAACCGATTTGGAAGCCAAACAGGCTGGTGCTTATGTATTAGGTTTTGGCGGTGTAGTTGACAGAGCAATTGTTCGGGAGTCAGCGGATTTTTATACGACTGAACCTTCTTTGCTTTCTGTTTTAGAGCGACTTCTGTAAGCATGTATCAATAGCGACTCATTTACGCATCTATAATCACTTAGTATCACCTGATAACTAGACAAATTTTGATTGAATTTTTAGAGAGAAACCATGGCCGGACATAGTAAATGGGCTAATATTAAGCATCGAAAAGCGGGGCAGGATGCCAAGCGGGGTAAAATTTTTACCAAAGTCATACGTGAAATTACCGTAGCAGTAAAAACGAGTGGCCCCGATGCGGCTAGTAATCCAACTTTACGCACTGCGATTGATAAAGCCTTGGGCGCTAATATGCGTCGTGACACCATTGATACGGCGATTAAAAAAGCCGCCGGTGCCTTAGAAGGCGTTAATTACGAAACTATTCGTTATGAGGGTTATGGCCCTGGTGGTACAGCGGTCATTGTTGATTGTTTAACCGATAATCGTAATCGCACCGTTGCTGAAGTTCGTCATGCGTTTGCTAAAGCAGGGGGTAATTTAGGTACTGATGGTTCGGTCGCTTATCTTTTTACTAAAGTGGGTATCTTAAGTTATGCCCCCTCAGTCAACGAAGATGCGCTGATGGAAGTCGCTTTAGACGCTGGCGCAGACGATGTGATCAGTTATGATGATGGTGCTGTTGATGTGATGACAACGCCTGAAACCTATTTGACGGTAAAAGAACTTATGATTGCTGCAGGTTTTGAACCGGACAGTGCCGAAGTCACTATGCAAGCAGGAATTCAAGCTGAACTGGATGCTGATGATGCGGAAAAAATGATGCGCTTGATAGATCGTCTGGAAGACCTAGATGATGTGCAGAACGTTTATTCTAATGCCGATATCAGTGATGAAATTGTAGAGAAATTGGATTTTTAAAGCGATGAATAACAAGAGCTGATGAGAATTTTAGGGATAGATCCGGGGTCTAGATTAACGGGATATGGCATTATAGAAACGTCGATGCAAGGTTATAAATACATAGCCAGTGGGAGCATTAGAATTAAAGCAGATTATTTTCCGGATAGGCTTAAACAAATTTTTGATGGAATTTTAGAAATTGTCGAAAACTATCAGCCGGAACAAATGGCCATAGAGCAGGTTTTTATGCATAAAAATGCCGATTCTGCACTTAAGTTGGGTCAAGCGCGTGGCGCTGCCATTTGTGCAGTACAAACTAAAACAATGCCAGTTTTTGAATATGCTGCTCGGCAAGTAAAGCAGGCGGTTGTCGGCAAGGGTGCTGCCGATAAATATCAGGTTCAGCACATGGTTAAGATACTGTTAAATGTGCAAGGCGAGTTATCTTTAGACGCCAGTGATGCGTTAGGTATTGCAATTTGTCATGGTAATTATCAGCAAACCGCAAACATGTTAAGTAAACAAGGTTTATTAAGATGATCGGATTCTTACGAGGCATCTTGGTTTATAAAGCCCCGCCTTTTTTAGTACTCGATGTGCAGGGTGTTGGTTATGAAGTAGAAGCGCCGATGACGACTTTTTATGACTTGCCTGCAATTAATCAAGAGATAAAATTACACACACACCTAGTGGTTCGTGAAGATGCGCATATTTTGTTCGGCTTTTCTAATGAACCTGATCGTGCCTTATTTAGAACCTTGATAAAGGTTAATGGAGTGGGTCCTAAGTTGGCATTGACTATTTTATCAGGACAGAGTGCGGAAGAATTTCATCGCTGTATTCATGATAACGATACCAAGGCGCTGGTGCGTTTACCAGGAGTGGGTAAAAAAACGGCAGAAAGACTGATTATTGAAATGCGAGATAGATTGCCCGATTTGGGTGATATGGTTTCTACGGATACGGTTGGAACGAGTCAGACTTCTCGCTCAATGACTAATCCTAAGCAAGAAGCTGTAAATGCGTTGTGTTCTTTGGGTTATAAACCTTTGGATGCCAGTAAAATGGTGCAAAATATTAGTGTGGATGGGAAAAGTTGCGAAGATATTATTAGGCAGGCATTACAAGGCGCCCTGAGATGATTGAAAGTGATCGACTGATTACCGCTAGAAGCAATACCGATGAAGAACGCCAAGATCGTGCCATCCGGCCAAAACGCTTAGCCGATTATGTTGGGCAAAAAGAGCTAAGGGCTCAAATGGAGATTTTCATTCAGGCGGCAACGGCGAGACAAGAAGCGCTGGATCATGTTTTGATTTTTGGCCCCCCAGGATTAGGTAAAACGACCTTGGCTAATATCATCGCGGCGGAAATGTGTGTTAAAATTCGCCAAACATCTGGACCTGTTCTCGATAAAGCGGGTGATTTGGCCGCATTACTAACCAATCTTGAGCCGCACGATGTCCTTTTTATTGATGAGATTCACCGATTAAGTCCTGCTGTCGAAGAAATATTATATCCAGCTATGGAAGATTATCAGTTGGATATTATGATTGGTGAGGGACCCGCTGCACGATCTATTAAGTTGGATTTGCCGCCTTTTACGTTGGTTGGCGCGACCACTCGGGCAGGGTTATTAACTTCGCCGTTGCGTGATCGTTTTGGCATTGTGCAGAGATTAGAGTTTTACACGGTTGATGAGTTGGCCAGTATTGCTATACGTTCTGCAAAAGTTTTGGGTATTGTCATGCAGCCCAAAGGTGCTTATGAGATTGCTAGGCGATCACGTGGCACGCCTAGAATTGCTAATCGGTTACTGAGACGAGTACGCGATTATGCCGAAGTTAAAGGCGATGGCACTATTACAGAAGAGGTGTCCATTCAGGCGTTGGATATGTTGAGAGTTGATAATAACGGATTTGATGCGCTAGACCGTAAGTTGCTGATGACTATGATTGAGAACTTTGATGGTGGTCCGGTTGGGCTTGATACGTTAGCCGCGGCAATCAGTGAAGAGCGCGGTACGATTGAGGATGTATTAGAGCCTTATTTGTTACAACAAGGGTTTATTATGCGTACGCCTAGAGGGCGTGTCGTTACTAAACACGCTTATTTACACTTTGGCTTGCAACCACCGAAACAAATAGGCGTGTCAGAAGACTTATTTGAATAATCATAAGCTCTACTTGCAAGCCCGTGGGCAAGTGATCATCGCCTTATTAAGCGGTATTAAATGAAAAGTAAAAAATTTATTTGGCCAGTGCGGATTTATTATGAGGATACTGATGCAGGTGGCGTAGTGTATCACTCTAATTATCTCAATTTTTTTGAACGGGCAAGAACAGAAATGCTCAGGGCGATGGGTGTTGAGCAGAATGAACTCAAGGCCAATGCAGGCATTGTTTTTGTTGTGCGATCAATGCAGGTTGATTACCTTAGATCAGCCCGATTTAATGAACTAATCCAAGTCAGTGCCGAGGTGGTTCTCGTTAAAAAAACCAGTCTTACTTTTGAACAATTAACAACACGAGGTGATGACGTTTTGTGTAAAAGCATAGCGCGCATTGCTTGTTTGGATGCTAATACCCTACGCCCTAAAGCGATTCCTGAAAACTTAATAGAGCTGTTAAAGAATGAATACTGATTTATCCATTTTCCATTTAGTCAAAGAAGCCAGTTTTGTTGTCCAATTTGTTATGTTGTTATTGTTAACAGCATCAGTTTCATCGTGGACCTTTATTTTTTCTAAGCGTAAAGAGCTTAATCGGGCGATTGAAATTACCGATGAGTTTGAGGAGCAGTTTTGGTCAGGCGTAGCGTTGGCTGATCTTTATAGAAAACTGGCTGCAAAGGACTTTGATCCTGAAGGTATAGAGAAAATATTTCTTGCGGGTTATAAAGAATTTTCAAGGATGAGGCAGGCTGGCAATGTAGAACCAGGGGTCCAAGTGGAAAGTGCGCAAAGGGTTATGCGAATTGAATTATCACGCGAATTAGAAAGATTGGATGAACATTTGGCATTTCTTGCTACAGTCGGTTCCATCAGTCCTTACATAGGTTTATTTGGTACGGTTTGGGGGATTATGAATTCCTTTATGTCGTTAGGTAGTGTTAAGCAAGCCACCTTAGCCCAAGTTGCCCCAGGTATTGCCGAGGCCTTAATTGCAACAGCGATTGGTTTGTTTGCGGCTATTCCGGCTGTTATTGCTTATAATCGATTTTCGACTCGATTAGATAGATTAACGGGTAGATATGAGTTGTTTGTTGAAGAATTTGTTGTATTACTCCAACGGCAGGCACATCAAAAATGAGCGCGCCACAGATGGGACGAAAAAATGGGCGTAGAAAACCTATGGCTGAAATCAATGTGGTGCCCTACATTGATGTAACATTGGTTTTACTGATTATATTTATGATTACAACACCAATGTTGCAGACAGGTGTTGAGGTTGATCTTCCTCAGGCTGAATCTAAAACAGTAGAGTCAGAAGGCGAAGGTGATAATCCGCCTATCGTTATTTCTATAAAAGAACAAGGCCAATATTATATTAAGGCGGATACTCAGGATGATGAGTTGGTTCAGCCTGAAGAAATTAACGCTCGAGTAGCTGCCATATTGATTAATAAGCCAAAAACACAAGTGTTAATCAATGCAGATAAGGGCGTAAGTTATGGTACGGTGGTTACGGTAATGGCTGCACTAAAAAATGCTGGCGTGCCAACGGTGGGTTTAATGACTAAGCCAGAAGAACAATAGATTTAGATGGAAAGCCAAAAAAGATTTACATGGCCCGTGTTGTTTGCTTTAGCGTTACATCTTACTCTTTTGGGATTGTTTGCTTTAAGTGCTTT
>CAMDWT010000102.1 GCA_945877505.1 Crenothrix polyspora
ATCACCGACGACACCCTTGACGACTTATGCCCTGAGTTTACAAGGTGTTCCTTATAAGTTTGGTAAAGATTCACCCGCAGAGGGTTTTGATTGCAGTGGTTTTGTAAAGCATGTCTACCAAAAACAAGGTATCGACTTGCCACGCACTGTTAATGAAATGGCGCTGCTATTGCCAACCATTCCTAGTAATAATATCCAATCAGGCGATCTTGTATTTTTTAATACTAACGGTAATTTATATTCCCATGTGGGTATTTATATCAGCAACAACCAATTTGTACACGCACCTAGCCAACCCACGGGGAAAGTTCTTGTCTCTAGTTTAAAAAATCGTTATTGGCAAAGGCATTACACGGGTGTTAGACGTCCCAAAAAGCATTAAGCTATTGTTTATGTGTTGAACCTAGGCGCATCCTGGCAGGTCAACTTCACCATAGGCTGTTTAGTTAAGATGACACATGGAAGTAATTTTAAGACCCGACAACCTTATTATTTACAGTATAATGTTCTTTTTTTGCTCTGGATTTACGTTCCAGTCTGCAATAGGCTAATCTTTATGAATTCTATCGTTGTTTGCGCACTCTACAAATTTGTTAATCTGAACGATTTTCAAACGTTACGTCAACCCCTCTTCAATGTAATGGAAGCCAACCATGTTCGCGGTACTTTACTGCTAGCGAGTGAAGGTATCAATGGCACTATTGCAGGCACCCGTGACGGTATTGATTCCGTAATATATTGGCTACGAAGTGACTTACGCCTCGCTGATCTAGACTGCAAAGAATCCTTCACAGATACCCTGCCGTTTAATCGCGCTAAAGTTAAGTTAAAAAAAGAAATTGTGACGATGGGAATCGAAGGTATCGACCCTAAACGTGTCGTGGGCACTTACGTTAACCCAGAAGATTGGAACGCTCTTATCTCTGATCCGGACGTTATTCTAGTAGATACTCGTAATGATTATGAATTTAAAGTCGGTACCTTTAAAAACGCAATTAATCCAAATACAGAAAGTTTTCGTGAATTTCCACAGTATGTTAAGAACAACTTGGATCCACAAAAACATAAAAAAGTCGCTATGTTTTGTACGGGCGGCATTCGCTGTGAAAAGTCGACTGCATTCTTAAAAGAACAAGGATTTGATGAGGTTTATCATCTAAAAGGCGGAATTTTAAAGTATTTGGAAGACGTTCCACCTAAAGATACCCTCTGGGAAGGCGAATGTTTTGTTTTTGATGAGCGCGTAACGGTCAATCTTCAACTGGAAAAAGGCAATTACGATCAATGTAATGCTTGTCGCTTGCCCATAACAGAAGAAGACAAAGCGAGCGCTCAATACCAGAAAGGGGTGAGCTGTCCACACTGCTATGACAAAGTCACTGACGTTCAAAAATCACGTTTTATGGAACGAGAAAAACAAATGGAATTAGCCAAACAACGCGGAGAATTTCATATTGGTGCCGATGCAGCAAAAGCGCTGGTCGCTAAACGAGAAGCAAAAATACAGCGACAACAGCAACAGCAACAGCAACAGCAATAGATTTTATACTTAAAGGTAAAGAAACTCTTTCTATAAAACCTACATAAAGAACTTAAGCTACACTTTAAATGTGACGTTTTTCTTATTTGATCTGTGTTCAGGTTATAATGATCAATAACTATTTAAACATAAGCTCTTAGCTAAACTGAAGCGCATCACAGTTATCTTGTTTTAATAAACCTTTAATATTCCAGTAATTTACAAATGAGTTACCTCAGATAAAATATGACACAAAAACTTTATATTCAAACCAATGGATGTCAGATGAACGAGTACGACTCCGACAAAATGAGAGATGTACTCCAAGCATCGCATGGGTTTGAGTTAATTGATGATCCAAAATTAGCCGATGTTTTACTCCTAAATACCTGTTCAATACGCGAAAAAGCACAAGAAAAAGTTTTTTCTGCGCTCGGTAAATGGCGTAAGATCAAAGACAAACGGCCTGAGGTCATCATCGGTGTTGGCGGTTGTGTGGCCAGCCAAGAAGGCGCTGCCATTCAAAAACGAGCCCCGTTTGTGGATATCGTATTTGGCCCTCAAACTTTACACCGTCTGCCACAATTACTTGATCAAGTTATCAGTAAACATAAACCAGTTATTGATGTTTCTTTTCCAGAAATTGAAAAATTTGATGCTTTACCAGAACCTAGAGCAGAAGGCCCAAAAGCCTTTGTTTCGGTTATGGAAGGCTGCAGTAAGTATTGTTCTTTCTGCGTGGTTCCGTATACTCGAGGCGAAGAAATTAGTCGGCCTGTCAAAGATGTCATCGCAGAGATTTCAGCCTTAGCCCGACAAGGCGTCAGAGAAATTAACTTATTAGGGCAGAATGTAAATGCTTATCGTGGCGAAATGGATGATGGTGATATTGCAGACTTTTCACTACTATTACATTATGTAGCCGCCATTGAAGGCATAGACCGTTTACGTTTTACGACCTCACATCCGCTGGAATTTACCGATAGTTTAATTGAAGCCTTTGCCGATCTACCTCAATTAGTTAATCACCTGCATTTACCTGTTCAAAGTGGTAGCGACCATATTCTAAAGATGATGAAGCGGGGCCATACCAGTGCTGATTATATTGAAACCATTCGTAAACTACGTGATATTCGACCCAATATCAGTCTATCATCAGATTTTATTATTGGTTTCCCAGGTGAAACCGATGAAGAATTTGAAGAAACAATGTCTTTTATAGATAAAGTTGGCTTTGATCTGTCATTTAGTTTTGTTTACAGTCAACGTCCTGGAACTCCAGCTGCTGACTTACCTGATAATGTTCCAGCTGACGTCAAAAAACTGCGTCTAGAGCGTTTTCAAACGCGTATTAACGAAATGGCTACCGCTATTTCTAACAACATGATTGGCACTGTTCAAACGGTTTTAGTGGAAGGCCAATCTAAAAAGAACCCTTTACAGATGCAAGGAAGAACGGAAAACAATCGAGTCGTTAATTTTATAGCGCATCCACGTCTTGCTGGACAATTTGTTGACGTCCTTATTGCTGAAGCACTACCTAACTCTTTAAGAGGCCGACTAGTTGAAGGTACGGTTAATAAGCTTTTTACTCAAAACTAAGTAACCCTAATGACTTCTCAGGAAATCTTTTTGCTCCCTGCCGATAATGGCAGGTTATCAAATTTTTGTGGCCAACTCGATTCGCATTTACGGCAAATAGAACACCGCCTCCAAGTTGAAATAGCTAATCGTGGCAACCAGTTCAAAGTATCCGGCTTAGATGCCTCAGTAAAAGCAGCTTGCGCTGTCATGTATACATTATTTGACAGTACCGCCAGTGAGCAACTGACTGCTGAGTTAATCCATCTAGCTATGCAAGACGCTTCAATTGATTCCCTATTAGAAAATCCATCACTACCCGCTGAACATGAAGTCGCTATTAAAACAAAATTTGGCTTAATTAAAGGTCGCGGCCCCAACCAACAAGCCTATTTAAAAAAAATCTTTTCCCATGACATAAACTTCGGCGTTGGGCCGGCTGGAACAGGCAAAACCTATTTGGCCGTTGCCTGTGCAATTGAAGCATTGCAAACAGAGCAAGTTAGAAAAATTATTCTCGTCAGGCCCGCAGTAGAAGCAGGCGAAAAACTAGGTTTTTTACCAGGTGATATGGCTCAAAAAGTCGACCCTTATTTACGACCACTCTATGACGCCTTATATGAAATGCTCGGCTTTGAACGAGTAGAAAAAATGATCGATAAAGGAATTATCGAGGTCGCCCCTCTGGCTTTTATGCGGGGTCGAACACTCAATGATGCTTTTATTATTTTAGATGAAGCTCAAAACACCACCACAGAGCAGATTAAAATGTTCCTGACACGTCTAGGTTTTGGATCAACGGCCGTCATAACCGGTGATATTACTCAAATAGATTTGCCTTCAGAAAAAATGTCTGGATTACGGCATGTCCTAGAAGTTCTTAAAGATATTGAAGGTATCAGTTTTACTTTTTTTGCCGTTCGTGATGTCGTTAGGCATCCTTTAGTACAACGAATTGTTTCTGCTTATGAAGTTTATGAGCAAAAAACAAAAACAGCCTTATGAATTTAATCGAAATCCAAACAATTTATCATTCGTTAGGGCAACCTGATCAGCATCAAATTCAAGGCTGGGTGGATACTGCACTTGAAGGCCTTAATGAAGAAACCGAAATTGTAATCCGTATTGTCGATGAACTAGAAAGTGCATCTCTCAATAAAGAATACCGTCAAAAAACAGGTCCAACTAATATTTTGAGCTTTCCTGTTGATGTTCCTGACGAGATTGAACTTAGTCTTTTAGGTGATTTAGTTATTTGCGCCCCTGTACTCGAAAAAGAAGCCAAAGAACAAAACAAAGTTTTACACGAACATTGGGCTCATATCATTATTCATGGCGCATTACATTTACTGGGCTACGATCACATTAATGACGATGATGCTGAAATCATGGAAGCTAAAGAAATTAGCATTCTAAACAAATTAAATATAAAAAACCCTTACATACAGGACATTAACGAATGAGTGACGAGCAACCTCCCAGTAGAAACCTCCCCCGAAAGCGCTGGGTGGAAAGAATCAGCCAATTATTTTCTGGGGAGCCACATGACTTGGATGATCTTCTCGATATACTTCGAGAAGCAAGGGAAAACCGACTTTTAGATACGGACGCTTTATCCATGATAGAGGGTGTGTTGCAAGTTTCCCAAATGCGAGTTAGGGACATTATGATACCTCGCATACAAATGGTCGTCTTACAAAAAGATGCCGAATTGGAAACCATATTCCCACTCGTTATTGAATTTTGTCATTCACGTTACCCTGTCATTGATGGTGATCGTAGTAAAGTGGTGGGTGTTTTATTAGCAAAAGATATTCTGGCGCATGTTTTACAAGATAAATCGATGACCGTTGAAGATATCATGCGACCTGCCTGCGTTGTTCCAGAAAGTAAACGTTTAAATGTTTTGCTGAAAGAATTACGCACTAACGGTAATCATATGGCTATTGTCGTCGATGAATACGGTCAGGCAGCTGGCTTGGTTACGATTGAAGATGTTCTAGAAGAAATCGTTGGCGAAATTGAAGATGAACACGATGACCATGAAGATGAAGGTTATATCTTTCAACGTAGTGCCAATGAATTCATGATTAAAGCACTTATTCCCATTGAGGAATTTGATGAGTATTTTTCTACGCACCTAGCTTGTGATGACTATGACACTATTGGCGGTTTTCTTCTTAGCCAGCTTGAACACATGCCCAAAAAAGGTGAAAGTGTCATTGTTAACAAGATGAAATTTGAAATTATACGCGCTGATAATCGCCGCGTTCACCTTATCAAGCTCAAAATTACGCAGTAACAGGAAAATTTTATGACGATCAAAACGGTGCTAGTCACTGGAGGCGCAGGTTATATTGGCAGTCATGCTTGTGTAGAGTTACTGAATGCCGGTTATCATGTCGTTGTCGTAGATAATTTATCCAATAGTAATCGAGAATCTTTAAACAGAGTACAACAAATCACGGGAAAATCACTGACTTTTTATGAAGTTGATATTCGTGATAAACAACCATTAACAGATATCTTTGCTAAGGAATTGCCTACAACAGTCATCCATTTTGCGGGCCTAAAAGCAGTAGGTGAGTCTTGTGACCAACCTCATCTGTATTATCATAATAACGTCTTCGGCACACTGGTACTGACAGAAGTAATGAGTGAAGCTAATGTCAAACAATTAGTCTTTAGCTCATCTGCTACCGTGTATGGCGTTTCTTCCTTGACGCAATACACTGAAGATTTTCCGCTTGGCGCCATCAACCCTTATGGCCGATCTAAAGCAATGATAGAGGATATTCTTAGAGATCTTTCTGCCGCTGATAAAACAAATCAAGATAGCCCACCTTGGAAGATTGCATTACTTCGATATTTTAATCCTATAGGGGCTCATGAAAGCGGTCTCATTGGAGAAGATCCTAATGGCATTCCCAATAATTTAATGCCCTATGTTGCTCAGGTTGCCATAGGTAAGTTGCCGCAACTATCTGTTTTTGGCGATGATTATCCAACACGCGATGGAACAGGTATAAGAGACTATATTCATGTGGTTGATCTGGTCAAAGGACACATTAACGCCATTCAAGCTTTAAATAGTAATCGATTTGAGACAGGAGGATGCAAAGCCTACAATCTAGGATCTGGACAAGGCCACAGCGTTCTTGAAATAATTACAGCATT
>CAMDWT010000103.1 GCA_945877505.1 Crenothrix polyspora
CATATCAGCTTCCATCATGAAGTTACATGGCGAGGTTTTGCGGTGCGTATTGCCATTGCATTAGCGCTTTTTGTTGTTGGCTTTTATCGACTGGTCAGTGCTATACGAGGCGTGCCTATTAAAAAGCCCAAAAAAATAATTAACCGAAAACTGCTGGACTTTATGAGGGACTGGTTCAGTTCGCATTTTCCAAAAAGTTCAAAACTCTTTGGTAATCAGGGTGAATTATCCAATTCACAACTCGTTATTCGTTGGGGGTTGCTCGGCTTTTATTGCGGTGGGCTACACCCTAAGATTTTTCCGATCGTTATCGCTGCTGGCCACCAAACACTTCTTGTCTCAAGCGTTGATACAAGAATCATGGGATTAGTAATATTCTTAGCGCTGGCAATGATTCCTGGTTTTGTACCGGCGATTATGGAGACTATTCATCCCGGCATCGCAGTGCGCGCTAGAGAAGGATTTGAGCAATTCATGAAACGTTACGGACAACATATCGCGGTCGTGTTGATCTTAACAGTCGCTGTGATTGTTAGCCTCAATGCAAAAAATAATATGCCGAAGTGGAATTCAGAAGCGACCATAACACTCGAAAAAAACCATTGACGTTTACTCCCTTAAACGCCTCAGTCATTAATAATTTACATTTTATTCCCCCACAGAGGGCTAAATAAGTGTTCTTTAGGGTATAAAAAAATAAATCAGGTAAACCAGTTTGTTTTATTTGGAACTGAAGACCCAAGCTCCATAGCCTGTATTTCTATGCCCACTCTCCGCAGCGTTTCACGAAGTTTATATATTTCATGATTGATGTCGGTGATCGACAATCCGTCATGAAACGTATGCTCTAAGTTTTCCGCTATCGCTTCAACGGTTGCGATCCCTAGTGTCGCAGCAATAGACTTTAAGGAATGCGCCATGCGCGCTGCACTGATGAAATCACTGGATGCCACTGCAGACTGGATATTGTCAGCTTCAGTCAGATACGTATCGGCAAACTTGGAGAGCATGTTATGATATTTTGTTTGATTACCCCCTAGATATTTCAGTCCTGTTAGGGTGTCAATTAATTTTGTTTCGTCATTTTGAAGAACGGGGGGTAATTCTTCCAGAGGTTCCTCCACTTTTATGATGGGATTAACATCGTCAACTTGTTGAGGTAGCCAGCGAACCAACTCAGCATAAAGCAAATCAGGATCGACGGGTTTAGATATAAAACCATTCATACCGGCGACCTTGCAAGCTCTTCGATCTTCCTCAAAAGCATTGGCTGTCATTGCTAAGATAGTTGTTTTTTGAGCACTAGGGAGTTCTCTAATTCTACGGGTTGCCTCTAGGCCGTCCATAACAGGCATTTGCATGTCCATCAGAATGAGTTCATAACAGTTTTTTTCGACCATCTCCAGCGCTTGGCCACCGTGGTTAGCAAGATCAACCTTAAGGCCAAAGGTTTTTAGAATTTCCATCGCCACTTCCTGATTGATTTGGTTATCCTCCACTAGCAGAATATGGGCGCCTTTACACAAGCCTGTTTTAGGAAGAGAAATAGTATCCAAACTAGTCAAGTCATCGGGCTCACCAAGCTTAAATACTACCGTAAACCAGAAGGTGCTGCCTTGCCCTAGGGCACTAATAACGCCAATCTCACCACCCATCATAGTGACAAGCTGTTTAGTAATCGCCAAGCCAAGACCTGTGCCACCATATTTCCGCGCGGTCGAGGATTCTGCTTGGGCAAAGGCTCCAAATATTTTTGCTTGTTGCGCTTCGACAATACCGATTCCGGTATCTTGCACCTCAAAACGTAAGGTAAGTTTATCAGGACTTTCGTCTATCATTTTAGCGCGCAGGATAATGCTACCGTGTTCAGTAAACTTAATGGCGTTATTAATGAGATTAATCAAGATTTGACGTAACCTTAAAGAATCCCCCACCACAGGGACTGTATCTAAGTAGAGATCGATCTCCTCAACGAATGTAATTCCCTTGCTGACTAGTTGATTTGTCAGGATACTGCTAACATGATTTAGCAATGTCGAAACGATAAAAGTGTTCTCTTCCAGTTCGAAATGGTTGGCTGCAATTTTCGATAAATCGAGAATGTCATTGATAATACTTAGCAGATGCTTACTTGAAAGGATGATCTTTTGAAGTTTTTCTTTTTGTGAGGGAAGTTCTATCTGAGTTTGCAATAAATTAGCAAAGCCCATAATAGCGTTCATGGGGGTTCGAATTTCGTGACTCATGGTGGCAAAAAATGAATCTTTTGCTTGGTTACTTTCTGCAATAATTTTTAATTGACTGGCAATAAGCATGTCTTTCTCAATCAGTTGACTCATATCAAAAGCATGAGCAACGATGTAAGTAATTCCTTGCCAGTTGGTTTTCTTAAAGGTGATCTCTATGAGTGGTCGTGATCTTATAACAGTAGGATCTGTTTTTATTGTTAAGCTGTAATAGCCCCGTAAATCAATACGTTTGAGTAAAATATTCTTATTTAATGAGGTAATGACTTCATCCAGATGAATATTCGTATCTTCTATGCCAATCCATTCTATAAAAGTGGGGTTACAATAGATGATTTTTAATGTTGCAATATCACAAAGTGCATAGCCATTAACTAAAGATTCTACTGTTGGAATTGCAAATAGATTGGGCCAGACCAGAGCTTTGTTCATAATCTTAAGTATGATTAACCTTTAAAAGTAACTATGTCAGGCTTTACTCCCGCAACAATTCCCAGAATAGTTTCAATGTCTGTCGATTCAACACCCATATCCTCCAAGGTTTCTGCAAGTAATTCGGCTATCTCAAAAAAAGCTTCGTTTGTAATATTTAGTCGGGCATGAATATCTTTTAAATGAGCACCTGTGTATTTAACCGGGCCGCCTAAAATATCGGAAAAAAATTTATTTTGATGATCCATGAGTTGTTCGAGGTTTACGCCTACAAAATAGGGCGCTAAACTTTCAGACTCACCGACTTTTTTATAAAAAGTATGAACTAATTTGCTGACGGTGGAAAATCCCCCGTATTTATCGTATAGCGAAACCATGATTTTCTCAGTTTATTTTAAATTACAATTCTTAATAATTATCCTACTACTTTAGTCTACTTTGTCAAAAAAACTTTGCTTGGATAGATTTAGAGACTCGTCTTCGCCTTCATGATCTGAGAGATATTTAGGCGTATCATCTATATGGGTGATGCAAAGTGCTTTAGATATCATTTAGAATGGGTTTTAGTAAGAATCTCAAGATATATTATTATTGGTCTAATAGTTTGATGTGAAATAACATAGATAAATGAAATTGAGTAATGTAATATTCATTTGCGTTTTTTTCTTAAAAAGCTAGATGATAATGAGTTTATTGACTGATCTCTTTCTTTATTAGGTAGCGTTAAGCACTGAGGTGGTTTTTGATTTTCTCTTCTAACGATGCTTTTCAAATGAGGGCGTGTCTAGAAACGTTTGTATATTTTACTTTGGATCAATTAGAGTGTCGGTATGCCCGATTAAACTCACCACATATTGATTGATATTTTGGCCAAAGCATTAAGTATTAATTAGATGGAGATGTCTCAAAGATTAAGTGACGATTTGTTGATAAATAGATGGGGGGCGTCCATTGTTGTTTTTTCTATGCCTTAAAAAATAGCACCAGCGATTCGAATCTTAATTTTATTCCATAATTGAAAGCTAATATTTTGTTTCATCAAACAGGGCATTAGTTGAGAATAAATCAAAAATTAAATAATCTTATGACTAATAATTACAAAGATCTTGATAGTGATAATAACGCTATTGATTATATGAGTAAATTAGAAGAGCTTAATGAAGAATATTCATTAGTTATAGCAAAAAAAAATCAGCTTATCGATGATTTACTTGAGATCAATAAGACGCTCAGCATTTCGTCGACGGCATTCAACTGTGGCCTTGGGATGATGGTCGTGGGCGTGAATAATATCATTCAAGCGGTGAATCCTGCTTTTATAAGAATCACCGGTTATAGTGAAGCAGAGGCGGTCGGTCAGACACCCATACAACTCAATGCAGGGATGCATGATAAAGGCTTTTATGTCAATATTTTGAAAAGTCTTAATAGTGAAGGTTATTGGGAGGGGAGTGTCAGTAATCTATTTAAAAACGGTGAGATTTACGATAAGTATCTAAGCATCTCTTCTGTGTATGACATAGATGGCGTAATGACTCATTACGTTGCTATGTTTGTTAATGTTTTAAAGGTTTTAAGTGATTTTACAAATCTGGCTTTTTATGATGAACTTACTAACTTACCCAATCGGCGTCTATTTATTGATAGGATTAATCAAGTTTTTGTAAATTGTAAACGTACGAATAAAAAGGGGGCATTACTGTTTGTTGACGTGGACTTCTTTAAAAATATAAATGATACCTTAGGTCATAAAGTGGGTGATTTATGCTTGAAACTCGTTGCAGATCGATTAGTCGGTAGTGTGAGAGAATGCGATACAGTTGCTCGTTATGGTGGTGATGAGTTTGTCATTTTAATAGATAATCTAAGTATTGATCCACTGAGGGCAAGTGTTGAAGCTAACCAGGTCGTTGATAAACTTGTTAATCGATTGAGTAAACCTTATTCGATTGGTGGGCAGACTCATATTATTACCGTTAGTATTGGCGCCACTTTATTTAATGGCGAAGAGCTTGATGTTAATCAAATAATAGGACAAGCTGATTTCGCTATGTTTGAGGCCAAGAAAAATGGCCGTAATCATCATAAGTTCTTCGATAAGAACATGCGAGAGACGGTTACTATTCAAGGAAGTAGTAGGATTGACTTTTTTATAGGGATTGAACAAAAGCAATTCAGGTTGTTCTATCAAGTGCAAGTGGATAATAACGATAATGTTTTTGGCGCTGAAGCCTTGGTTCGGTGGATGCACCCAGAGCGTAGCTTGCTTTTACCAGATAAATTTATCAGTCTGTTAGACGAACCCTGTTTAGGCGAATGGATATTAAATGAGGCTTGTATGCAGCTTAATCGTTGGGAAAACAGTTCGTTAACCCGTGATCTGACGCTTTCTGTGAACATAAGTGCTAAACAATTTCATCAAGTGAACTTTGTAGAGCAAGTGAAAGCGACCGTAAGAAAACATTGTATTAATCCACGATTACTAATTTTAGAGTTTAAAGAATGTGCATTGGTAGATAATATTGAATTTGTCGTTGCGAGCATGAATATATTAAAAGCATTTGGAATTAAATTTGACTTGAATAATTTTGGGATAGGGTATTCATCTTTACTTTACCTCACTAAACTACCTTTAGACCATATCAAGATTGACCTTTCATTCGTACACAATCTTACAGCGAATAACGAGGATGATCTGATCGTCAAGACGATTAGTGCGATGGCAGGCAGTTTAGGGGTGAGCGTTATTGCAGAAGGAGTAGAAACAGAAACTCAGAAACAAATCCTAAAAAATAACGGCTGTCAGCGTTATCAAGGTTTTTTATTTGGTAAGCCGGAGCCTATTGCAGAGTTTGAAAGAGTACATTTTAAAGCGGATAGACTTTAACGAACCTGTATTTTAGTTATTGTATAGGCTTGATAAATGTTTATGTAAATCTCTATAGGCTTAACTAAAGACGCCTCGTTTTAAAACTTGTCAAGTATTGCCAGTTATAGGAAAGACGAAAATGAGTAACCTTAATTTTTCTGCCAATCCCGCCTAGCTTGACAAACTCTTCACACCAATCAAATTGGCAGGTTTCTCCTGGGGGGAATGCCAAAGGAATAAAGGCCTTGGTGGCAACTGGTGACATCTTCTGCTTGAGTTTTCAATGCTTTACATTGCGCTGCACGCTGTCATAGGCACCCCGATAACCTTCTGCCTGTAGGCATTCAAACAAGCGCTTTGCAGTTCTGCGTTGTTTTTTTGGGAGACGGGAGTCTAATTCTAGCCATTGCTTCAGTCGATCCTGAAAGTCACCCAGTCTTGGTGCTGTTTGAATTTTT
>CAMDWT010000104.1 GCA_945877505.1 Crenothrix polyspora
CAATTTAAAAGGCGAATCCATGCGCAAAAAAATGAATTCCTTGACTCAAGTTGAACACTTGGAGTAAAAATTCACTTCCACCGATGCGTTAGGTTTTAGGTGTTCAAGTTCAACCAGAATTAGTGTTCAAATTAATCAGAATACGCAATAACTACATCCGTTTAGCCATACCATTATTGAAAATTAATTTTTCCTCGCAAGGCCTTAAGTTGGCCTTGTCTGCTTTTGCCATCCAGGCGTTTTAGCTTTGATCCTTTCGTGGGTTTTGTTGCTTTGCGCTTTTTATGCACCAAGCCTACACTTTTTATTAAATCCTGTAGTCGGCTACAGGCATCCTCTTTGTTTTTTTCTTGGGTGCGGTATTGCTGCGCTTTGATGACAATCACACCTTCTTTTGAAATACGCTGGTCATTTAAGGCCAGCAGTTTTTCTTTATAAAAATCAGGCAATGAGGACGCGTTAATATCAAAACGCAAATGAATCGCTGAGGATACTTTGTTAACATTCTGACCGCCAGCACCTTGGGCACGAATGGCATAAATTTCAATCTCGCCGTCTGGAATAATAACTTGACTGGATATTTGCAACATAGGTTGGCTCTTTTTTTCATGGTGTGACTGGCTGTTGGCACTCGCTGATACAGCTTATTGATAAGCAGTTAAGCCGTCGCAACTGTTGACAGTCAGGGTCTTTTTTTACGGCTTATCTTGGTTGTAAAGCGGTTGGATGGCTCCTCAAAACTGGCCGTGCCGTTGTTTATAGTTGGGCTGATACCTTATTTTAAAATAAATTTCCCACTTGCTATTTTCAAAGTGTCAATTAGACTCTTAAATATTGTTCATGTTTTGTAAAACTATAGTTTGACAATAAACATTCTAATTGTTACATTATCGTGAAATGATTAATAAACAAATCGTTAATAAATAATTTCTTCAGAAAGAACGAATCAAGTTTTTATTTGTCTCATCGGTTTAAAAAAATTGCTGTTTAATGATCGCGTGAAAACGTCGCGAATCAACGGCTTTTAGTTTTAAGTCACTCTGTTTGCGAGGATTTGGTGTTATGGCTTATTTAAATACACAGTTGTCAAAACAAGAACCAGCATTGTTTGTTGGTAATATTCCTGTTGAAGTTGAACAGCCTGTAGCAAGCGTTAATCACGCTACAGAGTATACAGAGAATAGTAATTTTCATATAGCTCGTCAGTTAAAAGACGAGAAAGCCAGACTGATAAACGCACTCTCCCAGTTCCCGGTGACGGCTTTATGGTTGATTAACCAGTATGAACAAAAATCTTTCGCAACGCCTGATCTTGATGATGAAGCAACGCTGGAATCAGAATTAACAACGGCCTTGGTGGATATAAAAAAACAATTTTATTCATTATCCGACAAAGCGTTAACGGATAGTGCTTATGTTCTTGATAAGCAAAATCTGGTAACAGCGTTGCAACTTTTTCCTTTTTCTTTTAATGATTTGACGAAACTGGTTGATGTCATTGTTTATGCTTACAAATTTAGAGGACTTTGTTATCAACCCACGCAAAGTACCGAAAAAAAATCTAATTTAATTATTAAGCGCTTGGAAGGCTTAAGCAGACGTAGCAGTATAAACTCACCCAAGTGGTTGAATTTACTGTCCTCTTATGACGAGCAATTTTTGTTTTTGTCCAGTAGTGACATGCATAAACACTTTTCCGAGGTGGTTTTTTCAGAGCACGACTGGTTAAGATTACGTCAACAGCTTGCTTCAGCTAACTCAAGGTTGGTTTTATTTATTGCCAATCAATACAAAGGCAGTTTTTTGGATTTTGACGATCTGGTACAAGAAGGTCAGAGCGGTTTGTTAAAAGCGGTTGATAGATTTGATTATCGATTGGGGTTTCAATTTTCAACTTACGCAGGCTATTGGATTAGGCAAGCGATATCAAGGTCTTTGTCGAGATGCGAGAGAGTTGTGCGTGTTCCTTGTGGGCAAGTGGCAACGATTAATAAAGTATTTCGTACTAAAGACCAGTTTGTTGTAAAGACAGG
This sequence comes from Crenothrix polyspora, assembly GCA_945877505.1. Lineage (GTDB taxonomy): Bacteria > Pseudomonadota > Gammaproteobacteria > Methylococcales > Methylomonadaceae > Methylobacter_C > Methylobacter_C polyspora_A. Next base: position 2,034 of record CAMDWT010000104.1, read on the forward strand.
CCGAGAGCCCACTATTAAAGAGTTGGCTGAATGTGCAAAGCTTTCGATTGACGAAGTGCAGTCTATTTTTTCGATCTCACAAACAGCCATGTCGCTTGAAGGTTATGAAGATGATGATGAAAACTCTTTTGCCCCCATCGATTTTTTGGAGCAACAGGTGTTTACGCATTCGTTTATGAAAATAGCAAAAACCGATCTTGAAGGCTTGATAAATAAGGCTATTGAAATACTTAATCCCAGAGAAGCTAAAGTTATATGTTGTCATTTTGGTGTTGATACTGACAACGAAATGACTTTGCAGGAAATTGGTGTAGAACTTAATTTGACTCGGGAACGCGTTAGACAAATTCAGGTGATTGCTCTTGATAAAATAAAACGCAGCTTTGGTGATCAGTTATTAAGCTTTTTATAATGTACAAAAGTGTTAAAGATAGTTAATATTAAATCCTACTTAAAAGGTAGGATTAGTAAAAAACAATTCAGATTGATGACATGGTAACGTGGCAACATCAAGTTTTGAATGCAGCTGTAGGTAAACGCAACGCTACATATTGACCTTACTTTAAGGGTCAGGAGATTAAAAGATGAAAAAATATATACTAAACACACTCCTTTGGAGCGTTGTCTTGGCCGGTGCATTTTTAATATATAACCGCGTAAACACGACGCCGCCGATTGATGAATCCATAGCTTATTCGGATTTTATCGCCAAGGTTAAGAATAAACTGGTTGATCGTGTAGAAATGACCGGTCAATCAATTAAAATGCGTACTTCAGATGGTCAAAACCTTGAAACCTTTAATCCTAATGACCCTCATTTGATTGATGATCTGTTAAGTGCCGGTGTTCAGGTAAGAACCAAACCACCTGCGCAGCAGTCGCTTTTTATGCAGATGTTTATCTCCTGGTTCCCTATGCTGCTCTTGATTGCCGTGTGGATAATCTATATGCGTAAAACCCAAGGCGGTGGCATGGGCGGTAATTCTTTTGGTAAAAGCAAAGCCAAATTGCTTGAAGAAGACAAACTAACCGCAACCTTTGCTGATGTTGCAGGTTGTGAAGAAGCCAAGGAAGAAGTCGCAGAGCTGGTTGATTTTCTGGCAGATCCGCAAAAATTTCAAAAATTGGGTGGACAAATACCACGCGGCATTTTAATGGTAGGCCCTCCAGGAACAGGTAAAACACTGATTGCCAGAGCCATTGCAGGTGAAGCCGGGGTTAAGTTCTTTACAGTTTCCGGTTCTGATTTTGTAGAAATGTTTGTCGGTGTGGGCGCGTCCAGAGTCAGGGACATGTTTGTCCAAGCTAAGGAACACGCACCTTGTATCATATTTATAGATGAAATTGATGCGGTCGGTCGCCAAAGAGGCGGTGCCGGTATGGGTGGCGGCAATGATGAGCGTGAACAAACATTGAATCAATTGCTGGTGGAAATGGATGGCTTTACCGGTAATGAAGGCGTTATTGTTATTGCGGCAACTAACCGTGCAGATGTTCTTGATAAAGCTTTGTTAAGACCTGGCCGTTTTGATCGTCAAGTTAATGTTGGGCTTCCCGATGTACGCGGTCGTGAACAAATTCTGAATGTACACATTAAAAAAGTACCAGCGGCTGATGATGTCAAGTTAAAAGATATTGCCAGAGGTACACCCGGATTTTCAGGTGCAGAGTTAGCCAATGTTGTTAATGAGGCTGCGTTGTTTGCGGCACGGTTAAATAAAGTTCAAGTCAATATGAGTGACCTTGAAAAAGCCAAAGACAAGATTTTGATGGGTGCTGAGAGGCATACCATGGTGATGACGGAAGATGACAAGTTATTAACCGCTTATCACGAAGCTGGTCACTGTATTGTTGGGCAATCATCACCTGACCACGATCCTGTTTATAAAGTGAGCATTATGCCGCGCGGCCGGGCCTTGGGTATTACCATGTTTTTACCTGAAAGAGACCAATACAGCGCCAGCAAACGCAAACTGGAAAGTCAAATAGCAAGCTTGTTTGGTGGCAGAATTGCAGAGCTCATGATTTATGGTGGAGACCGCGTTACCACAGGCGCTTCCAACGACATCGAGCGAGCCACTGAATTGGCACGCAACATGGTTACCCGTTGGGGTTTTTCTGAAAAACTCGGCCCCTTGGTTTATGGGGAAGAAAGTGGTCAGCCGTTCATGGGTTATCCTGGTTCACAAGGCAGCAAAGTATCCGGTACAGTTGCGCAGCATATTGATGAAGAAATACGTGCGGTCATAGACTGTAATTATCAACGTGCAGAAACTATTTTGCAGGAAAATATCAGTATTCTTCATAAAATGGCTGATGCCTTAATGAAATGGGAAACCATAGATAAAGATCAAATTGATGACTTGATGGCGGGTAACGAGCCAAAAGCACCAAAAGATGACAATGATTACAGTAAAACGATTTATACAAAGCAGGAAAAAGTTGATAGTAAACCGATAAAAACCAATATCAACAAAAACAAACCTGCCGGACAAGTTTGAGGTGCGCTCATTTGGGGGGCTGTTAGCCCCCCCTTTTTTTATCCATTAGTTTTCTGCTTTGACTGTTTTTTAATTTTTAAGTGACTGCTGAGTCAATTAAAAAACTATCCAATGTCTTTAGTTAGGCAACCCGCAATAATCCCTCTCCAATTTTCGCAATACTACTGCTTAGCTAAGGGTTCGCATCGCGCACCATTTACCATGCCAGAGAAAGAAACCCGATAGGCTACAGGTAGAAAACAATTATAGATTGTGGTGTAAATAAAACCGCTTAGTGGATGTGGTTTTAGGTGCGTGATGCGCACCTTACTAAGGATCTCGGTTTTGGCAAAGGGGTTTGGATTACAATATTACGCCGTTGTATTTCGTAGGAGCGACGCCCTCGTCGCGATTTGAGGAATTAGGTAACTTGCAATAAATCCCCCTACATCGTTAGTAACGCCACCTTCTTAATGATTAAAGGAGCGCTAACTAAAGCCCATCGAGGGCATGACCGACCCGCTGCTAAAAAATTGTTTCCGAAGCGTGTGGAGACTTATAAAGCGTGGGACTTATTTATTGCGAGTTGCCTAAGCTGCTTTAAAAGTTCCATAAACTCCTCTATGGGCTTTTTTTTGTAATGATTCATAATATTGTCAATTTTGTTTAAGACTTGATCGTGCATGTGAATTTTTTGTTGCATGGTGGCTCTCCTCGTTTTAAATAATAGCGCTTATTGGGGTAGGTCATCAGCGCAACTCACACCTTTATGAAATCAAGTTTAAGTATAGCTTATAAGCTTAAGCTTACAAGCTTACAAGGTAAACAAGCACAAAAGTTTTTTACAATGACTTTTTTAACGTCGATGTAAGCGTTTAAAACGGTCTTAGGTTATTTCTGCGAAAGAACTTACCCATTAGACGAATCCAATCGTTTTCTTGATTGGGAAAATCCTACTTTTAATGGGTAAAATATTCTCCGGAAATCGCCTTAAACTATGAACAATGAATAGCCTATTAACCAAACATGAGCAGCAATATACAGGTATCGTCACTGTAGAGACGCGATTTATCGCGTCTTTATTTATCGCGTCCCAACATCCGAAAACCCACGGGTTATCATTTAGACGCGATAAATCGCGTCTCTACGGAGATTAATTTATGGTTGATAGGTATAAGGTTATTTCTGCGAAAGAACTTACCCATTAGACGAATCCAATCGTTTTCTTGATTGGGAAACCCCTACTTTTGATGGGTAAAATATTCTCCGAAAATCACCTTAAACTATGAACAATGAATAGCCTATTAACCACACATGAGCAGCAATATACAGGTATCGTCACCGTAGAGACGCGATTTATCGCGTCTTTATTTATCGCGTCCCAACATCCGAAAACCCA
>CAMDWT010000105.1 GCA_945877505.1 Crenothrix polyspora
GGATAGACGATCGAACACTTCTTGCATTTTTTTTTCAATTTCTATTGAGTAAGCAGGCTGCATTATAAGTTTTGGGGTAATGTTTCAGTTCTTTAATTTTACCGCATTACAACGACTACTTGCTCAAGTTATTTCGTGCTCGTTCCTAAGCAGGATGTTGCCGAAAAAACCATCATAACTCCGATGACCCAGGGAATGGCGTGTGTAGGCATAGTGCCAGCGGCTGAAGTGCAAGTCGCTCTTGACCGGCTTTTAGCAAGCAAGCTGTTTATTCATGCACAACGCCGTAGCCGTTTGCTGAAGTTTCTGGTCGAAAAAGCCGTCGACGGGACTATTCGGGACACCAGCGAACATAGCATAGGCATTGAAGTTTTTGATCGGAATCCTGCGTTATACAGCACCTATGACGATCCTATTGTCCGGGTTTATATTGGGCGCTTGCGGAACAAACTTAACGTTTATTATGCCGCCGTGGGCGCTGATTCCGACATCGAAATATCAATTCCACTGGGCAGTTACATGCCGCTCATCTTGCGCAAGCGTGCTGAATGTATCAAGTGTAACCCGCGCTATCTGCTGGCAATTTCCCCCTTTAAATGTATTTCGCGTCATAGCGAAGGCCACTATTTCACGCACGGTTTGGACGAGATGCTTAAGCATCAGTTATTTAAAACGTTTGGAAAAATAATTGTCTTAAATTCGGCCATTACATCGGGTGTTGCCGACCATGAAGACGGGATGCTAAAAAGAGCGACCGACATCGGCATCAGCCATCTGCTGGAAGGCAGCGTCCAATTCGATGTAGAAAGCATTAGGGTTTCCATCCGCTTAGTCGACACTTTAGAAAACGGCATCATCTGGTCGGAACAATTTGGTCGGCATTTGTTATTGGCCATCGCCCATCAAGAAGAGATCGCCGCCTCTATTTGCAGTGCATTACAGGACTTTTTTATCGCCAATGACGGTGTTATTGCCAACACCGGCTGTCAAATTATCTAACCGTATCGTAATTATTCAGTCCCCCTCTTTAACAAAGAGGGGTTAGGGGAGATTTTATTAGATAAATCCCACTCAATCCCCCTTTTTCAAAGGGGGAGGTGAATAATTACAACGTATCTTGCTTACTAAAACCCCGCACATAAACAAATCTTTTACAAGTAACGTTACAGTAACACCGGCAGCGTTACTGTAACGTTACTTATGTTAGTGGTGGTTTGGCGTTATTATGTATCTACTTTAAAAAGCTGGGTAAATTGAATGTTAGCAATAATTAAGTAGTTAATTTTAAAGTATTTTATTTTTACATACCAAGTTTTAGAGTTTGACCCTATTGATTTTAAACAACCCCGATTCGGGGTATGACGCTTCGCTTATACACCCTACGCGCTACTTGGCTATTTATTGTAACAATCACAATTATTTTTATAGGTATTAAAAATTATGGACTCTAATTTATTATCAATGGCTCAGGAATTTTCCGGGCTACCCATGGACTCATTAATAGGTGGGCCACTTAATGCCGCAGCAAAAGCAAACTCTGCAATGGCTTTAACACAAACAAAGTTTATGTTGGATACTTGTTTTACCTTATTGCCTGTAGATGAAGTAGCTAAAGTTAATGGAGTGCCGGCAGTAATAGATCCCAAAACAGGAATCATTACAACACCTGAGGTGGTTGGACATCCTAAGATAGCAAAGTATAACAATTATTCACCAATTATGATCGTAATGTCATTAACGAGAGGGGTAATTACGCCAGGTTCTCCGGCGGGAATTGCTGGCGATGGCAAAACAGCCATACCGGCTACAGCAACATCAATTCAATATTTGACCACTCAATTTAATTTACCCCTCTTAACGATTATACCGCTGAACTCTTTAGCGGTAACTACGGTAGATATAACTTTTGAAATGGAAGTGAATTCAAGTTTTGATGAGCGTCAAACCGATACAAAAGAATCAGAAAGCAAAGGCGAAGGCAGTTTTGAGGCAAAAGTAGGATGGGGGCCGGTATCTGTCACCATTCGAGGTAGTGCCAGTTACGACTCAAAAGATTCGTCAACTCACGATACGCATTATCAAAAAAGCAATTCGGCTAAATACACTGTGAACGTCACGGCCGGGCAACTTCCTCTACCCAAAGGCGTAAACACAATAATCGAAGCCTTTACGCAATCTATTTCACCCATAACGTTAGAAGCACCAGCAGCAGCACCAGCAGCACCAGCAGCACAAGCATAATTACTTGCTAAAGTAATTGCACAAACTCAAATAAGTTAGCTTTAATACAAGCTAACTTATTTAAAAAAACACACATACCGTCCTAAAATATGCCAACATCTAATCAATCGTTTGAACCAGACTTCAGCAAAGAGCTAGACATTGAATCAATAATAAGCGCACCACTTGTTGCCGCTTCAAAGGCCAATGTTATGATGGTTACCGGTCAAACAAGGTTTTTATTGGAGTATTGTTTTACAAAAGGTGAAAACAATACTTACGCGCCGGTCATGATAACAATGTCGATGACAAAAGGTGTCATTGATGAAACAAAAACGCCAAGTGATTCTGATTATATAAAAAGCGTTCAAATGACCTTTGGCATGCCATTACTTTGCTTAATTCCGATTAATTCTTTGGCGGTAGACAAAGTAACTGTTGATTTTGACATGGAAATTACATCCGCTATTTCAAAACAAACCGCAACCGCCAATGAGTCTGGCAATCAAGTGATCGAAAAAAAGGCTCAATTAAATGGAAAAATCAGCAATTCATCAGCTCAAGATTCTGGAAATCCAAATTCAACGCAATACAAAAGCCAAGTATCATGCAGCCTAAAAGTAAACATCAATGCAGGTTCATTACCTCTGCCTAAAGGGGTGCTTACGATACTGGATTTGTATACCAAATCAATTCAACCGATAGCTGTAAGCGATCAATCTAAAGAACAAACCATCGATAATAGTAAATAAAATGATAAATTCAGATCAGAGCATTCCTTGCCCAACGTGCAGTACCAAAATACCCTTTGATACAAGACAATTATTATTAGGTATTCAGTTTGTCTGCCCTAATTGCCAATCAGCGATAGGGTTAGCTATTGAAAGTAAAGCAATTGTTCAGGAAACAATGGAAAAATTTGAAGCGGTAAAAAGCAAATCGATTAATTAATCGACTCACAATTAAGTACCTAAATATTAAAAAACATTATGATTAGTTTTAAATCATTTGTAACAGCGATTCATGAAGCACTCATAAGCGCAAGTGATTCGCTGATGGATAAGAATGTATCTATTTTGGATAAATATTTTATAGAAACCTCTACACCAGGCCCGGTGAGCGCTAAAAATACATTAATCCCGAAAACAGTTATCCTTGAATATCCGCATTTAACAGCAGACGGAAAAATTGAAAGCTTGGAAGTTGCTGTACCATTGATAACTTTAGTACCATTAACAATGTCTCAAATTGAGAAAGCAACATTTATAGCTGATTTTGAAATGGATATTATAGATGGAGAGCTTCAATTGAATTTTTCAAATAGTCGTGTTGGTACTGGTTTTTTTAAAAAGAAACCAAAAGTTGCTAAATTGGAAATAACACTTGCGCCACAGGAAACACCGGAAGGTTTGAAGCTCTTGGTTGAAGGGTATGAGGCTATTTTAAAAAGGCAAATATCCTAACGGAATAATTGAAGAATAACTGGGAATAACTGCAAACTTAAATTCCCTAATCCCAGCCGAGTAGGCCGGAATAAGACCACCCAAGCGTAGCGCGTGGTGGCGTTTCCGGCAATTTGCCGGAAACGCTTGTTCTTGGCTAAAGCACAAAAAGCCTTATTCCGGCCTACTCGGCTGTCGGGATTTCTGGCGTTATTTCAACCGGACTTTTTTATCTTTAAGGAATACATTATGTTACGCACGGTTCATCTCAATATTCTTGCTAAGCGCTTACCGGTCTTTGTTATCCTCGGATTACTGGCACCCACCGTAGCGCAAGCTTTTACCGAGGATCTATGCTTTCAGTATGTTGATAAGCAAGCAAAATCGGGTGATGTTACCCCTAAAGCCTTCAACTGCTGGAATGTCCAATGTACCGACAGTATTAAGCCGGAAAATGCACCGGCAGGATGCGCAGTTAAAGGTGTGGCGCGATACGTTAATGCCATTATACAAAAAGGCCTACATGGCAGGAATTTACTGCATTTCGATACGGTTTATCTTTATGCCAGAATGCAGGGCTTAACGGATAGTGATGCGCTTGAAGCCGCTACTTATTCACAAGCCACTGATTTGGGGGCATACAATCATACCGATCAATATGGAAAGGCACTGACGGCCTTACAAACCGATGATTTAAGTGGGATCATTCGAACGAATTTTGCTACTAGCGGCTTTGCCTTACATTTTGTGCCTTGGTTACGTGCTGAAGGCAGTCAGGAGATTAACCATCGCTTTACCTATGATAAAAATCATCAGCAAACTCCTTTTGATAAATCCGAAGCGTTAATCAATCAAACTCGCTTATGGGCGTTTGGAGGACGCTCCACTTTATGTAACTTTGGGCTGACAAAAAATCAAGACGATCCTATGGCAGACTGCTTTACCCCGCAAGATAACCAGAAGATTTTTTATTCTATCCCTAAGATAGCCAGTACTCCCAAGACGAGGACACAAGCATTTGAGGGTAATAATCCCGTTACTGGACAATCCATATTACTCACAAATCCAAATACCTGTGATTTTAATGAGCCGTCGACGTGTCAATACGCTCCAGATTACGCGCAGACAATTAAAGGCACGACCAAAAGTCTGGGCATTTATATGCATGTATTGGGCGATCGTTTATCACATGCTTACTGTTCAGATAATGCCTTTATCACTAAAGGCTGGGATAGGAAGCAAGCAAAACCGAAAGCTATGGCTTCAGATGCAACTTATTCAGTTTGGTATCCGGCACAATGTGCTACTATCTCTCATGTTGCGCACCATTACCTGGAAACAGGGCATAAAAAATTACCTGAACAATCGAAAAAAGCACTTGAATACAGCTATCTTGAAATTCAAGAGTGGATTAAAGCAACAGATTACTTAAAAAAGCATTCCGAACAAAAACCTGCCGGACCGAACAAGGGCTATCCACAGCTTAATGAAACTGCAAAGATTGCGGCACTCGTTGGTAATGCCCTGAAGCTGGCTGATGCCGGTGATAGAAATAAGGCGCTTTGTAAAATCGCGTTAAAAGGTTATGGGATCACGCCATGGCATGATGGCAGTAAAGATTGCAAATACTAACAGTTGGTTCTTTTACGCCGTAACCCAACGCATTCGCTCCGTAAATGTCGGGCTACTTTTTAGGAAGGGCTACCAATTTAAAACGGGACGAATTTACGGATATCCACTTTAGTCAGGACAAAAATACAGACGTTTCCACTCACTCTTAATAGGTATTTATTTTATGAAAATTTTAAAAACTTTGACTTTAATGTCATTATTGGCGGCACCTGTGGTCAGTGAAGCTTCTGCTACAGATTACGGATTGATGCCACCAGATTTCACTGAAACATTCTCTTCTGGACCTTTATTATTTTCATTTAGTGATACCTATACATTTAGGCTTTTTTTTCCTTTCGATAGACAAGCCACCGTTGATATTACTCATATTGGACTTCCTATAGTTGACTTATCTGCTTCACTGGATGGAGTTGCTTTAACGTTTTCAGGTAATCCAAGTTTTGGAACTTTGTAT
>CAMDWT010000106.1 GCA_945877505.1 Crenothrix polyspora
GCGTAATTAAATACTGGGGCAGGCATTACGCACTATTAATTTCATTAACAGCCGCAACGATATATAACTTAAATCCCGCCAGATTAACTGGCAGGATTTATTACAGAATACTAAGATTCTACGACAACTTTTTTCTTTTCGGTTTCATAAACCAAAATCGGTTCACATTGACCTAAAACGACACTTTCTTCGATTACAACTTTACTAATATTATCTGCTGAAGGTAATTCATACATAGTATTCAGTAAAATATTTTCAACAATCGTTCTTAATCCTCTCGCGCCGGTTTTTCTTTCCATTGCTTTACGGGCTATTGCTACTAAAGAATCGTCTCTAAATTCAAGCTCTGCACCTTCCATCTCAAATAAGTGCTGATATTGCTTGGTTAATGCATTTTTGGGCTCTGTCAATATTTGTACTAAAGCCGCTTCATCCAACTCTTCCAATGTCGCAATTATTGGTAAACGACCCACAAACTCAGGAATTAACCCGTATTTAATTAAGTCTTCCGATTCAACTTCTGCAAACAATTGACCAATATTTTTAGAATCATCTTTAGTTTTTACATCCGCCGAAAAACCAATACCACCTTTTTCAGAGCGTGCTTTGATGACTCTATCCAGACCAGCAAAAGCGCCACCCACTATAAAAAGAATATTGGCTGTATTAACCTGTAAAAACTCGCCTTGAGGGTGCTTACGCCCGCCTTGCGGTGGTACCGATGCAATTGTGCCTTCAATGAGCTTCAGCAAGGCCTGCTGAACACCCTCGCCCGAAACATCACGGGTAATAGAAGGATTATCAGATTTTCTGGAAATTTTATCTATTTCATCAATGTATACAATGCCAGTTTCAGCTTTTTCGACATCGTAATCACATTTTTGTAAAATTTTCTGAATAATATTTTCTACATCTTCACCCACATAACCCGCTTCAGTAAGCGTTGTTGCGTCAGCAATTGTAAACGGCACATCCAGTAAGCGAGCTAAGGTTTCTGCTAATAAAGTCTTGCCAGAACCCGTTGGTCCAATCAGTAAAATATTACTTTTAGCTAACTCAACAGAATCTTTTTTCGACTTGCTACGTAAGCGCTTATAGTGATTATAAACCGCTACTGCTAATATTTTTTTAGCTCTCTCTTGGCCAATCACATAACCATCAAGCTCTTCTTTTATTTCTTTAGGCTTCGGTAATTTATTACCGCCAAAAGATGAAGTCTCTTCTTCCAATTCATCTTTTATGATGTCATTGCAAAGCTCTACACATTCATCACAAACATAGACAGAAGGTCCCGCAATCAGTTTTTTTACTTCATGCTGACTTTTACCGCAAAAAGAACAATAAAGTAGTTTTTCACTATCTTTACCATTTTTATCATTACTCATAAATTTAAGCTCCTGCAAACATCAAAATGACATTTTAAGTTCGAGACCACAAAGGATATCGAAACACCTAAAAAATACCCATCTTTTATAGGTCAGAACCTGTTGATCTCGTCGTTAATACTTTATCAATCAGACCATAACTTACGGCATCATCAGAACTTAAAAAATTGTCTCTGTCCGTATCTAACTGAACCTTTTCAAGAGGCTGGCCTGTATGGAAAGACAATACTTTATTTAACTTATCTCTAATCAACAAAATCTCTCTTGCATGAATATCAAAGTCTGATGCCTGGCCCTGAAAACCGCCTAATGGCTGATGAATCATCATTCTTGAATGTGGCAAACAATAGCGTTTACCCTTGGCTCCGCCTGTTAGCAATAACGCACCCATACTAGCCGCTTGACCGATGCATAAAGTACTCACATCAGGTTTTATAAACTGCATAGTGTCATATATTGACATGCCGGCAGTCACCGAGCCACCTGGCGAATTGATATATAGATGAATATCTTTATCAGGATTTTCTGATTCAAGAAAAAGCAACTGCGCAACAACCAAGTTAGCCATGTAATCTTCCACTTGGCCAACCAAAAAAATCACGCGTTCTTTTAAAAGTCTTGAATAGATATCAAAAGAACGTTCACCTCTTGCAGTTTGCTCGATAACCATGGGGACTAAGCCACCCGCCGCTTCCAAAGCTCTCGCTTGATTCATTACATGTTGCTTATACATTTAGTAACCTTGACGTTGCTGCTTATCCATTACATCAGTGAAATTAACGGTCTCATCAGACACTTTAGCTTGTGCGACTAACCATTCGACCACTTGATCTTCTAAAACCATTTGCTGCACTTCATTCAAACGCGTCTCATCTGAATAATACCAAGCGACGACCTCTTCAGGACGCTCATAACTTTTCGACATTTCTTCAATGGTTGAACGTACTTTATTCGCATCTAATTCAATTGATTTAGTTTGAATGATTTCACCCAAGATAAGACCTAAGGCTACCCGACGCTTTGCTTGATCTTCAAATACGTCTCTTGGTAACTTTAAATCTTCCAGCTTCATCTTCTGTCTTTTTGCTGTTTCGATGTAAGGCTTCATCAAGCTTTCAACTTCCACATCGACCATTGTATTAGGCACTGTCAATTTAATTTTATCGCACAGAGCATCCATGACAGCTGTTTTCAACTTGCTACGTAGGGCCTGTACTAACTCTCTTTCCATGTTATTTCTAACATCGGTACGAAATGATTCAACCGAACCATCTTCAATGCCGTAGGCTTTAACAAACTCTTCATCAATTTCTGCTAAAACCGGCGCTTCAACTTTAGTAACGTCGATTTCGAATTCAGCTGCTTTTCCGGCCAATTTTTCGTTGCCGTAGTCTTCAGGAAAAGTTAAGGTAAACGATTTGTGATCACCGGCAACAAGACCCAATAAATTATCTTCGAAACCCGCAATCATCTTTTTCAAGCCACAAACCACTTGAAAGTCTTCTACTTTACCATCCGTAAAGTTTTCACCTTCAGAAACGCCTGTAAAACTCATCGTTACATTGTCATGCTCTTGAACCGCACGATCAACCACTGCCCACGTTTGCTTTTGGGCTCTTAATTTCTCAATCATACCCTCAACGTCACTGTCATTAACAGCAGTGACAGGTCGAACAACTTCAAGTTGATCAAGGCCTTCAAGTGAAATTTCAGGATAAACTTCAAATACAGCGGTATATTTAAAGCCGTCAGTTTCGTCTAAGGGTTCAATATGGGGATGGCCAGCAGGCTTTAACGCTTGCCCTTCCAAAGCATCATAATAAGTGTCTTTAATCAAATCACTGGTGATTTCGCCGCGCACTCTATCGCCAAACATTTTTTTAACGACTTGATGCGGGACTTTACCTGGACGAAAACCATCGATTTTAACTTCACGCGCTAACGACTTCAATCGCTCAGCCATTTTTTCCTGAACAACGGCCTCAGGCACGCTAACAGTCATTTTTCTGCTTAATTCTGATGTCTTTTCGACAGAAACTTGCATTTCTTTACCTCGCACATTTATATAAGAATTTATTTATGAAAATCAGTAGACAGGCTAAATATAGCTGAAGATAGAACAAGAAATTGTTCTATTTTATAGAATTTGGGTGGTGCGAATGGAGAGACTCGAACTCTCACAGGATAACCTACTGGAACCTAAATCCAGCGCGTCTACCAGTTCCGCCACATTCGCACTTTAATGAACGAGCTATTATAGTTAGTAGCATCCCATTCCACAAGCTATAAATAAAAATCTAGCTAATAATTAACTATTCACCGTCACATCAAAGCCTAAAACTCGAACATCATCAGCAAATGCATTTAATGTCTCAAGCGACAAAGGCTTTAAAAGCGCAGCCTCTGGCTGCTGAGAGGGTCTTGCTATGGTATACAGCATAACTTCTTGTAATTTACAGCCAACTTCCTTAATACCCTTCAACAACTTGAGATACGCTTGTTTTTCTTTTTCAGATAAACCTTCATTATCATAATCCAGCAAACAGGTTTGTAACTTGGTATTACACAAACTTACTGAACTCATAAGGTTCGCTATGCTAGCTTCACAGGACTGCCCTGTATTATTAATAAAAGTTCTGCCTTTTTTGGTCGCACTATCCAGTTTAAACCAGACTTCTCCACCATAGCTCTTTAAAACCTTCAAGCCTTCTTGCACCTTAGCCTGATGTACTAAACTGCCATTGGTAATTAGCACATAATTACTAGCAGGAAATACACCCATTTCAGTTGCTATCTTGCCTATCAATTCAACCGCAACAGCAAAATCTTTCAAGCTAGTAGGCTCACCATTTCCGGCAATAGCGATATCTTTAATGATTCGTTTATCTTTATCGACTTGAAAACGCTCGTAGAAATCACCGACAAGTACATCATCTAGAAAAAATCTTAATTCTTCTTCCAACAATTTAAAATCCATTTCGGGTGCAGCACCTAACTTTAAATTTTCAACCTGACAATAAATACACCGCCAATTACACGCGTTATTTGGATTGAAATTTATCCCTATAGATAGACCTCCCATCCGCCTTGATATAACCGGATAGACGTACTTTAAGCCAACAATATCAGAACGATGATTCGTTGTTGTTAATTTTGAAACCATAAACACGACGCAACTCTATTTTTAATTACCTTATTCTACTGGGTTGTCAGGTTTTATTTTCTTTTTTTTGAACCACTTATCGCCCTAGCCATCTCTTATTAGTCACAAACTAACCTCATTTAACCCTAACAACTAAAAACTAATGTCTTAACCTATAGTCAAGGTCTTGCTATTGAATAAAATAACCTTATAATTAATTAAAACAACTGTTTAATACAATCATTACAATGACCCAAACACACTCTCTAGAGTCCGTTTCCGAACGTATACTTCATGTTGCTGTTGAAGTTTTTGCTGAATACGGCTTTCGTGACGCGACTGTGCGTGAAATTTGCTCCCGAGCCAATGTGAACCTTGCTTCTGTCAATTATTATTTTCGCAGCAAAGAAAGTCTTTATGCTCAAGTTCTGATTTTTTCTTTTCAAGAGGCTAATCGACTCCACCCACAAAATGCCCTTCTCGAAAAGAACTTAACCCCAGAGCAACGACTTAACCTATTTATTAAAAATTTCTTAAATAAACTTATGGATGACAGCCGACTAGGTCTTCATAGCAAACTCATTGCTAAAGAAATCAGTGACCCCACCAATGCCTTGGAGACGCTTTTAGAAATAGCTATAAAGCCTCAAATGAAACTCCTCCAAGATATTATTCAACCGATTATTGGCGAGCAGACCGACAAACACTTTATACACCGTTGTTTATTAAGTATTTATGGCCAATGCCTCATGTTTAAACACTCTCGATCGGTTATTAATCGTTTGTATCCAGAATTAATCGAGAATGAATCAGCCATCGACGCCTGTGCTGAACATATCGCACAATTTTCCATAGCTGCGATAACCCAACTCGCTCAACAAATTACGCCCATAAAATCATGAATCACGTTGCCCTTAAAATGTTGATGGGAGATAAAGGCAAGTACATAGGGATTATTATGGGACTCACCTTTGCCTCGCTCATTATGACTCAACAACCTGCTATTTTTGTTGGCTTAATGGCACGCTCTTACAGTTTTATATCAGATCTCGGATTACCCGATATTTGGGTTATGGACTCAAAAGTTCAATTTATTGACGATATCAAGCCATTACAAGAAACCGAACTTTATCGAGTACG
>CAMDWT010000107.1 GCA_945877505.1 Crenothrix polyspora
TGGCTTTTCTTGAGCCCGTGTTAATAATTACCTTGGGACTCATGATTGCCGGCATTATTGTGTCGATTTTGCTAGCAATTTTGAGTGTAAATGATTTGGCCTTTTAACGGAAACATGATCTACCATGATACATTTTAAAAATCACAAACAATCTGGTTTTACCCTGCTCGAGTTACTGGTTGTGCTGGGCATTATTGCGATGCTGGCCGGCATAGTGGGCCCGCAAGTTATGAAACACATGGGGGAATCTAAAACTAAAGCGGCCAAGGTACAAATTGAGGACTTAAGCGCTACGATGGATATGTATAAATTGGATGCGGGCAGTTATCCAAACAGCCAACAAGGACTGCAAGCCTTAATAGAGGCGCCTGATAATGCCAAACGTTGGAATGGTCCTTATTTAAGCAAATCTAAAATACCGCTTGATCCTTGGCAAAACGAATATCACTTTGTGTCGCCGGGCGAACATGGAAAATTTGATATCTTCTCCTATGGTGCTGATGATAAAGAAGGCGGAGAAGGTGAAGATCGCGATGTTAACAGTTGGGAATGATTAATAAAGCCTACCCTTTTCTGTTTAGCTTAACGACCCTTTCGATACGTAAGCGTTGCGTCTAAAACCATGCACTTGAACAAGGGCTTTACCTTACTTGAGTTGATAGTGGTGTTATTTATTGTCGTGCTGGGCTTTTCTGTTATCGGCGTTAATCTGTCTTCGGGCAATGATGGTACCGCCCTAAAAGTTGCGGCACGGGATATCGTGTCGGCGCTGCGTTTTGCTAGAGGACAGGCGTTATTATCGCATCAAGAGACAACCTTAGACTTTGATCTTGCAAACAATACGTATACTGTAAGTAAACGAGGCAAGGTTTACCCTCTTCGTAAAACGATTGCTGTGACCTTAGTGACTGCGCAAAGTGAACTCACCGGGGAGGGTGTCGGTGCCGTTCGTTTTTTTGCAGATGGCTCTTCAACAGGCGGAAGAATAAAACTTAAACAGGGTAATACGACTTGGCAAATAGATATAAACTGGCTAACGGGGCAAATTGAGCTTGATAATGCCGAATCCAGTCAATAATCAAAAAGGGTTTTCTTTACTAGAAATTCTCGTTGCTTTTTGTATTCTGGCGATTTCGTTAGGCATTTTGCTGAAAATATTTTCTGCAGGCGTTAATACAGCGATAGTGGCAGAAGATTATACGGCGGCGGTGCAAATTGCTGAGAGCTTAATGGCTAAAACAGGCTTAGAATCGTCATTGCAGGCGACTGCGGATGCCGGCACTGAAAATGATAAATATGATTGGGAAGTCACGGTTAGTCCTTATTTTTTTAATCCAGAACAGAGTGATGAGACGGCCTTAACCAGCGCGCTTTTTAAAATCAAAGTCCTTGTAAGTTGGGAGATCAGTAAAACTAAGCGTCGACAGATTGAACTTATCACCTTAAAACTGGCTAATAAATCTTTATGAGTTTGAAGCCTACCCATTCAGCTAGTACACGTATGCAGAAGGCTGACTTCGCCTCCATCCCTGTGCGCTTGGTGTCTAAAGGGTTTACGTTGATTGAAGTCCTGATAGCCTTGACGCTCTTAAGCATTATGATTGTTTTGTTATTTACGAGTTTAAAAATTTGTGCTGACAGTTGGGAAAAAGGTGAAAACAAAATAAATAATGTGAACCAAATTGCCGTTGTTTATAATTTTTTTCAGCATCATTTGGCGACAGCAAAACCTTTATTCACTTCCGCTACTGATGGCGAAAAGCATCTTTCTTTCCAGGGGCAAACGCAGTCATTACAATTTGTTTCTTCTTTTCCAGCCAGTGCCGGTAAATTAGGTTTGCAGTTGTTTTCTATCACGCTTCAAGATGAAGCTAATGAGCAAACTATCAATGTCTCTTTAATTCCCTTTGTTACGTCAGCTGAAGACGATGAGGCCAGTGATAAAGAAGAAGTGACCTTAATAAACCATGTAAGTTCTTTTAAAGTCGCTTATTTTGGCATTCAAGGTGTTACGGGCGAAGGGACCTGGGTTGATGAATGGATCAATAAAGAAACCCTCCCCACACTGGTGAAAATAAACATAGCCTTGGCAAATGATATGTTCTGGCCGGAGATGATATTTGATCTTAAAGTGACGGGGACGGGAGAAAGCGTTGCCCCAGTGCGCAATATATTAAATCGCACAGAGCCTCTGAATTTACCTGAGGTTATCGAGTGATCCGTCAAAGAGGCATAGCGATGGTTCTGGTTTTATGGGTATTGAGCCTACTGATTATCATGGCCGGAAGTTTTGCGCTAAGCATGCGCAGGGAAGCCGCTCTTATTTCAGTCTTAAAAAACAATGCTCATGCCAAGGCTATCGCAGAATCGGGCATTTCCCTCGCTGAAATGATGTTGCTGAGCCCTGAGCCCAGCAAAGTTTGGCGAGCTGATGGTAGTATTTATGAAATAAAAGCCTCCGATGCCATAATACGGATACGCTTACAATCTGAGGCTGGCAAAATAGATATTAATAAAGCCGACCAAACGACATTACAAAGTCTAATGGCCTTAGCGCCTGTTGATTCAGAACAGCAAGGCAAGTTAGTTGATGCCATTCTTGACTGGCGTGATGCCGATAATTTGGTACGCCTTGACGGTGCCGAAAAAGAAGAATATCAGGAGGCAGGTTTAAATTATCAGCCTCGAAATAAGCCCTTTGAATCAACCGAAGAGTTGCAGTTAGTATTGGGCATGAATAAAAAAGTACTCGCTTGGCTGGATCCTTTGGTGACGATTTATTCTAATCAACCCCATATTAATTATCAGGTGGCCTCCAAAGAAGTATTACAAGCCATGCCTGGTTTAGATGCAGGCCTTATAGATTCTTTTGTTATCATGAGAATGCAGAGTGCTAAAAACAATTTACCTGCCCCACCTTTTCCATTAAATACTGGATCAAGTAATACCGCAGGACAAAATGATATTGTGACCCTCGTGTCTGAAGCGCTTGTAGATGATGAATCCAGAGCCATGTTGAGTGTCGTTATCACTAAATCAAATATTAATGAAAAAACGCCCTTTCAAATATTGAAGTGGCAGCCTGTAACAAGCAATAATGCGTCGTTATATACGGCAACAATGAGTGAATTATTAGTAAAACAATATGCTGAACCTGAACTCAACAATTGACCTTAATTTTATGCAATTTTTTCGCTGGTGGAAACGAGAGCTCAGCTTCCTATTGCCTGAAAAAATTAAACACCTCATCGATGATAAACAAAGCTTTATTATCATTACGCCTAAAGATCAGCAATTCGTTATATCGTTTTATTATAATGACCTAATTGAACCTTTGCTAACGGTTGACCGAGGCCATAAAGACCTCGCTCTACAAAGCCTTTTCGAAAAAGACGAACGCTTAGCGAAAGCAATCGTGATACTCAGATTATCTAAGCAAGATGCCCTGCAAAAAGAATTGGGCTTGCCATTAGCCGCCAAAGAAAATATTTATCAAGTAGTCGCTTACGAACTTGATCGATACACACCCTTTAAGGCCGAACAGGTTTATTTTGCTGTTAAACTTTTACCCGGCGTTAATGAACCGGGGCAACTCAAAGTCATGATGATCTTGACCACTAGAGAGTTGCTTGATGAGCTTTATGACGATGTACAAGCTCTGGGCTTATCTTTGTCGTTTGTTGACTATGAGGGCGTCCCTAATAACTTAGCTGACCCCGATTATCATTACAATCTATTGCCTGAAAATTTCCGCCTAAAACCCAAAAAACTTCCGCAACTCATTCGTTACTCACTACTCACTTTATCCGGTCTATTGTTGATCTCCGTGATAGCAATGCCTGTTGTATTTGAATATCAAACCGTGTCTCTGTTGCGTTTAAAAGCGGAGTCTTTAGAAAAAGATGCCAAGAAGGTCAAGGCGATGCAATCGTCTATTGATGCCGTAATCGATGAAACCAAGTTGCTGCTTAAGGAAAAAAATGCAACACCAGACGTGATTGTGATGTTAAATACTTTAAGTGTATTGATTAAAGATGACACCTGGCTAAGTTATTTACAATACGCTGATGGTCATGTGCAAATACAAGGAGAGTCTCCTGCCGCTTCAACCTTAATTGCGGTTTTGGAAGCCTCCGATGTGTTTGCTAATGCACGTTTTGTTTCACCGGTTACTCAAGATAGAATTAGCAAACTTGAGCGCTTTCAAATTACGGTAGATGTGGTAAAAGCAAACGGTGGCAACAGTGAATAAACTAAAAGAATTGGATTTATTCAGACCTGAACTACACGAGCGTTGGCTGGCCTTAGGCTTATTAATGGTTGTGCTAATCGTGAGTGTCTTGATTTTTTTTGCACCTTTACTCAATAAAGGTCTTGAGCTCATCGATGATAAAAATAATCTGGTCATCAAGTTACAACAATATGAACGTATTTTAGCAAAAAAAGACACCGTTACCGCTAATATGGCCGACATAACCTCACAACATGAGACGCAAGGTTATTTTAATAGCCAAGAAACAGATGCCTTGGCATCAGCGGAAATGCAGGAGTTTCTTAAAAAAGCAATTGTTGAGGCGGGTGGCCAATTAAGTAGTACGCAAGCGCTGCCTATTAATAACAAAGAAAATTTTAATCGAATCACGGTGCGAGTCAGAATGACCGGAAGCAGTCATGTTTTGCGGACAGTCTTATATAAAATTGAAACATCCAAACCCTTAATCATTATTGACCAGATTGATATAAGACCGATGCGTGGAATAAGAAACAGAACTACACGCCAAATAGACCCCAGCAATGAATTGAACGTTAATTTTCAAGCCGTTAGTTTTATGAGAAAACCAACATAATGAATACTAAACTGCTCTCTGCGCTTGCCTCGTTTTGTATCGGCTGTGCTTTAATTATTATGGGCGAATGGCTTTATAACGTGTGGGCAGAGCATTCAACCTTGTCATCTTTAAAACCTGTAGCAACAATAATTGCACACGATGACATGCCCCATATAGACCTTACCAAACAAACAGAAGACAGTTATGTCGATATGGTTTCCAGACCTTTATTCATGTCCGGTAGAAAGCCTGTCGATGAACCTAGCCCAGAAAATGTACAGAATACGCTGACACCTATTATTTTTGATTGGGACCTAAACGGTGTTTATACAACCACCAAAGGTTTATCAGCGTTATTCAGTCGTTCAAAAACAAAAATAGCTAAAGATAATTATCGAAAAATTAGTTTAGGCGCTGATCTTGATGGGTGGAAATTGACTGAAATTCATGAAGACAAGGTCCTTTTAACTCAAGGTACCCAACTAAAAGAGTTACCACTTAGAAAAATTAAATTAAAAGATCCCAGCAAAAAAGCTAATGACCCAAATATACCGGTTGATCCTCAACCACAAGAAAACCAGGCACCCACAGAAGGCGAAATTGAGACCACTAATGAATGATTTTATAAAGATGACTAAAGTCTCTGGTTTATTGCTTATGAGTTTATCCTTAAGCAGTTGCGAGTTAATGG
>CAMDWT010000108.1 GCA_945877505.1 Crenothrix polyspora
TGTTTGTCGGTTTTTTCGACGGTATTAATGGCAAGCACTTGTGCAATACGTTCTTCTTGATTTCGCGCTTTAGGAATAAAGAAATTACTTTCTTCAATGTTAAGGCGTAATAACTTACACTCCAACGCACCATTGAAAAGCGTAATCGGTTTTTGTGAGCGTATCCCCAAACGAAATCCAAGTTCCGGATTACTGATAATCATAGCGGCTTTCCAACCGACAAAATGCGCTTTTAAAGTGTCACCAAATTTTTTATACAGCTCAGCGGTTTCTTCCTCATCACCCAAGCGTTCACCGTAAGGAGGGTTACAGATTAATAAACCCTTTTTCCAGCTTTCTGCTGGCTCTGCATCTTCAATATCACGACGCTCAACATGAATTTTATTTTGTAATCCCGCATTGGCAATATGCGCTAACGCTGTATTCACCGTATGTCGATTTTGATCAAACCCAACAATAATCGGAAGCGTTTCCAAACCTATTTTTCGACGCTGTAAAGCCTCTGTTCGTAACTTTTTCCAGCACGCGACATCATGTTTTTTCCAACCTATAAAGCCGAAATAATCACGTAACAAACCCGGCGCGTAATCAGCGGCAATCATAGCCGCTTCAAGTAACAAAGTACCCGAACCGCACATCGGATCAATCAATGCGTTATTTTGTTTTGCCATTTCAGGCCACCCACAACGCAAAAGCATAGCCGCCGCCAGATTTTCTTTCATGGGAGCTCTAATATTGACATCGCGGTACCCTCTACGATGTAAGCTCTCACCAGAAAGATCTAGACTTAACTGGGCATTTTCACCCTGCAAATACACATTGATACGAATATTGGGTTGTTCCGTATTAATGCTGGGGCGTTGTTGAAACTTATCCCGCATTTGATCAACAATGGCGTCTTTTACTTTTAAGGCGCCAAAATGCGTGTTATTAATCGCTTCAGAGTTTTTTGCACTAAACGAGACAGCAAACGTATCATCAGGGTTAATATGCTCAAACCAGTTTATTTGTTGAACGCCGTTATACAAATCTTCTTGCGTTTTAACTTCAAACGTATTCAACACCAATAAAATTCGATTAGCGGTTCTAGACCATAAACAAGCTCTATAAGCCGTTTCTAAGTCTCCCTCGAACGCCACGCCTGCCATTGTGGCTTTGATATTGTTAACACCTAAGCTTTTGAGTTCATCGGTGAGAATGGTTTCCATCGCTTTAGGCGTGGTGGCGAATAACTGATAAGTGGGCATAAGATAAAAGCAGATAACGTAAATCGAAAATGACTACCAACTTAAAGAATGACTTAACCTACAGTCAATTCAGTCTATTAAGTCAGCCAATAAAAAAGGCGTAAGGCACAAGCTTATAAACTTGTACCTTACGCCTTTTTAAGTTTTATTATTGAATTTTGATCAGTTCAACATCAAAAATTAATGTTGAATTTGGGCCAATAGAGCCACCAGCACCTTGTGCTCCATACGCAAGCTCAGAAGGGATATAAAAACGAAATTTAGCACCTTCCGTCATTAACTGAACGCCTTCTGTCCAACCTGCAATCACTCTATTTAAAGGGAATGAAATAGGCTCGCCTCGGCTATAAGAACTGTCAAACTCATTACCGTCTAAGGTTGTGCCTTTGTAATGTACTTTTACAGTATCTGTCGACAAAGGTGAAACCGTGCCTGTACCTGGTGTTAAAATTTCGTATTGCAAACCACTTGCTGTAGTCACGATATTAGCTTTTTTAGCATTTTCTGCTAGAAAAGCAACGCCAGCGGCTTGATTTTCCGCAGGTGAAGTGGCATTAGCCATTGAAAACATAGTAATTCCTATAAGGATAATAGTAATAATTGAAATAACTTGAACTTGAATTTTTCTCACGATTTCGCCTTTAAAGTAACGTAAAAGTACATAGTTTAGCAAAAATCAACGACGTTTTTTAATTCATTTTACAGGTGCTTAACTGACGCTGAAATAGCTTTGCCCGATTTTCAACCTTATCTGCCGTGCGTTTTAACAGCGCATTTCTGGCATAGGTTTTATGCAAATAACCTTGATTTCCTTCATGGTAAGCCAAATATAAATTTTTAGCATCCCACTTAGATATACCTAATTTAGTATGACTGGTATTAACATACCAGCCTATAAAATCAGCCGAATCTGCAAAATCATCACGATCAGCACCCCAACCGCCCGCCTCATCAAGATAATCATCCCAAGTGCCATCAACGGCTTGCGCATAACCATATGCACTTGAAGGTCTAAACCACGGAATAATACCTAGCAACCAGACGCGTGGCGGTCTTGCATCCGCTACAAAATGTGATTCCTGATGCATAATAGCCATTTGTACGGAAACAGGCACCCCCCATTTTTGATACGACTCTTTGGCATCGTCATACCAATCTTCATTCTCTTTAAAGGTCGCACAAATATTGTCACCATTTCTGGGTGTAACCGCCGTGCAAGCGACCAAAAAAAGCAAAAATAACAGGATTAAACGACTAAACATAATAAAAAAACGGGTAAAACGACGGGTAATGGCTAAATAATAGTTTAAGTCAGGCGTAAAAAACAGTTTAGTGATATCCAAAAAAGGCAGTAATTTATTCAATATAGCATAGTAAGAGTGCTTCACTCTATTCACAAGGCTAATTATTTTTTACTTAATCCTGACACCGTTATTCGATATTATTAGGCCTATTCAAGGGCTTAACTCTCGCGCTGGATAACTAGCTCTCAACTCGATTGATCTTACCGCGCAACAACATAGCCAAAAAATAAAACCACTAGCGCACAACAACACTTATTAAATCTGCAATAACATGGAATAATGCGCCTATCTCGTCAACTTTTATCAATCCCAAACTACTTAAATAAATATTATGGCGCAATACATTTATTCAATGAATCGGGTCGGCAAAATTGTCCCTCCCAAAAAATACATCCTTAAAGACATTTCCTTATCTTTTTTCCCTGGCGCAAAAATCGGCGTACTAGGTTTAAATGGCTCAGGTAAATCTACGCTCCTGCGGATCATGGCCGGCATTGATAAAGAAATCGAAGGCGAAGCCATTCCACAAAAAGGCATAAACATTGGCTATTTACCGCAAGAACCCCAACTCGACCCCACTAAAACAGTGCGTGGTAATGTTGAAGAAGCCGTTGTAGAGATTAAAACGGCCTTAGCGCAACTGGATGCCGTTTATGCCGCTTATGCTGAACCCGATGCCGATTTTGATAAATTAGCCGCCGATCAAGCACGTCTTGAAGACATCATCAACGCCTGCGATGGCCACAATCTTGATCGTAGACTAGAAGTTGCCGCTGATGCCCTACGCCTACCGGACTGGGATGCTGACGTCACAACCTTATCAGGTGGCGAAAAACGCCGTGTCGCCCTATGCCGCTTATTATTGTCCAATCCTGACATGTTGTTATTGGATGAACCGACCAACCATTTAGACGCCGAATCGGTTGCATGGCTAGAACGCTTCCTGCACGATTATCCTGGCACCGTAGTGGCTGTTACCCATGATCGATATTTCTTGGATAATGTCGCTGGTTGGATATTAGAGCTCGACAGAGGCTCCGGTATTCCATGGGAAGGCAATTACTCCAGCTGGTTAGAGCAAAAGAGTAATCGCTTATTACAAGAAGAAAAGCAAGAATCTTCTCGTCAAAAAGCCATGAAAGACGAATTAGAATGGGCACGCTCTAATCCAAAAGGTCGCCATGCAAAAAGCAAAGCTCGCTTGGCACGTTTTGATGAACTGTCCTCATCCGATGTTCAAAAACGTAATGAAACCCAAGAGATTTACATTCCACCTGGGCCTCGTTTAGGTGATGTGGTCATCGAAGCCGACAATATCAACAAAGCCTTTGGCGACAAACTTTTAGTGAATGGTTTGAGCTTTAAACTTCCTCCTGGCGGTATCGTGGGCATTATTGGTCCTAACGGGGCGGGTAAAACGACGCTCTTTAGAATGATGGCCGGTGTTGATCAACCCGATTCAGGCAGCTTAACACTAGGACAAACCGTACAACTCGCTTACGTTGATCAGTTACGAGATGATTTAGACCCTAAGAAAACCGTTTTTGAAGAAATTTCTGATGGCTTAGACATCATTACCGTCGGCAAATATGAAACGCCCTCACGCGCTTATGTAGGTCGTTTTAACTTTAAAGGGGCCGACCAAGGCAAACGCATAGGTGATTTGTCAGGTGGTGAACGCAATCGTGTTCATTTAGCCAAATTGCTCAAAACCGGCGGTAATGTATTACTACTCGATGAACCGACTAACGATCTGGATGTTGAAACCTTACGGGCCTTAGAAGAAGCGCTACTGGCCTTCCCTGGTTGCGCCGTGGTTATTTCGCATGATCGCTGGTTTCTGGATAGAATCGCCACCCACATGCTCGCCTTTGAAGGCGACAGCCAAGTCGTTTGGTTTGAAGGCAACTATGAAGACTATGAAGCCGATCGCCATCGCCGCTTAGGAAGTGATGCAGATAACCCCAAAAGACTTAAATATAAAAAACTGTCATAACACCTTACTGCGATGCTTACGTCTTTATTAAAACGGACCTAAGCATCGCCACTCTCTATTCATCGATTTTTCTGTTCAGCTAACTTAACTAGGACAAGGTATAGCCATTCGACAATTAATTCTGACTTGTATAAATCACACCCAATGCTCTTGGTCAATCAACATCCTAACGTTATATAATCCTGTCTAGGCCTTGCTCTTACTGTGAGACAGCCAGACGCATTAAGCAATCAATGAATAATAATGAGTCATTTTTTTCAACAAATCGAAGCTGCATTACTGCCTACCGCTGCCAACTATGCGCCTGAAGGCACAGAAGCAAAAGCCGTGGCGCATCAATGGCTACATGCACTGGCTTATGACTTTTGCCGCTAGTTATAGTTTTTAACCGAATGACTTTATCTAAATTTCAATGACAAAATTATCAAAAGGCTTATACGACCGCTTGATTCATGAAGATGAATTAGCAGAAATAAATAAGCTGATTTTTGAAGGGAGGGCAACTGTTAAAACGCCATCTTATATTGAAAATAGAGAATATTTATTAAGTGATCTATTGAATAGATTGCCTGAGCTTTTAGATGAGATTTCTACATCAAAAGATAGTAGTTCTGAAAAGAACCTAGCTGAAATCCAGTTAATTTCGACCTTATTAAAAAATGCAAGACTAGAAGCAAAAACTGAGCTTGAAATTGATTTTATAGCACAACCTCCACAAGTTTTACGATCGATACACGAACCTGAAATGCCGGGAATTTTTCCTGTTACTGGTTTGCGTACGCCTTGGCTATTTAGTTCTTCACGCAGTGAACCTT
>CAMDWT010000109.1 GCA_945877505.1 Crenothrix polyspora
TGATGAGTTGTTTGAAGGTTGGGGTTATGAAGATTCTGATTTAATAATTCGATTAATTCATGCGGGTATTAAAAGAAAAGAAGGGCGATTTGCGGTTCCTGTTTTGCATCTTTGGCATTCTCAAAATGATAAGAGCAATCAAGATGTCAATTACCAGCGATTGACGGAACGGCTGGATGATCTGGGGTTTATTGAGGCAAAAAAAGGTGTTTCCCAGTATCTTGAGTAATAGCGCTATAAGCTAAGCTAGAATAATCGTGATCGACTAATTAATATTGAAAAAATGACAAAAAAAACCACAAGTAGTACACAAATATATAAGAGACTTACTTCTTATGTAAAGCCACATAGAGGTCTTTTTGCCATCAGCATTGTAGGCTTTTTGATTTATTCAAGTACACAGCCATTATTTGCAGCAATGTTGCAACAAATCATCGACACGCTTCAAGCTAAATCACGCGAAAAAATGTACTATTTACCATTATTTTTTAGTGGAATAGTTGTTGTGCGTGGGGTTGGTAACTATTTAGGTAGTTATTTTTTAGCTAAAGTATCTTTGAATGTTATTCATACTTTACGTTGTGAGATATTTGCTAAATATACTGAGCTGCCTACTGCTCATTTTGACGCTAATAATAGCGGCTACATGATCTCAAGAATTACGCATAATGTCGGTCAAGTAGCCCAAGCTACGACAGATGCAGTGCGTAAAATCGTACAAGAAGGATTTACAGCTGTAGGGTTGTTGGGGTATTTGTTTTATCTAAATTGGAAATTATCACTGATATTCTTAGTTGTTGCTCCTATTATTGCTCTCTTAATGAACATGGTGAGTAAAAGACTGAGAATGTTAAGCAAGCGTATACAAGAATCGATAGGTGACATGACTCATATTACCTCGGAACTAGTTAATGGACATCGTGTTGTCAGAAGTTATGGTGGCGAGGACTATGAAAAGAGACGATTTTTAGATAGTAGTTTGTATAATAGAGGTCAATCATTAAAAGCCGTCACAACGTCGGCGATTAATAATCAAGTGATGCAATTGATTATTGCCTTAGCATTAGCCTTTTTAATGTATATGGCGTTGTTTTTTATGGAGCAATCAAGCGCTGGTTCGTTTGTTGGTTATTTAACGGCCGCTTTTTTGTTACCAAGGCCCATACGGCAGTTAAGCGATGCTAATAGTGATATTCAAAAAGGGATAGCGGCGGCAGAATCTTTATTTGAAGTTTTAGATGAACAAAGTGAATTAGATGATGGAACCTATCAGGCTGAGCGATGCATAGGGACTTTGGAGTTTAAAAACCTAACATTTAAATATAGGGGTTCAAAAGAGCCGGCACTTATTGACATTAATTTTAAAGCTGAAGCAGGGCAAACTATTGCTTTGGTTGGGCCATCAGGTGGTGGTAAAAGTACGCTGGCTAATTTGGTTTCACGTTTTTATCCACATGACAGCGGACAAATATTGCTTGATGGAGTAGAGATTAATGCCTATCAATTGGGGAACTTAAGAAAACAGATAGCACTCGTTAATCAACAAGTTACTTTATTTAATGATTCTATTGCAAATAATATCGCGTATGGGGCTTTAGCTACAGCAACTCGAGCAGAAATAACGACAGCCGCAACAGATGCCTTTGCTATGGAGTTTGTTGATAAATTTGCACTAGGGCTTGACACAGAAATTGGTGAAAATGGCGTTAAATTGTCAGGAGGGCAACGGCAGCGATTGGCGTTAGCTAGAGCATTATTAAAAGATGCGCCGATATTGATATTAGATGAGGCGACCTCTGCGTTGGATACGGAATCAGAGCGTTATATTCAGGCGGCGTTACAAAAAGTAATGCGTAATAGGACGACGTTGGTTATCGCACATCGCTTATCTACGATTGAAAATGCCGATATGATTTTAGTAATAGATCATGGCCGTATTGTGGAAAGAGGCTCCCATCAAGAACTTATTGAAAAAAATGGGGCTTACTCTCGGTTGTATCATATGCAGTTCAATGACCATTTTGAAAGAAGTGATAACGCGATGCCTACTCCTGAGATTGAAAACGCAGAAGCAGTATCAAGATCAGACAATGATTAGGAGAGTATTTATATGAAGACATTTGTCGCGGAACTTGAGTCGCATCAGGCAATGATAACGCAATTAATAAATTGTTCAGAAGCTATTGAAATGGCTGGAACGGTATTAATTGAAACCTTAAAGCAAGGTGGAAAAATATTATTGTGTGGAAATGGTGGTAGTGCAGCTGATTGTCAGCATATCGCTGCTGAATTAGTCGTTCAGTATCAAAGAAGCAGAAAGGCTTTGGCCGCAATTGCTTTGACGACAGACAGTTCTATTTTAACAGCACACAGCAATGATTTTGGTTTTGAAACTGTTTATTCGCGTCAAATTGAGGCGATTGCCACTGAAAAAGATTGTTTAATTGCAATTTCAACCTCGGGTACGAGTTCTAATATTCTAAAAGCAGTCGAGGTTGCCAATTTAAAAGGTTTGACAGTAATAGGTTTAACGGGAAATGATGGCGGCGAGTTGAGTAAACAAGTCGGGCATTCGATTATTGTCCCGTCTACCGTTACAGCGAGAATTCAAGAGGCACATATTTTGATTGGGCATTGGTGGTGCGGTGCAATTGAGGAGGCTTTGAGTGTTAATTAAGGCGCCTGAGTTTGCTTCGGCTCGTATTATTGTAATTGGTGATGTTATGTTAGATCGTTATTGGTCTGGACAGGCGTTACGTATTTCACCAGAAGCCCCCGTGCCTGTAGTTAAGGTTAAATCGATTGAAGATCGTATTGGTGGAGCAGGTAATGTCGCGCTTAATATTGCTAAGTTAGGCGCTAAAGTAACTTTAATAGGCGTGGTTGGAGATGATGCTGAAGGTGACAGTCTAAGACAATTGTTAGAGGCAGAGGGCGTGACTTGTGATTTTCTCATTGAGAAATCGATGCGTAGTATCTGTAAATTACGGGTTATGGCGCAACATCAGCAATTGATTAGGTTGGATTTTGAAGATACACCGATCAAATTTAATCGACAAACTTTAAAAACGTCATTAATGAGTCATTTCTCGGAAAATAATGTTGTTGTCTTTTCGGATTATGGCAAAGGAACGTTGGCAGAAATATCAAATTACATTCTGGCTGCTAAGGACGCAGGGCTAAAAGTATTGGTAGATCCGAAAGGAGTTGATTATCAGGGTTATTCGCAGGCAGATCTGATAACACCGAACTTGGTTGAATTACAGGCTGTAGTAGGTGCTTGTGAAAATGAACAACAGTTGATCGACAAAGGGCGCGCATTATTAGTCCAGCATAAAATTTCAACGCTACTATTGACTCGCGGAGAAGCGGGTATGACGTTGATAGAAAAAAATCAGGTCCATTCTTTACCGGCTCAAGCGAAAGATGTTTTTGATGTGACGGGTGCCGGAGATACGGTAATAGCGGTGATGGCCTTGGGTGTTTCACTTGATATTCCATTAATTGAAGCGATGTATTTGGCTAATCTAGCCGGAGGGATTGTGGTCGGTAAGTTAGGGACTTCAACTGTATCGTTACAGGAGTTAGCACGAGCCATGCACGGCGATAGAGATTCATTATACGGGATAGTATCCGAAGAAGAATTGCTTAAGCTTTTTGCGCGTGCCAAAGCCCACGATGAAAAGATTATTATGACAAATGGTTGTTTTGATTTGCTACATGCAGGGCATGTGACTTACTTAGAGCAAGCAAAAGCATTAGGTCATAGATTATGCGTTGCCGTTAATTCAGATGCATCTGTTAAGCAGCTTAAGGGAGAGTCACGACCTATTAACGGGTTGCAAGAGCGAATGACGGTTCTCGCGGCATTGGCTTGTGTGGATTGGGTAGTGCCATTTACAGAAGAAACACCTGAAAGATTATATTGTTCATTATTACCTGATGTACTTGTTAAGGGGGGTGATTACAGTGAAGAGCAGGTGGTAGGGGGTGAATGTGTCATTAAAGCCGGTGGAGAAGTAAAAATACTACAGTTTGTCGATGGTCAGTCGACGACGGCGATGATTAATAAAGCGAGGCAGGTAGAATGATTATCGTCACAGGTGGTGCAGGTTTTATAGGCAGTAATCTAATTCGGGCGTTAAATGAGCGTGGAGAAAGTAATATCTTGTTAGTCGATCATTTGGTTAATGGTCGAAAAATGCTTAATATTGCAGATTTAGATATTGCTGATTATATGGATAAGTCAGAGTTTATTGAGCAGATTAAATCGCCGACATTCTTAAATGGAGTGCGGGCAGTATTTCATCAAGGTGCCTGCTCAGCAACAACTGAATGGGATGGTCAATTTGTTATGAAAAATAACTATGATTATTCTAAGCGGTTACTGCATAGTTGTATTGAAAGAAATATAGCCTTTATTTATGCATCATCGGCATCGGTATATGGAAATGGAGAGCTAGGTTTTAGTGTGGATCGAAGTTGTGAGCATCCTATTAATATGTATGCTTACTCAAAGTTTCAATTTGATCAATATGTTCGACGACTATTACCGCAGACAACGAGTCCAATTGTAGGATTCAGATATTTTAATGTATATGGTCCAAGAGAGCAGCATAAGGGCTCGATGAGTAGCACCGCTTTCCATTTTAATCAGCAAGTGATCGAGCATAAAATAGCGAGATTATTTGAGGGATGTGATGGATCGGAAAATGGTGAACAACAACGCGACTTTGTTTATGTGGGTGATGTAGTGGATGTAAACCTATGGTTCTTGGATAATCCGGAGCAGCGTGGGATATATAATGTAGGAACAGGGAAGGCTGAAACCTTTAATAATGTCGCTAAGGCCGTCATTGATTGGCATAAAGAAGGGCACATTGAATACATTCCTTTTCCAGAACATTTAAGAGGCGCATATCAAAGTTACACGCAAGCAGATATTTCTGGCTTAAGAGATAGTGGATATAAAAAAGATTTTTTAACCATTAAACAAGGGGTTGAAAAATACCTAGATTGGCTTAATTCAAATTTAAAATAATAAATGTGAAAGGGCCTTGACGGTAAGGGTCATAGCTGTATAATACGCAGTTCTTTCAAGCCGAGGTGGTTTGGGAGAGGTGGTCTAGGTTGAAATTAAGGCTAGACAAGTTGGCCATGTAGGTTATAATGGTCGGCTACTTCGGGGTTAGGCAACTGGCTTTGGGGTGACAGGGAACGGAAATTAAATGTCGACACGGAGTTGACAAACTGAGTTGGCTCTGTATAATAGTCTGACTCAACGGGGCCTCGGCTCCACGCTCTTTAA
>CAMDWT010000110.1 GCA_945877505.1 Crenothrix polyspora
CGGTTGTTTCAGGACAGAACTTTATGCGCAGGCTTATTGTCGAATATCGAGCTATCTACAAACGATGGCGAACAAAGGATATAACCCGCTTATTGCCGTTCAAATGGCTCTGGCTGGCAAACTGGGATCTATACGGGGCGAGTAGTTACTAAAAAACTTGATTAATTAATTTTGCCGCGCTGTTTTGATGTTAGATTCTTTTTAAGCGAATAACAGTGACGCAATGGGTTAATAATTTGTTTTTATGTTGTGTAATAAAACCAAATTAAGCGATATGGTTACATAAAAAAAAGGGAAATATAATCCTACGATCGTAGGATCATACGATCGTATGTCCTACGATCGTAGGATTTTTTTGTTTGTGAATAAGTGATACATTTTTATTTAGGAAATGTTAATGAATGTTAAATACCTTTAATGGCGCGGTACAGGCGCTGTCTGTTTTTTTACAGGATATATCATAAGATGAATAAAAATAAGTTAGTTGTTATTGTGTTGTCATTGATGTTTATTGGGGCATCGGTAAGTGCAGAGGAGCAAGCTTTGCCGAAAGATGCTGTTGCTGTGGTGAATGAAGTTGCTATACCCGTAAAACTCCTAGATCAATCTATTAAGTTGAATGTTGAGCAAGGTAAAAAAGAGACGCCAGAATTACGTAAAGCGGTCATCGATGAGCTTATTGCCAGAGAGTTATTTGCCCAAGAAAGTACAAAAAAACAATTAGATCAATCACCCGAAGCCAAAGAACAATATGCGATCTTAAAACAATCTTTTTTAATTGAATTGTTAACGAATGATTACTTAAAAAAGAACTTGATTTCAGACGCCGATGTTAAAGCTGAATATGAAAAGCTACAGTCAAACACTCACTCACTCCAGCAATACAATGTAAGTCATATAGTTGTTGCCAATGAAGCAGACGCTAAAGACATTATTGTTAAGTTGAATAAAGGTGAGGCTTTTGACAAGCTGGCAAAAAGTAAGTCGATAGATCCCACAAAAAATCAGGGTGGCAATATTGGTTGGGTTTTACCCACACAAATTATTCCTGAGATCGCTAATTCAATCGTCATTATGTCTAAAAATATGACGGCTCAAATGCCTATTCATTCTCATTTAGGGTGGCATGTTCTTAAATTGGTTGACATTCGACCCTTTAAAGTCCCCGCCTATGATGAGGTTAAAGCGCAGATTCGATCAGAGTTATCGCAAGTAAAACGCTTGCAGTTATTAAACACGCTGAAGCAATCGGCAAAAATTATTCAATAAATTAAGTTTAGCCAGCTTTTGCTAGTTTCCAAGTCGTCATTCACCTATGACGAATTAACGTAATAGCAGTGATGAGGCAACTTGGGAAAGCGTGCTTACTAGCACTACCTATTTTAAACAATATGTTAGTAGAAATTTATGAACACAAAAATCAACAAAATAACAACGGCTCTTGCAGGTTTACTCCTAATCGTTAACGCGCAGGCAGATGTAGCAACAACCAAAGTAAATAATGTAGATGCGTTGTTGAATTATTACAAACAAGACTTGGATTCTTTGACTAAAGCGACCGATGACGAGTTTGATAAAAACGTATACGAAGAATTTAATGGTTTTGCATTTAAAGGCTTGGCGCAAAAAGATAGTGAGCGTGCTAATGAATTAGTTGCTCCTTACTTGACTAAGAAGATTGTGATAGGACGATTAATTGCAGAGTTAGAACGTGACTTTCAAGATCATGGTAACCCGTTGGTATTCATATTAACGCGTGTTGATAAAAAGCTCGTGTTAACTGCCACCAAGGTTAATTTTGGTCATGTTCTTGTTAATAATACGTCCAATTTAAGTACTAGCCTTCTGCAAGACACGCTTGCAAATGGCATCAGTGAAGGTAAGCCCTTAAATAGGCCGCAGTTGGAACACAATTCTTCAGTATTGAATGAAGTGCCTGGCGTCATTAATCAGTATGGCATGAAGCCGGGTAGTAAGCCTGGCGAGACAGATCTATCGGTAACTACCACTGATGCCCCTTGGTATAACGGTTCCATGAGCGTCGATAACTCCAGCCAAAATGTATTGGGCATGTATTCCGGCAGAGGCAATTTGTCTTTGGTCAATTTATTAGGAAGAGGTGATGTCTTTAAGGTTTATGGATTAGGCACTGAAAATTCTTACATGATTGGAGGGGATGTTTCGGCGCTAGTTACGCCTTCTGGCTTAAGGGCGGGAGCTTCGTATACCCGTTTTGCTTACGATTACACTAATGCTGTCCAATATACAGGCGATTCTACAGATATTGGTGCGTATTTGACGTATCCGCTAACGCGAAGTGAATATTATCGCCAATCCTTAACCTTAAATTACGACCATGTTGAAACGCGTAGTAATTTCTTTAATACGCAAAGTTTTCTCCCTTTAGCTAACTATACGATAGATAAAGCTTCCTTAGGTACTTATGGAGTGACTTCCTTACCTTTTGAAATAGTGTCCTCTTATCAAGTCGCCGTTTTGGGTGGAAATGCTACTGAAAATACAGCCGATATTGCTGAAATGGATGCTTTAGGTCTCAACTCAATGGGTGCCTTTGGAAAGTTAACAGGAACAGGGACACTCACCAAGACTGTGAACATAGTAGATACGCTTTTTAATGTGTCTTTGAGTGGTTCGGCACAAGCGGCCTTTAAAAATCTACCAGGTACCGAAAAAGCATATTTAGGAGGCATGTATCAAATGAAAGCATGGTCTGCACAGGCCATGTCGGCTGATCATATGGCTTATGGACAGTTTCAAATTGATAAGGAAATTATTAGGCATTTAACGATAGGGCCTTTTATTGAATTGGCCTACGCCCAGCAAAATGTTAATGCTTATCAGGGTACGGTCGGTACGGTAGGACAAAATAGTAATTTTATGAGCGATGTTGGTTTAAACATCAATTATGTGGCTTATAAAAGTTTGACCTTTACCGGTAATGTCGCCCACAAAATAACAGGGGATCCAACGTTAAATAATACAACTATTCAAGATGATAGTTACATCAGAGGCTGGCTAGGCGTAAGTATGGGCTTTTGATTTAGGCGCGGTCGGTTGGGATGCAGTCCAGCCGATCTAGGGTTACTTTGATAAATAAGGTTATTAACAAAGAGTCTAGCGAAGGTTGGTCAAAATCTAGGAATAAGGAATGGAAAACCACCCCCCATCCTTAACTTTTGGGTTTCGGCTAACCCTCGCTAGGCTTTCTCTAGTGACAGCATGAAGTCGCGTAGTTTGGGCTAATGGTTTTATCGATTATCCAGCAAAGATCAACCTACGGAACTAGGTGTGTAATAGCTTTAGCTATTACTTTGTAAAACAACGAAAGCCATTTTGCTTTAAAGAGATAGACCTATTTGATGTGGTCTTGTAGGTCGGACATGGTCTTTATGTTGACACATAAAGACCTAAGGACTGAGGGCCTTTAGCCCCGTCCAAAAATAGATTTAGCAGTAAAAATAATTACGAATTAATAAAAGTTCGCCGCTGTGAACGTCATAACTAAAATATAGAGAAAAATAATGAATCGCATATTTAACGTTAAATTTAATAAAAATACGGGTCTTTGTCAGGTAGTTGGCGAAAATGTCTCTATGAACGGTAAAGGTTCGCGGGGGGCACGAAAGCTGTTAGCCTCGGCAGTAGCCGTACTTTCTTTATTAAACGTTAATAGTGTTTGTGCCTTGCCGACCGGGGGGCAGGTGGTTGATGGTTCAGCCACTATAGCAACGCAACAACAGCAAATGACCATTAATCAGGCTTCGCAAAATGCGACCGTTAATTGGACAAACTTTAACGTAGCTGGTGGAGAAAAGGTTCAGTTCAACACCCCCACGGCTTCGTCTATCACTTTAAACCGAATCTCAGGTTCGGTTAATACCATTGCTGGTGAGGTCAATTCTACCGGTAACTTATGGTTCTCAACTCCTAGTGGCTCGTTATCGGTCGTGAGTGGCGGTAAAGTAACCTCAACAGGGGGTGAGGTTTATTTAACCACGCAAGATATTAAAGCGGGTCAATATGTTAAACCCGTTGGTATGGCAACAACCGGTATGGTTAATTTGCGTGGTGATGCGCAACTATTCTCCTCAAATATTGTTATCGATGCTGGCAGTGTTAACATGGAGGGCGCCAACCTAAATGCCAAAGCCGATGTCAGTGTCACAGGTCAGCAGGTTAATGTTGCCAATACCCAAGTGACGTCTACGCAGGGTGATGTGACAGTTCAAGCTGCCAATAACATCGCTATTGATAGCTCGACTATCAACGCCACCCAAGGTAATGTCGCCATAGGTAGAGACAGCTTTGGCGCCGGTAACTTAGCTAAAAACGCTAGCGTTACCAACACCTCACTGAGCGCCAACAAAGTTGAAACGTCAGGCGACGTGCTAAACACTGAGGGCAATACCGTCAAAGCTAAAGAATGGTTGCTTGATCCAACCAACGTCACTATCGCTACCACCAGTACCACTGCATCTTTAGCCGGTGATTTGGTCAACGCAGCTGTCACTAATATTAAAGCCACCGATATCCAAACTGCGATTAATGCAGGAACGAGCGTTAATGTCGTAGCCAGTGGCACCATTACACAGACCAGTGCTTTAACGTTTGCCAATAGTTCAGGTACAGCGGCCACTTTAACTTATGACAACACCAGTGGCGTCAAACAAAATATTACCTTAGCAGCGATCACCGCAACGGGCACTAGTGCAACTCATATTGTAGCTAAATCGTCTGGCGGTACTATTTCAGCTGGTGCGGCTATTAATACGACCGGTTCAATTCTGTTTGATAACACTAATAATGGTGCGATAACTACAGCGAATGCGACCATTACCAATGCGATTAAATTGAATGGCGCGGTGACGTCAGGTGCACTGGGTTCAGGTATCACTATTAAAGGTATTGCGGGTCCAGTAGGCATAGGCTTGGCGGATACCGTGGTCTCTGCATTAACCGCAAATGCGGGTGATATTGCCATTACTTTAAATACGTCAACCGGCGCGGCCATGAGTGGGTATAGTGGTGCAATGATCACCAATGGTGTCGGTGGTAATATTTTAATCAATGCGACCTCAACTACCGGTGCGGCAATTGGTGCGCATACTGGCGTGATTAACGCAACAAACGGTAATGTTACCATTAATGCGAATTCAACGACTGGCGCAGGCATGGTGACCACGGCGGCGATTAGCGGTAAAGCGGTATCGATTACGGGCACCACTACCACAGG
>CAMDWT010000111.1 GCA_945877505.1 Crenothrix polyspora
CTGGAGTTTTAGTGATTGTTGTTGTGGCGACTATAAAAAACGGCAGAGTTTGCCGATAGATTATCTAACAAAATTCAACATGAACTAATATCAGCGTTAGGGCTGCAGTTAGGGCTAGCAGACATAAAAAAACAGAAAGTCCTTTAGGATCAATCGGTTATCTTGCATTAATGGCGGAGAAGCAGGGATTCGAACCCTGGGAGGGGATCAACCCTCAACGGTTTTCAAGACCGCCGCTTTCGGCCACTCAGCCACCTCTCCACTAGCCGTATATAATAACTCACCAGTTTTAAAAATCAAATACTTTATGATTTATTTACGCTTTTATGGCTATTTTTATTGCGTAGATCAAGTTTCACTCTTGGCTGTAAAACTATGAACCCAAACGAGACTATCTAAATTCCATGTCATTCCTGCGTGCATTCTTAAAATAATGTCTTTGTACATTTCAAGATTGGGATAACCTTCTGCTTGAGCGTGCTCATCAGTCATATCTGCTAAACGCTGACGGCTTAAGTCGGTAATAATAAATGTCATCCCTTCTAAGTCAAATGTTTCGCCTGGGAAACCATAAACACCATCACGTCGTTGCTGAGTTTTTGTACCCGCTTTTGTAGCGGCGACAAGTTTTGGATGAGTGACCAAGCGCTCTATTGAACAGGTTCTTTCTGGGTAAGTTTCCACGACAGACTCCTTCTAAGTAAAAAACCATATTGTACACTAGGCAACGATTGGGCGACTATCATCAGCGAAACATGAAGTACTCTAAGAGACGCTGAAAACTAGGGTTTAGCGGATAAGTGTGTCAACCAATCCTGAATATTGTCTGCTGCTTTACTCGTCAAGCCAGAAAAACCATTAACAGCACCTGCCGCATTCGCGGTAGCGGTTTGCTCCTCTAGATAAAACAACTGCGAACCTAGTTTTTTTTTGTCCGGTGAATAAGCTTCCACAAAAAAACTCATGACCACACGAGACTGATCTGGCGTAAGAAATTGCTGTTCAAAACTTTGTAGGGATATCGTTAAAATGTAATTTTGTAGCTTTCCACTGGCCATTAATCGTTGTTCTAGGAGTTCTGGTGGGGGAGCAATCCAAAGATCCAAGGCATAAAAACCAATCTGTGTTTGGGGAGCATACAGCCGCCGATAACGAAGACGATTGTCCCAAAGCCATGTTGGTGCATCAACTGTTAGGGTTCTTGCTTCTGTATGTATTGTTTGATGATTTGTGATGGGTGCTGGCAAGCCAAAATCATGTACGAATGGATGTATGGGGGAATGTGTACAAGCCGTTGTTAATAGCACCCCTACACATAACAAACCGTTATTTACATACTTCATTTTAACTCCTTGTATCCTGGCTCACCTGGCCCTGAATTATGATAATCCGGCCCTACTATTAACGCTTGTGGGTTATTATCAAACAGAGCTGCCGTTCTTTTTACCTGTTGCGCTGTCGCTTGCAACTCGGTAAGTAAGGTATTGACCTTCGGTAAAGTGTTTTTTAACAACATATCTGCTGCCGCATCACCCGTGGTTACAAACTGCCCAGCTTCACTGCTTAAACTTTGAACTTCATGACTTACAGCCTGTAATTCTTGTGTCAAAGTGTTTATCTGAAGCATGGTTTTTTGGGCCTCTACAGTTAAAGCAGGAACCCCTGCCAAAGCCTTATCAAGGCTATTTTGGAGGCTAGCAAACTTTTTTGTGAGTGTATTTAAGTTCTCAAGAATGTCGCCTATATTTTTAGAATTTTCATTATTTAATAAGGCGCTCAACCTTACCATTAGATGATCTGCTTTATGCAAAATCTCTTCCCCTGAACTCATGAGCTTATCAGTCATCGAAGGTACCAGAGGAATGCGTGTTAAAGGATTGTATCCTGGCAATAACAATGCTGGCAGCGCGCCCGAATCTTCTAATTGAATTTGCGTTAAGCCGGTTACGCCCTTTAAACGCAAGGTTGCAAATACCCCTTTGGTAAATTGAATGTTTTTATCTACTTCAATGGGAACCAAAATTAAGCTTGAATCAGTGGGATCAAATCGGATATTAATCACCTTCCCTACCGCAATGCCCCGATAAAATACGGTCGATTCTGGATTAAGCCCTGATACAGATTTACGGGTCGACACGACATACACATTTCGTTGCCTTTCAAAATGGCCTATCCAATAAACAATGGCCGTGATACCTAATACAAATATCAGTAAAAAAAGGCCCGTCATTAAGGCGTGTTTATCTCTACCCATGTTTAACCTCTTTAGAATTAAATACCCGTTGCGCCCGTCGATTATAAAAAAACTGTTGTATGAATGGATGACTGGAGTTTAAGACTGCTGACAAAGTCCCATAAGCCACTAATTGATTATCCGCTAGCACCGCAACTTTGGTGCATAAATCACGCAAGATATCTAAATCGT
Organism: Crenothrix polyspora; assembly: GCA_945877505.1. Lineage (GTDB taxonomy): Bacteria > Pseudomonadota > Gammaproteobacteria > Methylococcales > Methylomonadaceae > Methylobacter_C > Methylobacter_C polyspora_A. The sequence continues at coordinate 2,426 of CAMDWT010000111.1, forward strand.
GGGTCACCATTACGACTGTAAAATTAAGTGCGTTATGGAGTTCTGATAATAAACTAACAAAATCTTCACTTGAAATGGGATCTAATCCGGAGGTAGGCTCGTCTAGCAATAAAAGATCAGGCTCCAAAACCATTGTTCGCGCCAATGCCACTCGTTTAATCATTCCGCCTGATAAGTCAGCCGGCTTTAACCAGGCATCACTGTCCGCTAAACCCACCATGGCCAACTTCATAAAGACGATACGCTTGATTAAGGCTTCATCCTTAAAACCCAATTCTCGTAAGGGGAAGGCTATATTATCAAACACATTGAGTACACTAAATAAGGCGCCTTTCTGAAACAGCACACCACAATTATTACGTAATCGCTGGCGATGCTCAGCACTTACCTTTTTTAACGATTGCCCCATTACAAAAACCTCACCTTGGCTGGGCAATTGCAAACCAATAACTTCGCGTAATAATGTCGTTTTTCCACAGCCAGAGGCGCCCACCAAGCCTAATATCTCACCATAGCCTAAGCTAAGATTAATATCCTGATGCACCACTTTATCGCCAAAACGGGTATAAACATGCTCCAAGCGTATAGCATCCCATTGCTTCATGGCATACCCACACCCGTAAACAAGATAGCAAAAACAGCATCTATCATAATCACGACTGTAATTGACGCGACGACTGAGTTAGTTGTCTCTATACCTAGACTTTCTGTGTTGGGTTTAATTCTAAAACCAAAATGGCAGGCAATCAAAGCAATCATAATGCCAAAGACGACACCTTTACCTAAGCCAATAAAAACATTCAACAGGGGCACAACGTTAGGCAATTTAAGGAAAAACTGCTGATAACTAATATCTAAGGTATTTTGAGCAGAAAACATCCCTCCTATGAGTGCTGCAGAACTTGTCCAAGCACTTAATAAGGGCATGACTAGCATTAAGGCGATGACTTTTGGCAAGATCAATCGTAAGGAATGAGAAATACCCATGGCAGATAAAGCATCTAACTCTTCGGTTACCCGCATAATGCCTAATTGAGCCGTCATGGCTGACCCAGAGCGACCGGCAACAAGAATAGCCGCTAATAAGGGGCCTAATTCACGAATAATACTTAAACCTAAGATATCAATAATATAAACTTCAGCACCCAAGGTTTTTAATTGCAATGCCGACAAATAACTCAGTACAACGCCAATTAAAAAACCGACCAAGGCGGTAATGCCTAAAGCTCTAATGCCCGATTCATAAATAGTTATAGAAATTTCTGTCCAGGGAATCGCTTGAGGGTTGCGGAGAAGATAAGCTATATCTAAAGTCAGCTGCCCCATTAAAGTCACTACATCCAAAAACTGCCACCAAAAGCCTCGTAGCATTGGGTACATTGCCGTAAAAAACACGCTCAAAGTGGAGCCCAGAGGTTCCGTTTCTGGCAGTTTCTGCAATTGCCAACGATCAAACAAACGCTGATGCTCAGGCTTTATCTGCAACTGTGTGGGCATACTCTCACCCCACGCTTGCCAAATAATCAAAGCCGCCGCACTATCTAATATATCAATCGAACGCAGATCCCATTGCGTTGCGCTATTGGCGTTGTTAAGCCTTATTTTATGTTTCAATTCTGGGGTTAAAACCAAATTTCGAAGATTCCAACTGCCTGAAAATTTGACACAGGAGCTCACCTCGTCAATCTTAATGACGACGATAGTAGGCTGTAAATCGATATTTTCTTCAGTCGCTATCATCAAAATATCTTATGGCTAAAAGCGTTTAAACCTATTTAGCGCCTCATTGCAGGGCACCCAAAAGAATAGAAGATTAAGTGGGGGTAGATGGAGAGCCCTTAAAAAAGCACCTTGAGTTCTAATTATTTACGACATGTGGGTCGAATAACTAAAACAGTTACCCGACCCCATTAACTTATACAGCTTTATACAGACTTATGCGTAGACTGAAGCTCAGGCAACACACTAACCCCTTTAACGATAGCCAAGCCCGCTACCCCATAAATCATAGCAACACTCACATAAGACGGATAATACTGAGCGACACGAACAAAATACTCGACCAAGGACAAGTCTCCAAAGCGACCTGAGAACAAGTAAAAACTACCGTTTGAAATAGCAAAGGCTGCCGATGCCGCCAGCAACATAAAGCCTAACGACTTTACTAATTCTAAACTTTTCATTGCCTTGTAGTTTGAGCAATAACGACCTGCAAACCACATAACGGCATAAGTAGGGATCAAAAAGGCATAAGCTGGTGAAACACACCAATCACTAACCCCGTTTTGGATGGCAGCATAATCAATTAAACCAGCTAAAACTAATAAAAACCCCAACAATGCTTTTTTACGATAAAAACCTGCAAAGAAAAATACCGCCAAAGTAGCATCAGGCAGATGTAAGACATCGCCAAAGTGATGAAAGCGGGTTAAAACGATCAAAGCAATCAGAGGGATAGGTAAATATTCAGCTTTTAGCCATTGTTTTATATTCATAGTTTTA
>CAMDWT010000112.1 GCA_945877505.1 Crenothrix polyspora
ATTGAGGGAAATTCTTTAGAGGAAGCGGTGTCCTTTTTATTTTTAAAAAGACTCTGAAAATTGAAGGTTCCATTTTTTTCTTTGGCGAGATGAATAATTGGTTTTTGCAATGAAATTTCATCAAAAACCAGCGCCATCTGTTTTATTGAGGACACTAATCCAACATTGACATACAAAACATCAAATGCCACGAATAATAGGTCATTTGTTTCTTTAATCTCAAACCCTTCCAGACGGATAGAACTATCAAAAGGTTGTATCTCAATCTTTGAAATTAATGTTTTCCTACCTGTTTCTTGTTGAAGAATTTCAGGTAATTTTGATTTTAATAGTGGAGGTAATACAAAAAAACAAGTCACTATGTATAAAATTATAAAGCCACTTAATAAAGCAAAAGGGATTTTAATAATACATAAAATATGTCGAATTTTCATAAGCTCCAAAATTATTTTATTTTCATAGCTATAATTTTAAAAAAGACGGATTTTTATCTCCGTCTTTTTTCTGCTCAACAAGACTAGCACTCTAAATGCTTATAAATCAAGATACCCCGTTTCTTCATGTAAAACGGTATCCAGGCCTTGAATTTCCTCATCAGGCGTTACACGTAACCCTATCAGTTTATCTAATAACTTAAGTATCAGAAAACTAAATAGTGCGCTCCAAAAAGCGGTTACAACAATCGCTAATGCTTGCACACCCACCTGATCTAACATAGAAACACCATCAGGCAACCCAAGTCCACCCAAACGGCTAGCAGCAAAAACACCCGTCAATAATGACCCGACAATGCCGCCTACGCCATGAACAGGAAAAACATCCAACGAGTCATCAATTTTTAAAACACGTTTTACATATTGCGTGGCATAAAAACAAACAAATCCCGCAACAACACCTATCATAAGAGCCCCTAAAGGCCCAACAAATCCTGATGCAGGTGTAATAGTGCCTAACCCTGCTACCATACCTGTAACGATACCTAATACGCTAGGTTTGCCAAAACGCTTCCATTCAATAAACATCCAAGTTAATGCACCAGATGCGGCGGCAATATGGGTGGCTACCATCGCCATGCCCGCACGACCGTCTGCAGTTAAAGCACTACCCCCATTAAAACCAAACCAACCCACCCACAACATACCTGCACCCGTTACTACCATGGTCATATTATGAGGTGGCATCGCCGTTGTTGGAAATCCTTTCCGCTTACCTAAAACTAAGGCTGAAACCAAAGCGGCAACACCCGCATTCACGTGAATTACAATACCGCCAGCAAAATCCATTACACCCAAGTCAGCTAACCATCCACCTCCCCATATCCAATGACAGACGGGCACGTAAACAATTATTAACCACAAAACACTAAACCACAACATAGCGGAAAACTTCATTCGCTCAGCAAAAGCACCCACAATTAAGGCTGTTGTTATAATGGCAAAAGTCATTTGAAACATGAAATATACTGTTTCAGGAATATCGCCCACTAATGAAGATACACTAATATCAGGAATAAATGCTTTAGAAGGGCCACCAACAAATGCTTGCCAAGCGCCACCATCGGTAAAAATAAAGCTATAAACACCTGCCAGCCAAAGAATAGACACCACGCAAGTAATAGAAAAACACTGCATTAATACAGACAATACATTTTTGCTTCTAACTAAACCACCATAGAACAATGATAATCCTGGGATAGTCATAAATAAGACCAATCCCGTTGACGTTAAAATCCAAGCCGTGTGAGCTTGATTTAATTGATCAGCTAAAGCTATTTCAGGAAATAATAATAAACCTAAAAAAATATTTTTAATTTTAGTAGAAAACATTTTCTAAATTGCATCCTCTCCGGTTTCGCCCGTTCTTATACGAACAACCTCTTCTAAATTAGAAACAAAAATCTTACCATCACCGATCTTTCCAGTATTAGCCGCTTTAACAATTGTGCTCACAGCTATTTCAGCCATCTCATCAGATACAGCAATTTCAAGCTTAACTTTAGGTAAGAAATCAACCACATACTCGGCACCTCTGTAGAGTTCTGTATGCCCTTTTTGACGCCCAAAACCTTTAACCTCAGTTGCAGTAACCCCAGCAACCCCTATTTCTGACAATGCTTCCCTAACATCATCCATTTTAAACGGCTTAATTATAGCTGTTATTAATTTCATCTTATCTCCACTATTATTATTGAGCAAAACAATTGGTATTTCAGTAGTGCAATAATAGTGAAATATCAATCAACATACAATTAATAGACTGCGTCAGATAAAAATAGTCAATATCCCTTGGAATTCTCTTTCTTAAATTAAGTCTCTTTAAAATGAAAACCTGCTCAAAATTGATTTTATTTTGCTTTAATTTATCTGTAAAAAAAAACCGGTAACCTATCTGATCAGCAGTGAGCTAATTACTTTGCGAGTTACGACTTTATCAACCCTGCTTATCTGTGTATTATAAAAATCCTTAAAAGTCCTCTTATGATCTTCATTTTCCTAAGAGAAACTTTAATCACCTAATTAATTACCTTAAAAAGAATCCTATGCTAAAAACTTTTTTACGTTGGCTACTGATTATTCTGTATAAAATTGAAGTTACTGGCCTAGAGAACTATGCTAAAGCCGGTAAACGCGTTTTGATTGTTGCTAATCACACTTCTTTTTTAGACCCCTTATTACTTGGCGTATTTTTACCTGAGAATATAACCTTTGCAATAAATACCCAAATTTCTCAACGTTGGTGGCTAAAACCGTTTTTAAGACTTTCACGCGTGTTCCCGATGGATCCAACCCACCCTCTCTCTTTAAAAGATTTAATTCATTACCTTGAAGGTGATACCAAAACCGTCATTTTTCCTGAAGGCCGTATTAGCGTTACCGGTGCCTTAATGAAAATCTATGATGGCACTGCCATGGTCGCCGACAAAGCTAACGCTACCATTTTACCGATCCGTATCTCAGGCGCCCAATATACCCATTTTTCAAAATTACATAGAATAGTTCGCTTACGTTTCTTTCCTAAAATTACTATTACTATTTTACCCCCAGAACATATTTCTGCCCCTCTATCCCTTAGAGGCAAAGCTCGTCGCGAATATTGCGGTCATCTTTTATCAGACATCATGACTAAAATGATGTTTACGACTAGTCACTACCAGCAAACCATTTTTTCTACGCTTCTTGCCTCACGGAAAATACACGGTGGCCAACACACCATCACCGAGGACCTTGATCGCAGCACCTTGTCATATAACAATTTAATTACTCGTAGCCTTATCGTAGGTGATGCTTTAAAAAAGATAACGGCGCGAAATGAAAATGTTGGTGTTTTCCTGCCAAATTCATCTAAAACCCTGATTACCATCTTAGGTTTACAACTACAGGACCGAGTTCCTGCGATGCTTAATTATTCTATGGGCTCAGTAAGTATCCTATCAGCGTGCCGAACCGCAGAAATTAAAACCGTATTAACGTCTCGTCGATTTATAGCATTAGCTGATTTAAACGACTTAGCTGACCAGTTAAGCAAGCACTGTGAGTTAATGTATTTAGAAGATATGGCCAACAACATTTCCGCCATGGACAAATTCACTGCACTCGTAAAAACACTGAGCGCTGACTTTTGGTATAAACACCAGTCGGTTAATCCTAACGCACCGGCTGTCATTTTGTTCACTTCCGGCTCTGAAGGCACGCCTAAAGGCGTCGTTCTTTCTCATACCAATATCATTGGCAATCTTAAGCAATTAGAGGCCTGTATCAGCTTTAACGCCAAAGACATTGTTCTCAACTTTTTACCGATGTTTCATTCATTTGGTTTTACCGTTGGCACAATGCTACCCATTATAAATGGCATAAAAACCTTCTTTTATCCTAGCCCACTTCATTTCAGTGTTATCCCAGAAATTGCTTATGAATCGCATGCCACAATCATGTTTGGCACCAATACATTCTTAGCCGCTTACGCCAAAAAAGCGCACGCTTATGACTTTTTTAATATGCGATACGTCATTGCAGGTGCCGAAAAACTACAAGAAAACACACGTCAAATCTGGTCTGATAAATTTGGCATTCGAATTCTAGAAGGCTATGGCGCTACCGAAACATCACCCATAACGTCTGTTAATACACCGCTTTATCACAAAGCAGGCACTGTCGGCCGCTTTATGCCTTGTATGGATTACAAACTAGAGCCAATCCCAGGAATTAATGATGCGGGACAATTACACGTCAAGGGCCCGAATATTATGTTAGGCTATCTCTTAGCCACTAATCCAGGTCAATTGGTGCCACCTGAATCCATCTACGGCAAGGGTTGGTATGATACTGGCGATATTGTTAATATTGATAATGAAGGTTTCATCAGTATCCGTGGCCGCAGTAAGCGCTTTGCTAAAGTTGGAGGAGAAATGATCTCCTTAGCTGCGGTAGAAGAATTAGCTATCACCGCTTGGCCAACAGAACATCACGCCGTCATCAGTTTGCCGGATGAAAAAAAAGGAGAGCAAATAATTTTAGTCACTACTTATAAAAAAGCGACCATTGCCTCCCTATTAGTGGCTTCTCCAGGTGTTTCTAACATTAGTTTGCCAAAGAAAATTTTAATCGTGGATACAATTCCCGTTATGGCAACAGGTAAAACCAATTACCCTGAAGTTGCTGCACTCATGGACGGCGATAAAGCATCATAAGATGAAGGCCATCAACTCAAACCTATTATGCAGTAAGATTTAACCGCTAAAATTATAGCGCCTTAAATTAGGCTTACTTTAATAGACTCCTTATAAATTAAATCCTCATTAGCTTAAGTTAATGAACTTTCATTGCTGAGGATGTTTAATTCGCATAAAATTGAATAGCTTTTCGGTGGCCAATAAAATATTGGTTATTTTCATAATAAAAGGAGAATGTAAATGTCTGAAACAATG
>CAMDWT010000113.1 GCA_945877505.1 Crenothrix polyspora
CATCCTACAGACTGACAGTTCGTTTCCAGTTACTCTCCACCCCACCTCACGGTGACGCAGTTACTTTCAACTACAGAGATTTTGGCTTTCTCTGATACGGACTTTCACCGTATTAATAGCACGCCCTTACGGGCGTACGGATTCCGGCGATCCCTGCCGGAATGACGGCTATAGGGTTTGGTTTGTAAAGTTTAAGGTTTGGGTTTGGTCTTCGTATTAATACTTCGTGACCCTGTAAAAACTACATAAGCCTCGTCATCCCGGCATGGATCGCCGGGATCCAGAGTACATGGATGTATTAATCTGGGTAGAAAAAGATAAAGGGGGCGCATTCATTTTATATGTGCATATTTACATTATTTTTAGTCGTTATTTGAAGCTACTATGCTATAGGATAGCCTGTGGCAAGACGCGCATGCTGGGGTTGATTGTCGATTTTTCAACGAGTCAGCGAACCAGGTAGATGAAGTCATTAAAAATAACATCTGATCATCAATACCTTCGCCAAACGGAAAAGCTAATTCGAAAGCTCCAAGTCATGAATTTTAAGAGTATGCTGGATCTGAAAACCGTTTCCAGAGTCAGCAAATACATACACAGGACTAAAAACTGTTTGGCAAAAATGCCAAATGAGTTGTTAATCAACTGCCAGATTGCCAAGGCTATATGAATCGGCAGAACTTACGCCAAGGCTATCTGATTTTTGGCGAAGGTATTGATCATATATAGATATTTCGTATAATGATAAACATCAGATCGTAAATCTACCCTACTCAATCAATAAAGGTATAACTATGTACGCAATTGAATTTGAAGCCAACATTCATAATGGAATTGTTCAAATACCTAAGACATTTCATAAGCTTTACACTGGCAAAAAAGCAAAAGTTATCATCATGGTTGAGGATGATGCCGTTGTTATGCACTTAAAGCAACCCGATTTCATTGAAACACTTTCTACTAACCCTAGACATATCGATCCATCAACTGACTTTCTTTCCCGAGAACAAGCCAATGAGCGCTAAGTGTTTTATTGACTCAAATATCTTTATTTATGCTTTTTGCGATAAAATGGCTTCTAAGCAAGTTATTGCCAAAGATATCATCCTTAATGGCTCACCAACGATTTCTGTACAAGTTATCAACGAAGTTTACTCAAGAAGCTTCAGTTCCAGGAAAGCGAAATAAGTTCTTTTATAGTAAATTGTTACGAGCGTTACTCTGTTGTTAATATCTCACAAGAAACATTTATTGCTGCTTCAGAAATTAGACTTAATCACCAATTCTCTTACTATGATTCCATCATAGTTGCATCGGCTTTGATAAATCAATGTGAGGTACTTTATACAGAAGATATGCAGGATGGAAAACTCATTGCGAATTCTTTAAAAATAATCAACCCATTTAATGACAATATAAATTAGAAGGAATAATTGTAATTATTCAGAACCGGTTATGCACAAAAAATTTTGTTAACGTGTATGTTTTCTGGTTTACGTACCGGACAGAGCTATTATAAGCCTACCCCAACCTTTGTTTTTGCTTAAACAAGGCATCCCTTTTGAGGCATTATTATTTGATGGATTATCCATTAATTCCCATCAAGAGACTTAACTATTGCCGCGTTATAACCCTACATCATTGGCGCAGTGCCTTGGTGGTGAGCGATCCACCGCATCTACGCCGTCTGGACTTTTGCTTGAGTGCTGTTTTTAAAAAAGCCGGTTTGTCTTATCGGTTGATACAAAGCACTGTTCCAACTTGGCAGGCTGACCGATTATCATGACAAGGTGAATGAACTGTTAGCAGCGGATAACTCGTTTGCGATAGTAACGGCAACGCATATACTGACACAACGAACCCGAAAGAACGATGAGGAACGCTACCAGGCCAAGCGGCTGTTGGTACGCCTACTCTATCAACGCAAATGGGATAAACAACGGGTTATCGACTTGTTTGGCGTAATTGACTGGATGATGCGCTTACCCGAAGAACTTGATCAACAACTATGGCAAGAAATCGAAATCCTTGAGGAGAATGAAAAAATGCAATATGTAACGAGTGTACATCGATTTGAAATTGCCAAAGTCCGGCAAAAAGGATTGCTGGAAGGCGAGGCAGAAATGCTGGGCTTAATGCTTAAGCATCGTTTTGGTGAGTTATCTGATGCAGTTGTCAACAGATTAAGGCTCGCCAGCGAAGATCAACTTAAAGAGTGGTTGATTAGCGCCATCTCAGCGTCAAATTTGGATGCTGTTTTCAATGATGAAATGACCCACTAAAACTTAGGCAAGATGCAAAAATAACCCACCGATTTTATAGATACTAAAGCGTGACGGGGTTTGCTACCCCGTCACTTACGTTTAGAAAGCTATTGATGTCTTCAAACGTTTAGTCATACCGGCATGCACCGCTGGAATCCAGAGTACATGGATGTATTAATGTGGGTAGAGTTTAAGGTTTTTTAGTTGCTTTATGATTTGCCATCCAAAGGGGTCGCTCGCATCCCTTTTTTAATCAAGCATGTTTGCATCAACAAAACTGAATCTATAGGTAAACTATTTGATTAATTAGGATAAAAGCGTACTATTTGTGCATATAAAATATTCATTTTAGATAAACTTATGTTAAACATACCTTTACAAGAAGCAAAAGACAAACTCACAGAGTTGATTTCCTTAGTAGAGCAAGGTGAAGAAATTTTTATTATTGCCGATAATAAAACAAAAATTAAACTGGTCTCTTTTACTGCTAAACCAAAACAAAGAGTTTTTGGCCAACATCGTGATATGGTGATGATGAGTGAAGACTTTAATAATTCTTTACCAGATGATTTTTGGCTCGGGAATGTATGAAAATACTACTTGATACGCATACTTTTATTTGGTTGGACTCTCAACCAGAGAAGCTATCAAAGAAGGCGATGGACCTTTGCCAGGATACTGGTAATCAGTTATATTTGAGTATGGCAAGTCTATGGGAAATGCAAATTAAAGTTCAGTTAGGTAAACTTAAGTTAAAAATACAATTAGAGGATATGTTGGCACTACACCAGCAAGTCAATGATTTAAAAGTATTGAATTTTTCCTTGGCTCATATTTTTCAATTACAAGCACTACCTTTCCATCATAATGATCCATTTGATAGAATCATTATTGCACAAAGTATGTTAGAAAATATGACACTTATTAGTGTAGATGAGAAGTTAAAAGCTTATAACATTTCTGTTTTTTGGTAAGAATAAATAAAGGGTGCCCCCCCCTGGCAGACTGATCGTTGGTGGCATGAAGAAAGATGGCGACAGTTTTGTTTGAGTGAAGTGGTAAAGCTGGTTTTTTATGCAGTGGTTTATGGTGTGTAAAGCTTGGGTTTGGCCTTCGTGTTAGTACTTCATGACAATGTAAAAAACTACAAATTTCCCGTCATCCCGGCATGGACTGCCGGGATCCAGAGTACATGGAGGTGTTAATGTGGGTAGCATTTAAGATTGGATTTTAACTGTTTTACGATTTGCCATCCATGGCAACTGGATCCCGGCCAACCCTCGCTTCGCTCTCCCTTCCGGGATGACGGCTATTGGGTTTGGTGGATTAAGTGTGGGTTGAGGTGGTGAATGCTAACTGGCGTGTTAGTCGTCTTTAAATATGTCAGATAGTTGTTGAGCATCAATAGCAAGGTCAAACCAACGCTCAATTGCCTCCACTGGTGCATTGGAAATTAAACAGGTTATGTCACAGCAGGAATTGCACCAAAGCGCTTTGACAATAGCCTTTGCAAAGATAGCATTTCACCTTTTAGCTCACCTTCTGCTATATAGGCCAGTACCCATTGTTCTAGTCTATCTGCCAACATGACTTTTATCTCCTGTAAATCATCTATTTTGGGTAATAAGATACCGTACTTTGGTTTTCTCATCAATGTCGCGCGTATCCATAACGAAAACATGCGCCGTAAGTCGGGTCTATCGGCTAGCCAATCGATTAACAGGCTTATTAAGCCTTCCATGGTGGCCGGACTGTCTGCTTGTTCAAATCTAAAAACGGCGGCCACCAAGTTGGTAAGTGAGGCCAGTTCTGCGTCGCTGTAAGCGTTTTCGTCAATCAGTAAATATTTAAGATGGGATTTAAACTGTTCCACCAAGCCGGGTACGACGGGAATTAAATCGGCAACATCGGTAACCGATGTCCAGCGTTGCTTGCCGTTATAAAGTACGATGGGTAAAATAGGCGGTAAACGACCCTCTGCCAGAACATCACCGCGCTTTATTAAATCTTGGTACAGCAAGCCGATATAGACCATAATACGCAGCGCCATATATTTATCAACACGACTTTGAAATTCAATCAATAAATACAGGTAAACCCAGTCTTCACCGACTTTAACTTTCCAGATGGGTGCTGATTTTGAATAATGTCATAGAATAAGGTAAAATTGTGATTTTCAAAAAGAGCAAGGAAATCCAATGGCTGAAATTATAGCGCGTAATGATAACGAATTGACGATCCAGGTAACCATTAAACTGACCGGCAGTTTAATGGA
>CAMDWT010000114.1 GCA_945877505.1 Crenothrix polyspora
TCACGTTTCAAAAACTATTAAAACATCCAATCGTTTCAGTCGGGGTTGCAAACCCCGACCGGCATGGGGTTGAGCATTATATAGGATTGTATTATTTATGCTGAACGTTTGGAGTGCAATAGCTTCAGAGACTGTGAAAGTATTATGATTTTAGCTTCCCCCTTTGTAAAAGGGGGACTGAGGGGGATTTTTTCGATGCCGGTCGGGGTTTATAACCCCGACCGAAACATTTGGATACCTCAATAACTTGCGAAACCTTAAACGTTAAGGTGTAAACGTAGTACGTCCCCTAATATTCCACATAAATATTTTCACAGTCTCTACCGTTTTGTCCTGTCTAAAGTTGATAGCTTAATTTGATAATGGGCTCAACCCCAAAATGCACTTTAAACGTCCTAAATCTGTTGAATAAAGCAATAGCCCTTACGCCAATGTGTTTGTATGACTAAGCTGTCTTGATTCTGCAGTTTAGTACGCAAACGACTAACGAGAACATCAAGACGTCGTGAAGTGTAAATGTCACTACAACCCCATATTTTTTCTTCCAACGCTACGCGAGTAGCATAATGCTCTTCATTTTGACTCAATAATTTCAGAAATATATGTTCATTTGTTGTCAGTTCTATTTCTTTACCATTTGGAGATGTTATTAAAAATATTTCTGAATTAAGCTTCCAGGTATTGTTTTCTTCAAGAGTCTCTACGTCTACAACACGCTTAGCTAAACGGCAAACAATTGAGCTAAGCTCTTCAAAATCGACAGGTTTATTGAGATAGACATCAGCACCTGCGTCATACCCAGCAATTCTGTCGTCCCTCATTACACGCGAAGTTAGCATAATAATCCGTAAATCGTTATGAAGTGATAGCCGCTTGGCAATAGAGAGTCCATCTTCACCTGGAAGTGTTAAATCCAGTATTAATACGTCACATTTATTTTGATTCAGCCAGCCATCCAGTCTTTTTCCGCTTTGAAATATAGTTACATTCATTCCTTGATGTTGAAGATAAAACCCTAACTCTTCAGCTAAATCAATATTGTCTTCAACAATAACGACATGAATATTTTTTTGCATTAACATTTTCCTTTTTCAGGTAGCCAAATATTAAATTGATTGCCTTTAGCTATTTTGGGTTCAAGCCAAACATCGCCCTCATGGGCTCGAACAATTTCTCGACAGGCCCAAAGACCTATACCATTTCCAGCGTACTCATTGAGTTGATATCGTCTAAACAAAAAATCACATTTTTCACTATCAATGAATTCACCGCAATCACTCACTGATAATAAAATGCCCTTTTTGTTTTGATTAATTCTTTTCTGGCAGGTAATTTCAATAGTTGAACTGGCTAGGCTATATTTTAATGAATTGGTGAGTAAATTATTGAGGGCAATAGCCAATAAACCTGGGTCAGCAAAAACCATTAGATTTGACTTGATATTTAAATTCAAACGCTTTTGTGCATCCTCATCAAAAAAAATTAATTGTTCTTGGAGCCAAATATTCAGGTTGAGTGCCGTTTTGTTAAGATGGTTTAAGCGATCTAAAACCTCATCATTATTCAAAAAACGATGAATCAAGGTATCAATTTGGGACACATTTATTTTTATTTTATCAATACGCGCTTCCATGATGGGCTGCGTATTAATTAGTTCCATGTTTTGGCAGCAACCCTTGATGATCGAGAGCGGCGTTTTAATTTCATGTGTGACCATGGTTAGCCAATGACGTTGTGATTTTGACGCTTGCGCTTGCAACTGCGCTAAATAGACGGATTTTTCATGCAGTTGAAAGTGTTGATAAGCATTTTTCAACGGCACAATAATCAACACCATAAAATTAAACAATATACCCAGCTCAGTCGTATAAAGCATCATAAAAACAGGCGTTTGCATACCAAAAAGCACGGCGATAGTGATGATATAATTGATACACACTATCTGATAGGTAAAACTCACATTGCCATCGATTAACTTTTTACGCCACATCACAAAACCCACACCTGCGCTGAAAATAGCTGAAATCAAATTAAATAAGATAAAAATAAAGGCAATTTCTCCATAAAGTCCCATGACTGAATAATAAATTGCCACCAAGCCAATAAGCATAAATAGCGTTTGGATACGATAAATTAAGGTCAAGGATTTGCTTAGCATTTCCCGCAACACCGCAACGGAGCTAATTTGTATAATAGAGGCGCACAGTCCAATGGGTGGATTGTAGCTGAGCCACTGCTGCAGAAAGCTACTCGCAAATAAAATATAAAACAGTCCTGACAGTACAAAAAAGACGTAGGTGAAGTGTAATCGTGTGCGAACAAAATAAAACAAGATGAGCGCTAACACTAAAAACAGCGTCGTTATTCCAATGAAATAACCATAAATTAATAACTCAAGTCGTTGATATTCATAAAAGTCATTTTTCTTCCATAGTTGCGGATAGATTAAATGAGAACTTCGAGACAGCACACGCAAATAGACGTCATGCGCTTGATCATCACTATTTAGTAAAGCAAAACTAAAACCCCTCCAATTTAACTCACGCAAACCAAAAGCAAAGCTATTACCTTGTTGATAATAGTGCCAGTTAGGAACCTCTGTGCTGATAGCTGGATTTTTGGTGTTTGCATCCAAAAGCGCATTAGGCACATACAAACGCACATCATTTAAACGGGTAAACAGCACGGTCAGCAAAAGCGCATCATGCTTTTTAGGGTCGATGGTCAATTTTAGCCAGTGCGCCTTTTTGGTAAACGCACCAGAAAGAATGGAACTATCCAGTGTTTTCCAGTTTTGACTCTCAAGTACTTGAGCAAAACTCAGCGAATGATCTTTATGTTCTTTAATGACTTCGATACGCTCAAATAGTGGGTCGTTTTCTGCTCCAAAGGCGAATGTAGACAACACAAGCATCCAACTGATAACTAAAAACAAACAAACAAAAATCCTCACCCTACCTCTTTGAACACAAATAAAATCAATACCTTGTATCGTAATCCTAATTCTGTATTTTATTCAAGTCATTTTTAAAATTGTAAGAGCTTGTAAGAATTTGTAAGGCATTTGTAAGACATTGATGCGTTCTTATCTGTTAATCTCCATAAAAAAATTGTCGTCCCCTTTACTATTAATGCCCCCACCCCTAAAAAAATGAAAACTAAACCTAGCCAATTTCTTTTCATCGACGCCAACGTCGCCGATAAACAAACACTCCTTGGGGGTATTGCTGCGAACGTCAACCTCGTTGAGCTCAACGAGGCATGCAAACGTTTCGTTCGGGGTTATAAACCCCGACCGGCATCGGTATAGGGTTAGTCATGTGCCAGAAGTTCAAGCGGGACGGGGTTTGCAACCCAGTCTCTAACGTTTAAAGTTTCGAAAGCTATTGAAGCATCCAAACGTTACAGTCGGGGTTGCAACCCCCGACTGGCATCGTGGCATTGGAAAATAGAAAAATTGAAGTGCAATAGCCTCGGCAAAAAAATTTATTCCGGATAAGTAAAACACTTATCTAACTAACTTACTTACTTAATTACTTAATTAATTACTTACTTACTGGATATTAATTCATGACTACTTCACAAAAACCTGTAAAAGCAACTGATAACTTAGTTTTAAACAATGGCACTACCACGGTTCCATTAAAGGCAGGGCAAGCCAATGTTATTAAAGCCAAGGCCGGCGAGCATTACCGTATTACCAGCCGTAAAGAGGGCAAAGACCAGTTGCTTGATAACGTCATCGTCAAAAGAGTTGGCGATGATTTACAACTACAGTATGCCGATGGCACGCAACTGATTTTAAGTAATTATTACAATGAAGCCAATGCTGATGAGGCGTGTGACCTTACCTTACCAGGCAAAGACGGTAAGGATTATAAAGTCAACGGACAAAATAGCTCAGGCACAGATTTAGGTGATGGCACAACGCTAGTTTATGCCCATGGTGATCATGATGCCTTGCTAAGCATGGCGCCTGGCGACAATGCCCTACATAACAGCTTGGCAGGCATCAGCGGCACGGAATTAAGTTACATTCCTAGCGCATCAATGATGGATCGGCTTGCCGGTATCAATCCTTGGTGGATAGCAGGGGGAGTTGCTGCTGTAGGAGGCGGTGTAGGTGCCGCTATAGCTATGGGCGGTGGTTCTAGCCATGCGACGGTTACACCTGCAGCGCAGAATAATATCGTAGCAGGATCGGTTGTGGCAGGTCCTGTGCGTCCAGATAATGATCTGTATGTTGATCTCTACCAAGGTAATGGAACAACCAAGATAGGGACAGGCAAAATTAGTGATAATGGCACATTTAGTATTAATGTGGGCAGTTATACCGGTGCGGTAATCGCCAAGCTACATAGCGGTCCTGATGCTGATTACATGGATGAAACCACAGGGAAAGCAACTATTCTTACAGCCAATCTAATGGCGGTAGGTGTCGCCAACACCGGCACGCTCACCATGAATATCAACGTACTGACTACCGTTGCTGCAACTAAAGCGGGGGCAGATCATGCGGGTGCAAGTACCACCGTGGT
>CAMDWT010000115.1 GCA_945877505.1 Crenothrix polyspora
TTATCGGCTCTCCCGCAGACCCAAAAAACCGGTCAAGTGCAAAAACATCCCGACAAAACAGCTTATATTGAACATATACTGACCTACGTTGATCTAGCCGCACTCAAACCACTCAAGCTTGTTATGAACGCCGGCAACGGCTCGGCGGCTGCCGTGATGCAAGCTATCGCCCAGCGCCTTCCGTTTGATTGCGCCTTTATCCATGACACCCCTGACGGGCATTTTCCCCATGGCGTACCCAATCCCTTATTGCCTGAAAATCGTGCCGCGACAACTGCAGCCGTTATAGAACATCAGGCTGATTTAGGCATTGCTTGGGATGGCGACTTTGACCGTTGCTTCCTATTTGACGATCAGGGTAACTTTATCGAAGGCTATTATTTAGTGGGACTCTTAGCCGAAACCTTATTAGCTAAAAATCCTGGCGAAAAAATTATTCATGACCCCAGACTAACTTGGAATACCATCGATTTGGTTAAAGCCGCCGGCGGTATACCCGTACAATCCAAAACAGGCCACGCCTTTATTAAAGAAAGAATGCGTTTAGAAGATGCCATTTACGGGGGTGAAATGTCAGCTCATCATTATTTCAGGGACTTTGCTTATTGCGACTCAGGCATGATACCTTGGTTACTCATTGCCGAATTAATGAGCAAAACGGGCAAAAAACTCTCTGAACTGGTGGCTGAGCGCATGCAAGTCTACCCTTGCAGTGGAGAGTTAAATTACACCGTTAACAACCTTCCCCACGTATTGGATGCCATCATGCAACACTTCCAACCACAAAGTCCGCAACTCGATACAACCGACGGTATTAGCCTAGACTTCGGTGACTGGCGCATGAATATCCGCGCGTCTAACACCGAACCACTCTTACGCTTAAATGTCGAAAGCAAAGCTAATCCGGCGTTGTTAGAACAAAAGGTGACAGAAATTGAATGCTTAATTAAAGCCAATTTAAACTAAAGAACAGCTATCCGCCATCACCCACCAGACGACTAACTTGAATTAAAAAAGAGAATTTATGATTAATATCATTCTATGCGGAGGCTCAGGCACACGTCTTTGGCCCTTAAGCCGCACGACATTACCCAAGCAATTTGTACGCTTATTTAATGGCCAGTCGTTATTTCAAGATACCGTATTGCGAAATAAGCCACTTTGCAGTCAGACAATGATCGTCTCAAACATAGAACACTATTTTTTAGCCATGGACCAACTTGAGCAAGTCAGCACAGGTTCAGCTCGATTCTTACTAGAGCCCATCGGACGCAACACGGCTCCCGCCATTGCGTTAGCATGTATGGCCTTAGATGAAGACGATTTAGTATTTGTTACCACCTCTGACCACAGAGTTAAAGACCATGCGGCCTATAAACAAGCCGTCTTAGCCGCTAAAGCTTTAGCCGAGCAAAATAACCTCGTCACTTTTGGTATTAAACCGACCTACCCAGAAACAGGCTTCGGTTATATTGAAGCCAGTGGCAATGAGGTGCTTTCTTTTAAGGAAAAACCCGATGCCGTCAAAGCTAAAGCCTATATTGAGCAAGGCAATTACTTCTGGAACTCTGGGATGTTCTGTTTTAAAGCCGGTGTCTTCTTAGCCGAGTTAGAAAAATACGCCCCAGACATCCACCAAGCTTGTTTACAGGCCATAGTCAAAACCGAATCAAAACAAGAAATTCGTATTGATTTAGCGGCCATGCAAGCGATCCCAGAAGACAGTATCGATTACGCGGTGATGGAAAAATCCGACAAAGTTAAAATGGTAGCCTGTGATATGGGCTGGTCAGATTTAGGTAGTTTTGATGCTTTATTTGATGAATTCAAAACCAACACGACAGACAATGCGATATTGCCCCGCTTACTAAATTCGCCTGAGCCCATCTGCATTGATTCAACCAACAACTTAATAATGACCGGTGACCGTCAAATTGCTTTAGTCGGTGTTGACGACTTACTGGTTATCGATACCAGTGATGCCCTATTAATCTCTAAAAAAGGTAGCTCACAACACGTCAAAGAAGTGGTTATGCAACTAAAAGCAAACCATTCGGAACTTACCGAAATACACCGCTTAGCCCACCGCCCATGGGGCACTTATGAAGTCTTACAAAAAGCCGAACACTACAAAGTAAAACGGCTCGTTGTAAAACCGGGCAGCAAACTGTCTTTACAAAAACATTTTCATCGCAATGAACATTGGATTGTTGTTTCAGGCACCGCCACGGTCAATGTCGACGGACAAACGTTCTTAGTAAGACCCAATGAATCGACCTATATACAAATGGGCCAATTACACCGACTAGAAAACCAAGGTAAAATTGATTTAATCATGATAGAAGTACAGGTAGGAGAATACACCGGAGAAGATGATATTGTTCGCGTCGAAGACTTCTACCAACGCTGTTAAGACTTAATAACGTTAGCTCTATATGAAATCTACTACGTGCAGAAAGCCCGTAAGCTTCCACAATATTTTCATATAGAGCCTAATTTTTTTACTGCGCAATAGTCGCGACTGCTCGCCGCAAACCTTCTTGAACAGAAATAGGTGGCGCCCAACCGAGTAATTGCTGGGCCTTAGTAATATCTACCTGTAAATTACCACACAGACGCTGAACGACATCACCCTTACCTAGCAATTTACCACCCACCTTAATAAGTATGTCTGGCACCGGTATCAACCTAGCATTTACACCCATCGCTACAGCCGTCTTTTTTAATAAGTCAGTCGTAGAAATGTCCTCACCATCACTCACCAAAAAAGTTTGGTTAGCCGCCGCAGGGTGCTGTATGCACGTCACAATAAGATCAACCAAGTTATCCAAAGCAACCAAACTACGTGCATTATTAATTGAACCCAAAGGAAGCGGGATGCCTTTGTGTAACCAGCGCATCATGCTTAAAAAATTAGCCTTTACACCTAGGCCATAAATCAGTGGTGGACGAATAATGACAACTTCTAAGCCAGTATCTTTTGCTAGTTGGCGTAAGCCATCCTCAGCTTCTCGTTTAGAGATCCCGTAAGGATCCATTGGCTGTGGTGCGTCATCAGCCCTAAAGGGACAGCCTGGGTCTGTAAATTCACCATTAACTTTAATGGAACTGATATAAATGAAGCGGCTTACTCCTGCTTTAAAAGCCTGCCGAGCAAGATTCAAAGTACCTTCAACATTTATTTTACGAAACTCGGCTAAAGGATCGTCTGTCATTTCATTCATCACATGGACACGCGCAGCAAGATGAACGACCACTTTTACGTCTTGCAGAGCCTTCGTCCAATCCGTATGACCCTTTATATCACCGACCGCTATAGACTCATTATTGTCAACTTGTGTACTGGAACTGCGCACAACGGCACACACAGCTTGCCCTTGTTGAAATAAACGCTTACAAAGCGACTGACCAACAAAACCATTGGCTCCAGTAACAAGCACCACGTTAAATTGTGAGTTAAATGCGTTATCCAAGGATGGCCCTCATTTTTAACCTTTAATCAAGCGACTGATCAGCTATTAACTGACCATACTGTCCGGTTAACATAATCGACATAGCTGAGTACAATCCGAAGCAATTGCTTGGATACCGGCCCCGCCTCATAATCTTGGACTGATTGCATTACCCGCCGAGTCTTGTCATGTTGAGCAATAATAATTCGAACGGCATCCAGAACGCGGGCTTTTTTTAAGCCGCTCATAATAAGTGTACCCACATCCATACCTTCTGGACGCTCATGCGCATTACGGATGGTAATCGCTGGCAAATTAAGCAACGAAGCCTCTTCAGTGATAGTACCACTATCAGAAACCACGCACAGAGCTTCCATCTGTAGCTTGATGTAATCACAAAAACCAAATGGCTTAAGAAACTGTATATGCGGATTTAAACTACCTAACTCCATGGTATCTAAACGTTTTTGCGTGCGTGGATGCGTAGAAACGATGACTGGATAATTATAAACCTCGGCCAAGGCGTTAAGCGTTTCTATCATATTCAGCATATTTTCTGGACTGTCTATGTTCTCCTCACGATGCGCACTGACTATAAAAAACTTATTTGCCTCTAAACTCATGCGTTGTAGCACATTCGACTGGTGAATCTTTGGCATGTAATAATCCAACACTTCACGCATGTGTGAGCCTGTTTTTATAATCGTCTCTGGTCGAATGCCCTCGGCGATCAGGTAGCGTCGCGCATGCTCAGTCAGTACCAAATTGATATCACTCAGATGATCCAATACCTTACGATTTAATTCTTCGGGGACACGTTGATCAAAACAACGATTACCTGCCTCCATGTGAAAAACAGGAATCTTAAGCCGCTTTGCAGCGATGACCGCTAAGCAGGAGTTGGTATCACCATACAACATGAGCGCGTCAGGTTGTACTTTTGCCATAACTTCATCGGCTTTTTCAATGATCCGTCCAATAGTCTGCGCAGCATTTTCACCGACGGCCTCTAAAAAATAATCCGGCTTA
>CAMDWT010000116.1 GCA_945877505.1 Crenothrix polyspora
GCAGAATGAGTGATGCTCCGCGTCTGATCGTTGTCGCAGGTCCTAATGGTGCAGGCAAGACATCCATCACCGAGCAGTTGCTACGGCACGAGTGGATGGGTGGGTGTGAGTATGTAAACCCCGTCCCGCTTCGCAATGCACTATTCCAATACTTTGGTCAATGGCTTGTGTTACCGGAAAATAGAATATTAATAGCTGCAACATTGTCGGGTGTAGGCCTGGTGGTAAAGGGAGTCATGCTATGGTGTCTATGGGTTATAATATGGCCATAGAAATAGTGTATATTAAATCCCATATCAGATTACAAGCTGCAAATTGAAGCCTTAATGAGGAATAATACAATGAATTTAGCTGAAACCATTTATCAAAAAAGCCTTGATTTGCCTGAGGAAAAAGCTATTGAGGTTATTGACTTTATTGATTTTATTAAAAATCGCACAAAAATTAATCAATCGATTAGGCTGGTTAAGGAGCATCAAAAGAAAGAGCATAGTGTGCAGCACGATATAAATCGTCATGCTGGCAAAATCACTTTGAGTCAAGATCCCTTAGAGTTTCAAAAGTCTATTCGATAGGAATGGACTTGAATATTATTTTAGACACGAATGTCGTCTTATATTTTTTAGCCGGGCGGTTACGTAAGCCTTTGCCCCAGGCAAATATTTATATCTCAGTCATCACTGAGATTGAATTATTATCCTATCCTTTATTGAGCGTTGAAAGTGAGTCAGAAATTAATGATTTTTTAGCGGATGTCACTATCGTTGATTTATCAAAACACATTAAACAAACCACTATTAGCTTGCGTCGTCAGTATAGACTTAAATTACCCGATGCCATTATCGTTGCAACTGCGAGTTATTTGAATGCGGAACTTTTAACAAATGATAGTAAATTGCTAAATATTCCAGAGATATCAGTAAGCGCTTTGCATTTAAAGAAAGAGCATGAATAACAATTGGCGAACAGCGACATGCTTAGAGCTCATATGACGGCCGTTACATTGCAGGAAATTCACCTTATAGTGCTAAATACCGATAGAGCCGCTCATGTCTCTTAAGAGAAACGTTGTTGCCAATTTTGGCGGGAGTGCATGGTCTGCATTGATGGGATTGGCCTTTGTCCCGTTCTACATTCGTCTGATGGGCGTGGAGTCATACGGCATTGTTGGCGTGTTTACTTCATTAATGGGCATGTTGGCCATTCTGGATTTAGGGCTGGCACAAGCATTGAATAGAGAAATGGCGAGACTGTCTTCAGAAGTGCAAAAAAGCCATCGAATGGCGGATACAGCACGTACGTTGGAAGTGGTTTATTGGGGGGTCGCTTTAGTGGTGGGAGTAATCATCGCTCTTCTTGCTGGCCCTATCGCCAACTATTGGCTAAATCCGGAGCAGCTCACTAGAGGCAATTTGCAACAAGCTCTCTGGATAATGGGACTGGTTATTGCATTGCGTTGGCCGGTTTCCCTGTATATTGGCGGATTGAACGGGTTACAGCGGCAAGTGCCAGTGAATGTTGCTGAGCGTTGTCGCAACAATGCAAGGTGTGGGAGCGCTGGTTGTGTTATGGTTTGTAGCGCCTACCATACAAGTTTTTTTTATCTGGCAGGCTGTCATGGCTTTGGCTCAGGTGATTGCCTTACGAGTTGTATTTTGGAACAGTTTCGTATCCTATGCTTTTTTTGGGTAAAGAACTACCGGGCTATCCACAATCTGAATTAAAACGTGAAGCCAAGTGCTTTAATTTAATAGATCAAGA
Organism: Crenothrix polyspora; assembly: GCA_945877505.1. GTDB lineage: Bacteria > Pseudomonadota > Gammaproteobacteria > Methylococcales > Methylomonadaceae > Methylobacter_C > Methylobacter_C polyspora_A. The sequence continues at coordinate 1,762 of CAMDWT010000116.1, forward strand.
ATTATGAAATATCTAGGTTGAAAAGTATTGGGGTCTTAAGTTTTTATACCTTTTTTTTGCATCCTTCATAGAAGCCCAAAAGTAGTTGACACTTTTTTATCACAAAAAATGCCAATAATCTTTGTCGGGTTACGCTTTCGCTAACCCGACGGGGTGGTTATTGCAAAAAAGTGTAAACCCAAGAATGAAGGATGCCCTTTTTTTCGACTCCTTTTTTTCAAAAAGTATTAAAGCCTGATCCAATGCTGTAGAATAAAAAAATGACTTTAATTTCCCCAAAATCATCCTATTGGTTACCTGAAGACGAATGGCGTAATGTTCAAAAATGTATACCTATCGTCTGTGTTGATGTTTTACCTTTCTGTTTGGATAATGGTGAAATCAGTGAGTACGGTCTTATCTTGCGAAAGACCCCGCATCAGGGAGATCGCTGGTGTTTAATCGGCGGTAGACTGCAATATAAAGAATCGCTAAAAGAAGGAGTAACACGAGAAATTATTGAAACACTCGGAGACAAAGTCAAAATTAAATTAATTGGGAATGAATCAGCTAAGGTGGTTCAATATATGCCTGAAATAGGATTGGGCGAATATTTTGATCCCAGGCAACATGCGATTGGTTTAACTTATACCGCAGAACTTTCAGGCATCTTTGTTCCACAGGGTGAGGCATTAGACTTTAAATGGTTTTCAATAGAGAAAATTCATGAAATGGATGGCATCGGTTTTGGGCAAAAGCAAATTATTCTCGACTGTCTACGTAACCTTGATCAGATACCTGATTATTTAACCGTTTAGACTTAACGCATATAAGTAACCCACTTTCAACTCCGAGTTTTCAACTTTTTAAAAGTCAATAAATCTGCATTCGGTTTTTTATTTTCATAAAAACATGAAATAACATTTCACAATAAATCTATTGTGTTATAGTGCGTTCAATTACTGAACGCGTTATTTTAACTCGTCAGAACAACCAAAATCTACTGCCCACTTATTGCATTTAATGCAATATGGATAGCTACTCTTTAAATTCTGATGAAAAATATGTCTGACCCAAGCGCACATGAAGAAAGTCATTTAAAGGTGCTTCGTCTTCTTGATTCAAACCCACTCATGAGTCAGCGTGACTTATCTGATGCGCTGGCGATCAGTTTAGGCAAAACCAATTACTGCATTAAAGCTCTTTTAGATAAAGGCTTCATCAAAATGCAGAACTTTCGGAATAATAAAAATAAACTTGCTTACGTTTATTTGCTAACCCCGCTTGGCATCGAGCAAAAATCGCGTATGACAGTGGAGTTTTTACAAATTAAAGTACAGGAATATGAACATTTGCGTTTAGAAATAGCCGGGTTGAAACAGGAAGCAGAACAAAATAGCTTACGGGAACAACAGTAATGAGAAATGCTCTATGAGTCTTAGTCGAAATCTTTTAGCGGGATTAGCTAGTTCGGTTTGGACAGCATTGATAGGTTTGGCGGTTGTGCCTCTTTACCTGAAATATCTGGGCATAGAAGCCTACGGACTCATTGGTTTTTTTGCAACGATGCAAGCCATGTTGTCATTGCTGGATATGGGGCTTGCGCCGACTATTAACCGCGAGGTGGCGCGACATTCCGAAACGGGGAATTTGCCAGAATCAGGGCGATTACTACACACGCTTGCTGTGGTTTATTGGAGTTTGGCCGCCGGTATTGCTTTACTCATATTTGCGTTAGCTCCGTTAATTACCGAACATTGGCTTCAATCAAAACACCTGCCACCACAAACCATTCAACATGCCGTGATTTTGATGGGCTTTGTTGCCGCCTGTCGCTGGCCTGTGGGCCTGTATCAAGGGGCTTTAATGGGTGCGCAACGCATGACGGTGGTGAGCACTGTGAGCGCTGTGATGGCAACATTTACTAGCCTGGGTGGGGTTGCAATACTCGCTTTTGTATCTCCAACCATTGAGGCTTTTTTTATGTGGCAGGCAGGCGTTGGTTTACTTAACGCATTAACTATGCGCTTTGCTGCATGGCGAATCATTGGACGAATTAAGTTGCTACATTTTGATGTTAACGCGCTTAAACAGATATGGCGTTTTTCTGTGGGGATGAGTGGAGTTGCAATTTTAAGTATTATTCTGATGCAATTGGACAAGATACTGCTGAGCAGAATGCTTAGCTTAGAAGATTTTGGGCGTTACGCACTTGCTGGTGTAGTTGCTAATGGCTTGTATTTGTTACTTTCACCTGTCTTTAATGTACTGTATCCACGTTTATCAGTACTTGTTGTTACTGGAAATACAAAACAATTAATTGGTTTATACTGTTCTGGAACAAGATTGCTAGCCTCTTGTCTTTTTCCGCTCGTAATGGCTGTTACTATTTCTGTAGAAGATTTAGTTTTCTTATGGACTGGGGATAACGCTCTAGCTTTAAATGTATCTCCTATTATACGGTTATTATTATTGGGTACAGCTCTGAATGGCATCATGCATTTTCCTTATGCTTTGCAATTGGCTTTTGGCATGACACACATACCAATGGTTATCACTAGTTTTTTAACAATCACTTTAGTTCCTATTATTATTTATCTAACATGGTTGTATGGTCCAGTTGGAGGTGGG
>CAMDWT010000117.1 GCA_945877505.1 Crenothrix polyspora
GTTGGCTTGAATAAGCCCAGCCATGAGCACTAAAGCCCACAAACATGTCTATATTAATACTTGATATATCAATTTCTTCTTTTAGACAGCTTTCTTCAGATGCATCTGAATTTCCTAACGCCTCCCCCATAGAAATACATACGTCCGAACTGGATCGAAAAACCTTCGGTGATCCGGCGAGTAATAATTGGCTTGAAATCTCCCTTACTTCAATTAAGTGCTCTCCACCATCAAATAAAGTTTTTGATAACATGAAGTCAAATGCATTGTTGCCTTTACCAATGCCCTCAGCCATAAGATCTTGCCGAAAAGTATTGGCAATTGCACTAGTTATAGGATGTCCATCTACTAAAATTTCGATTTCTAACGGTTCATCAATTGCATAGGTATTTGCAAGCCAGCCTTGCACTCTACCGCCTTGACAGGTATCAAAGCACCCAATTATATTTTCAGCTACAATCGGTTTATCTCCAAAAGTAGGAAGTTGAATTCTTTGTGGGAATGCTTGTTCCTGATCGGTCTCAGGACTAGCGAGTGACTCGGTCAATGGCGTATGGGTTTTTGAAGTAGCATATTCGATTACTGGCGGTGTTGGTGTGCCGGCTGTTGAGGGGCTTTTGGATTTTATGGTCCGTGTGGTTTTAGGGTTTGTTGAGCGAGATGTGTTTTTTTTAGTAACCATTTAAAGTTCCATGAACAAAATAATAAAAATAATAAAAATAATACAAATAATCAATGAAGACATTTCTAAATTTTCGAAAACAGGGGGCAGATTACGATTATCTGAAACTGGAAAATACTCCGATCCAAACAGAATGCAGCTATGAAAATTAGAATTAGTTTTATTAGCAAGGTTTTTTATAACCTTATCCTTCAATATAAAATCACTCACCAAAGCATTCCTTGGTTTCAATTGGCGTACATTTCACTGCATTTTCTAACTGTCCCGTCACTAAACTTTTTTCACTACAGTTTTAATCACAGCTTTTTCTTAAGCAACTTAGCCATAGCCACCAACTCATCCAAATTCCTCTTAGCATCCGCATAATCAGGCCTCAATTTTAATGCCTGCTTTAAACTGGCTTTAGCACCCACCAAATCCCACATCACACGTAGTAAATTACCTAGATTGTTATCCGCCTCGGGCATTTTAGGATTGATTTGTAAGGCTTGCTGATAGGCTGTAATGGCCTCTTCTTTAAGGCTCAGGTTTTTTAAAGCCACACCCAAATTACAAAATGCTGCGGCATACTGTGGATCAAGATTAATGGCGCGTTTATGAAAAGTAACGGCTTTTTCAAACTCGCCTTTTTGTTGAAAGAGCATGCCTAAAGTATTGTGGTATTCGGCTATCAGCCCATCCCCACGCCGTTGACTTTAGGTTGGCGACAAAAATATCACTGGCCATTTGCTCCATGAAGCGGCCAGGATTAAAAGTTGCTGTATTTTCTGCTAAAGAGTCGTTATCCAATGTCAAGGCTTGTTCCTGCCAAGTTTGCATGTCTATTAATTCATTACGCTCGCTTGGCTGAGACGATTTTATACCCGATTGTTGCATAATGTTAAAAATCAAATCCAAGTCATTCTGGATTGCCCCAGTGACGCAAATGCATTTCATATTATTGGCTCTTTAAATTTTAGGGTATAAGGTTATTTTTGGTTAGGCGTTTGCAGAAAAACATCATTTTTATCGGTTATGTCCATGCACATTTTTATACTGTCACTAATAACGGTTAATCGATTTTTATAGTTTTCGCCGATCTTATGTAATGAAACTTGTTGTTTTATAATAGGACTAATTATTTTTTTAAACTTGAGACTCTTGCCGGCAATATTTTTCATAATACTCGCTGCATGGGCTAAATCAGGTTCTGCCCAAAACTGGCCAGTGGCTTCTACATAGTCTTTTTTTCTAACTTTACAAGTTTAAATCATACTAAAGATACGGTTATTGTCAAACAAAAATTCACATTACCGCCATGATCAGTCGCAATAACATTAAGTCCCAGCAGTAAAGCCTCGGCAATACCGCGACCAAATCCCTCTGCTCGGCGCAGAGAAACAAAACAATCGCACACTTTATAAAGCCCCAGCACTTCGGGCTTGCTTAACATTTGATCAATAATGTGTATCCGACTGTCAGTGGCTGCCAGCTTTAAAATGCGTTGCCATGCCGGATTGTTAATATCAGGGCGCATACATTTTATAACCAAGCCTGCTGCTTCATGACCATTTGGAAAGGCCAGTTTAAAAGCTTCAATAACACCTAATGGGTTTTTACGCGCTAAACTGGAATTACCATCAAAAGAAAATACGAATAAATAATCTGTTTCCGGTAAAGACCATTGTTTTCGTGTGTAGCGCTTTACCTTAGGAATGGCAACCGCCATCGGCATGATATACAGGGCACAGAACTAACTTTTTGTGCCGCTTGCCAGGTGTGTTGACTGGAAGCCCAAACCTCATCAACCAGGCTAAAACAATGTTGCCAGTTTGCTGGCCAATTTTGCAGTTCCCAAGGCCAATAACCAATGTTATAGCGATCTTTAAATAACGCTCCGCCTTGTTCTGCATAAATCCGTAAGTGTTCAAGTGCTGTTAAACACACAATATTAACGTTATATAGGATCGTTAGTCACCCATTGCGCGATGCTACGATCATTTTGCCTAATATCATCGCCTGGACGAAAGTTAATCACCGTAAAAAGGATGTTTGCCGCTTCAAGCGCCAAAGCAGCCATGCGCACATCTTCGCCTATACCTAGCTCCCCAAATGTATAGCCAATTAGGTTAACACCCACACTTTTTTGGGTTGTTACCGTCAATTCTTTTACTTTACTTGCTATAGACTGTAACAAACCTAAAATGGTTTCTTGCTTGCCGTACTGGTCTATCCAATATCTAAAGTCTATTTGTCCTTGATTGGTATCAAGATTGTAATGGACTTGTAAGTCATGTCGCATGTCATGTATAAACTGCTCAATAAAACTAAAGCTATTGACTAGTTGAGTGTCAAATAGTGCTTTTTGGCAATCCGTTACATCTTCTGCTGCTAGGCCTGTTTCTAACCAGCCATGCAAGCAATACCAACGCAGAAAAGCAATTTGCTCATCTTCTGTTGCCAACTTATAATCTATTTGCAAATCTGACCGAGACAATGCAAGCAACTGCATTAACCGGGTAATTACACCAGAATAAGCGGTACTGGCAATATCGGCAGGTTGCGCTAAGGCTTGCCAAAAAACGTTTAACTCGCTTAACGCCCTATATTCGCGTCTACCGTGAACTGCACACCAAACCAGAAACCCTAGCCTTCCTTTTAAAGATTCCAACGGGAATCGCTGTTGTAAATCTAAGGATCTTAATTGCCAAATTGCCAGTTGTAGCGCATAAAAAGGTGAAAAACCGGGCACCTCCAGTTGTGGTATCGGCTGTTGGTAATAGTCTCGAATCCACTGCTTACCGTTTTATCAAAGCCTAGCGGTAAAAAATAATTACTTAATTGTGGTTTTGCCATAAGTTACTTAACCATTCCCATCTCTTAATCAAACCCATATCCAACCGTATGACTCGTCTTAACTATTTATGTCAGGTTAACATTCACCAATATTCTTTTTAGTTCAAAAATTAAGTTTATTAACTTTTGCTGGGAGTTATTACTATTTTTGCCTTTGGTCTGATCCGTTAATTGGGTTTTAAACATGACTTCAGGAGGACATAAACACAATTGTTTTGGATGCCGCTCTGTTTCCAATATCTTAAGCGGAAGTAAAAATATTTTGCTCCCGGTAAGCACATATTTTTTTATTGACATATTCTGTCAGATCCTAAAACCCATACTTACAATAGTGCTAGCATTTGAAATTAATAGCAAATTAATTAGCAGAGACTTTGACACGTAGCTTTTTTTTGGTACACTAATTTAAAATTTAATCTATTGTTTGGCTAATAAAGTTCCATCGCGCAAATGTCTCTTGCAGAAATTAGTATTTACAAAGTAAAGTATTATAGTATAATTCACAAATCAAAATTTATTTGGGGGCTCTATGGCTAGTTACGACGTTCCATCATCAGTAGTTATTGCAGCATTAGCAAGTTCAACGATTTCACCTGAAACTACAAGAGAAATTATAAAAGTATTAAATGAAAACACTTCCGGTACTGTTCAAATTAATGCCTATCCTGATGGCGTGGTCACTGGAAATGATCTGAACGGCGCAAATATTGCCGTGGTAGCAGGCGGCAAAGTGTATCTTATTCGTGCTTCAAATGCTGATATGGCAGCCCTTGACCTTATTCTCTTTACAGGTGATCATCAAGGTTCAGCAAGAGC
>CAMDWT010000118.1 GCA_945877505.1 Crenothrix polyspora
TTCTCACTGTCCTCGATATGATCTAATGCAGTACTCAAGTCAATAGAGCCATCCCAGCCATTCTGTGTTGCTTGGTAAAAAATGCTATCACAGGTTACGACAGCGCCTTCAGTACGTTTGGCAGCGTTGTATTGCTTCAAGCAATCTTCCGCGTCCTGATAGCCACTGTAATCTCGTTCTGACCACTTATGAAATAAATCGAAACCTTTTTCGCCAAAAACATAATTGAGTGCACCCGCGATTTTGAACCATCCTTCATAGCTGTAATCACTTACATACCTCAAAGCCGCATCTACTCTTGCAATACTTACAAAATTGGAGGGACTACGGACTTCCTTCAGTGCTCTAGGTGTTTTTTCAGGGGTAGAGTCTGGTTCATATTGTGTTAAGTCGATAATCTCCGTGTTAAAGTTGGCATATGCCTCAGGATCATAGCAACTAAAACATAATCTCCTAATATCAGAACCTGTAATATCTACAGCAAGCCCATGACATTCTTTAAAGTATGTAACCAGTCTGACGAATATCGCCTTGTTTTCAGCGTTATTATGCACAGGAGGGATTGCCACCAACACTTTAACCCCATCGCCACTTGGAGATGTTATGACCATCACAATAGAGCAATCTTTTGAAAGTTTTGCTTTCACATCTTCTGGAGTTAGGTTATGAGATACTAAATGATCGATATCAATTATTCCAATTCCAGATGGATTAGAAAAACTAGTATTATCAACTTTCCCATTAAAAGTCCCGGTTAAAGCATACGCTGGTAAAGTAATTTTAACTGCATCATAAATAGCTTTAGCTTTCTTCTGTTCACTTGGACTGAGCGCCGGATCAATCGTTGGCTTGTATAGTTCCCGAAGGTTTTCTATCAATACCTTGTGTTTATCTGATCGAACCTCATCCAGAACTTCCTCTAGGCTGTTCGTAGTAAAGTTTGATGGATACTTGGCACTCGCTATTCGGGTAACAAGTCGCCTAGAGTAATCACTGGCATGAAGGTTATCGCATGAATTACTACGCTCAATTTCTGGTACAATTAGTTCGCTTTCTGATATAAATTCTACGGCCTCAAACTCGGCAAAGTCTGGGGCCGCTTTATTCTCGATACCATGTTCGGTAACAACTGAGTCACGCTTGAAACCGGGTTCGGCGTTAAACATTGCCAGTATGATGGCGTGATACTTTTTAGGAATGTTTTTTTGGTTCCAAGTAAAAGTATTTCCCTTAAATCCTTTCTCCCGGCAAAGCTTTGTATAATTTGCTCCAGTTTCAATGGCGAATCTTTTTAGTTCGCGGCATGTTGGGGGGACTTCATTCTTTTTAATCGCACCTATAGATTGGCCAGAGTCAATTAAAGGTAAATCTATTTTGTCCTGATATTCCGCCAGGTCACTGGCTGCATTTTCTATTTTAGTCATTTTAAAATCTCTTGTTTTTTGCCTAGCGCCTTTTCCCCGTTTGTTCGATTTTGCCCGTCGAGTTGAAGTCTTTTTGTTAAAAAACCGGGGAAATTGCGCCTAAATTTACGCCTAATTGATTACAAGCCTTATCTTGCAAGGCTTGCACCGCATTTAATATGCGTTTCAATCCGAAAGCTGTGCGTCGATGCACTTAGCTAATACTTGGGTATTGACGAATAGATTTTTGCCGACCTTGCGAAAGGCCCTAGAAAGTCCGTTGTGGTGACGTTGTTTAACAACCCACTCCCAGGATTTTTTGGAATATAAGTGTGGATACTTATCTGGGATAGCTTGGCAAGGAACCAAGTCAATGAGCGTTACGGGGTTTTGTTCTTGCATTGCATAGCCTCATGTTAGTTTTAGATTACGTGGCTATTTTGATACGTTAATATGTGAATAGCAGACACGACTTTTTTTCAAAAGTGTGTCTAAAACTAAATGGACATAAATCGACGTTTTTATTGTTCTCGGCTTTGTCGAATGCGTTGCGCTAATTCCAGCAATGAGGGAATCTCACCCAACATATATCCAGAATTTTGTTCTTTTTTTAATGGCACTTTTTTAAGCCAGACCTTATTTTTACTATAAATCACCTCTACTGCCCTTCTTGGCAGGCCTAAAATTCCTGCAACCTTTTCAATTCCATCTTCAATCGTAAAGTTTCCTCCATTTGCTCTATGGTTAAACAGTGCATTGACAACATTTTTCTCATTCTTAGCAATCTTCCTATAAACTCCCAACTTACCTAGGTGTTCAGACTTAAAGGAAAAAAATTCGTTCATGTCTTTTATCTGGCAATCAGCTATTTTGCTATCCAGCGTTAGCAACTCATCTGCTACCCAATCAGGGATGACTTTTTGCCACAAAGAACAGGCAATCAAAGCAGTCATCAATGCAGACCTATCACCTTCTAAGAATTTTTGCTGTGCATCTTCCAAAATTTTCGGGTAACCACCCCCAACAGACAATAATACATTTTTTATATTAATAGAAAAATCTGTCATAAACACTCGAGTAAAGTTCAAACATTAAGAAAGGAAAGCCAGTCATGCGAGCAATGAATCCGCTTTTCTCCCATCGGGATAGACTGGCTATATAAAGTTATAAGCTGAAAGCCTGCGCTAATTCATCCACAATATGTCGCTTTTGGTCACGACCTTGATGAATGTATCGCATCGTAGTTTGTATGCTCTTATGGCCTGCCAGCTTGGCAATTTGATTAATTTCCTTGCCTGAGTCAGACAGGGCCGAACAGAATCCATGTCGTAAGCAATGAAAAGTAAACTTTTCCTGTTTGATGCTACCATCGGTATTAAGTATATCTTTTTCTGATATGTTTGCTGCACTAAGCGCTTTACCCCATGCTTTACGAAAATCCATCGACTGACTAGGTATTTCTTCGGACGGAAATATCAATCCCGTACCAATTTCTTGAAAGCGTTTTAATTCAGCCATTACAACTGGAGCAAAGTGCAGTTCACGACTGGTTCCGTTCTTTGTGTCACTCAAATAGCCAGTGTTTTCTTTAGATTCTACATCGCACCAACGTAAACTCATTAATTCGCCTTTGCGAGCACCTGTGGTCAACGCCATCAGAACTAAAAGATAAAGCTTGTCCCAATTTGATTCTTTACAAGCTTTAATCAAACTTTTTCGCTCATCATCGCTTAGCACCCGATCTCGGCGCTTAGTATCATCATCAATGACAACATTACGAACAATGTTAGCATCCACGTAGCCACGACTCAGGGCAAATTTATAAACACTGGATAGCACGGCTTTCTTGCGATTAATCGTTGTAGGACGCTGGCCTTCATCTATCATGCTGTCGATATGCTCACGAAGATCAAAAATATCAATATCAGTCATAATCCTATCGCCAAAAATCAGGCACCAGTAATTAATACGCTGCATCTGGCCTGTATAATCTTTTTTATTCCAACGAGATAGGTATTCGGTACTGACTTCACGAAATGTTTTGTAGCGTATTCGTTTGCCTGCGTGTAAAAACAATTCAACACCGCCCATACGATCAATGTCTTGTGGAGTCAGTTGTAATAGTTCTTTCTTGCTTAGTGCATTGATTGATTCTAATTGAGCTTGATTGCGGATAGTAAACAGGTCAATAGATAGCTGCTTAAATAACTCTTCTCCACCCATGCTATCAATATCGGCTTCAGACAGTTTCAATAATTGTGTCTGATCAAGATTCGGGATAGTTTTGATGTTGTGTTCGAGAGTATCTGCCCAAGCTTGAGCAAGTGATTTAGATGGAAAGGTTTTGTTTTTGATAATGCCTTTCATGCGAACATCTGCACGATAGTGGCCGTTTGCCAAAGCTCTGATGTAAGCCATTATGCAATCCCCCAAAATGAAAAGATTGATGAAAGCTTCTTAAAAAACTCCGATTCGAATAAACCAGAAATTTGAAATATTTTTTTATGATTTTTTTTGTCAACTAAACGGCAGTCATTGCCGTAAAAGACTAAACAGATGTAAATCCAAAACTGGATTACTTTTGAAGAAAATATGTTATTCATTACACTACCTCGCTGAGCATGTGAGCAGAAATGCGCCTAATTTTGCGCCTAACTGCTAATTACATTGCTTCAACTCGACGGGCAGTCTGTTGAAATCCTTGATTTAACAAGGTTCTTTGTGGTGGGTCGTGCGCGATTCGAACGCGCGACCATCGCATTAAAAGTCCCAGATTTACTACTTTAAACTTCTTTTATCTCCCTATAATCAATAGCATAGCATACATGTGAGGTAGTTAAAAGTAGTTGTGCACCGTTTAAAGTAGTGGATTATTTTCTGGAGATGCGCATTATTTGTGCACCAAAATGCGATGTTCACCCCTAAA
>CAMDWT010000119.1 GCA_945877505.1 Crenothrix polyspora
TATCAAATTCACAAATTTCTTCATGCTTCTGAGCGAGGTCGTGATAAATGCAATTATAAGCTTCTATAATCGGCTCATTGCTTTCTAACGGAGACGCCCGCCTAGCATCAAAACCCAGATTATCCATGACGCCCAGTAAAGCATCTAAACGGTCATCCAAGTGTTTACCAATAAATTGGGGCAACATGCCTTTTGATAAATTACTGCCTAGTTTATGCAAATAGCGTCGCAATTCTTCCGGACCCAATTGATTTTTTAAATCAATAAGGATAAGTTCGGATAACCATGCATATTGCTTTGGAAAGCTGTTTATACCCGCTTCAGTTAAAACAAAACTTCTTACGGGACGTCCAGCTGTTTTGTTAAGGGCACCGGCTTTAATATAACCGTCTTTTTCTAATACAGTGAAGTGTTGCTGAACAGCATTACGAGAAATATGTAATGAACTAGCAATTTCATCAATACTCAATCCAAGTTTGTTTTCTAGTAAAAGCTTTAAAATTTGCTGTTGTCGAGTTTTTATACTTTCAGCCATAAAAATTAATTTTTGCTAAATCCAAAATTTGTAAAAATAGTGCAATGTTTAACCTAAAAATAAGTTATAACCCTTTTATTTGTATGAGTTTTATTGAGCTGATCTTTTTGCATAAGCTTAAGATTTTGACTTAAATATACGCTATCACGATGGATTTGGCGACACTAAATCTGATCAAGATAAACTTTTGTGAAACCCCTTTAATTATAGAGGTTAATTGCTTAGCAGGCGTTGTGGTATAGAGATTGCTAATAATAAGGACTCTACCTTAATCAAGTATCGCTATTCAAAAAGGAAAAAAGTTTTTACATACTGATTATCATAAAAAAAAGTAAGCCATCTGCTGAGACGGCTTATTTTTTTATTCAATTGCTTAGTGTGTATCTAGGCGAATACATCGTTTCAAATGTATAAAAAATAAACAGAGGAAACTATAAAGAAGGATTCCATTTTAAGACAGTGATAGTAATGTCATCAGATTGTGGAGCCGTTCCGGCAAAATCAATGACACTGTCAAATATAGCCGTTACTAGGTTTTTAGCGCTTCCACTGCCTTGTAAACGGACTTGACTAAGCATTCTTTCCTCGCCGTGTTCTTCCCAATCTGAATTAAAGGCTTCAGTAACGCCGTCTGTATATAATACTAAACTATCCCCGGGTGAGAATTGGTGTACGTGTTCCTGAAAGTCTATACCCTCAATGATCCCAAGTGCCGTATCACCCAAAGAAGCCAACATTTCGATAGAGCCATCATTACGCCGGATAATAGGTGGATTATGGCCACCATTTGCATAAGTTAATAGACCCGATATTGGGTCAAAAATACCATAAAAGATAGTTACAAAAAGATACATCGGATTTTGTGTGCACAACAAATCATTTGTTCTTCGTAAGCATTCGCTAGGGCCTGAAGATTCACCTGCTACTAGTCGGAGATTAGTGCGTGCTACCGCCATGAAAAATGCAGCTGGAACGCCCTTACCCGATACATCAGCCATGACTAAGCCGATTTTACCATCGGGTAATTCAATAAAATCATAAAAATCACCGCCCATTGTAGTCGCTGGAATCATAAATGCAGCGCCATCACATCCAGCTATCTTTGGAAAATTTGCAGGAAGTATCTCAATCTGTAAATTACGTGCAATTTCAAGTTCATTATTGATATGATTTTGAGCATGCTCAAGTGCGGCATTTTTTCCAGCTAATTCAAATGTTCTTTCGGCAACAGTAGCCTCCATGATTTTTGAATGGCTTTCAATCAGCATATCCTTCTCGATGACGGCACTCATATCCAAAGCATGAACGGAGATGTAAGGAAGACTTTGCCAGTTTATTTTTTGAAGTTTAATTTCTATTAGTGGCGGTATTTTTTTATCTACAGAGTCTGTTGTTTTTGATAAAGTGTAATGGCCTCGTTTATCAATGCGCTTGAATAAAGTTTCTTTATTTAAAGAACTTATAACCTCATCTAAGTGGGTTCCAGTTTGATCGATGTTGAACCATTCCATAAATACGGAATTACAATAGACAATTCTTAAGGTATCTTCTTCGCAAAGCGCATAGGCAATATTGATCAGCTCTACTGTAGGCGTCACAAAAAGGGGAGGTGAGTCTTCAGTTTTGTCTATAAGTGAAATCATGATGCAGCATTCGGAGCAACTATATCCGATTTTGTTCCCCCAACAATTCCCATAATAGCTTCAATGTCAGTCGATTCAACGCCCATATCTTCCAGCGTTTCTTCAAGTAATTCGGCCACCTCTGAAAAAGCTTCCTCGGTAATGTTCAGTCGAGCATGAATATCCTTTAAATGAGCCCCCGTGTATTCGACAGGCCCTCCTAAAATTTCGGAAAAAAACTTGTTTTGATGATCCATGAGTCGCTGTAAGTCAATGCCAATAAAATAGGGCGCTAAACTGTCAGACTCACCAACTTTTCTATAAAAAGATTGAACCAACTTGTTGACGGTAGAGAAACCACCATATTTATCGTATAAAGTTGTCATTTTTTAATCCTAATTTATTTTAATTTCAGGGTGTTATGGATGCTGCATTTGTAACATAGCATGATAATAAACATCTTTCAACATATTTAAATTGTATAAGGTATTTTTTTTTGATATTCTTTAGTCCATTAACCCTATAATTTTAAGTAGCCACCGAATAGCCAGTGTGATAATAATGAAGCTGAGATAGGGATGCCCTATGCGTTAGAATTTTGGTGGGTCGTAGAGGTCTTTTAGCTAAACAGACTGTAAAAATATTAACGAAGTAGTCGTGCGGTGCGAAAGGATTTTTAGCGATGTGCGGGGTAAATGACGATTAAGTAATTAATAATGTTTTTTAAAAAAACGTTATGGGATCCACATATTAAAGGTAACACAATGACCAAATTAACAATCGATGAGCAAGTGTTCATTTGCGAACCCCATGAAACAGTACTTGATACGTTATTGCGCGAGAACGTAGCTATTTCTTATACGTGTAAAAAAGGCAGTTGTCAGGGTTGTCTGGTTCGGAGTCTCGATAGCATTCCACCAGAAAACGCTCAGATTGGGCTGAAAGATACGTTGAAAAAAAACCATCATTTCCTAGCTTGTCTTTGCTATCCGAAACAAGATATGGTGATTAAGATCCCCAGTCAATCAGAGTTCTATACTGAAGGTAAGGTCGTTGTTAATGAAATGCTCAATAGAAACACGCTATTGTTGATTATTGCATTAAGGGATGTATTTGAATTTAACCCCGGACAATTTGTAAAACTACAGAGAGCGGATGGCTTAACGCGAAGCTATTCTATCGCTAACATTCCGCAAGCATCGAATACTTTGGAGTTTCATATTCGCCGTTTACACAATGGTAAATTTAGCGAGTGGCTTCATGATGAAGTTAAGGTAGGAGATAGCATTGCTGTTTCTGAAGCGCATGGACATTGTTTTTACTTATCGGGAAGAAGTGAGCAAGGTCTTTTATTAGTAGGGACAGGAACGGGTCTTGCACCCTTAGTAGGTATTTTAAATGATGCACTTATTCGTGGGCATACGGGCCCCATTTATTTGTTTCATGGTAGTCGTGACGTTGAAGATCTTTATCGGATTGAAGAGATGCGCCTACTTTCTGAGCAGCATGACAATTTCCATTACATCCCTTGTTTATCAGGCGATGACGTGCCTGAAGGGTTCAAATCCGGACGAGTTAATGAGGTCGTGTTAGCATCACTTCCTGATTTGAAGGGGTGGCGGGTGTTTCTCTGTGGCCATCCTGATATGGTTAATCAAATGAAAAAAATGACTTTTTTGAGGGGCGCCGCATCGGCAGATATTTACGCCGATCCATTTTTAGTTACACCAAGTTGACAGCCACCTATAATCACCTGTCATTTTATTATTGTGTAAGACGATTATTTATTCTTAATCGATTGATCAGCGGTCCTACTTATTTTTCTAAGAAGGGTTGCATTTACTTTTCAAATTAAAGAGTTATTCACATGATTAATATATGGTTTCACATTGCGTTACAAAGAAATAATGTACTACGTGCGTTCAAATTGGCTCTAGTGGTAGGCTCAATCCTCATGTTAATTAACCATGCTAAATAATGAGTTATCGCAAAAGGGCTTTGTTAAGATCATCA
>CAMDWT010000120.1 GCA_945877505.1 Crenothrix polyspora
TTGCAAAACAAGGGCGGCCTTTTGAAACTTTTTCCAGTCCCAGAGCACCCAAACATAAGCTATTGTCCTGTGCCAGTTTACGCAGCGCTTTAAGAGCATCACGTTGAGTTCTAAACAAACCGTACAAATTATCCTGTCCACCAAAGTCCAGATCATCCGCCCACGTAAGCACGGGGTATAAGCATTCTGTTTTTTGTTGTAGTTGCCACGCACACAAATCATTACTGCGTCTTAACCGCCGGTTATGGATAGGTTGCAATGTTTTAATCAATTGCGCTTCTTTTAGCAAGGCTCCGATTTCACCGGCCGTTTCTATATAATCAATCCGACGTAATTGCTGAGATAAACTCATCTCTTTACTATGCCGATGGTCCGCGGAAAAATGCGATAACACACGCTGTTTAATATGCGTACTTTTACCGACATACAAAGGTAAATCGTTCTCCCCGTAAAACAAATATACACCAGGGGTATCTGGTAGACTATGAATCAAACTATCATCGATTTGTGAAGGCGTACTGGAACGTCCCACCAACTTTTTGACGGTGGCGACAATAAGGTCTGCATCGACAGTTTTATGAATGTCTTGCCAAAATTGATAGATTAATTGCGCATCACCCAAGGCTCTGTGTCTCTCAGATACTTTTAAGTCATGGCGAACAATCAGGCTATCGAGGTTATGATGCTTATGCTCTGGAAATAGCGCTCTGGAGAGTTTTACAGTGCATAAGATATTAGGCCTGAAAACAATATCAAGACGCTTAAACTCATTTTTTAAGAAGCCATAATCAAAACGTGCGTTATGGGCAATAAACAAATAACCTTCCAATAGCAAGTTCAGATCTTGGGCTATGTCCTCAAAGCCAGGTGCCTCGACTACCATGGTATTAGTGATGCCGGTCAGTCGTTCGATAAAAGCTGGTATTCGTGTTTGTGGATTAACTAATTGACTCCATTCATGCACACCGTTTTCATCAACCAACACCCACTTCAGTAACACGATCAACCAATGGATTTCCACCGGTGGTTTCAAGATCAACGAAAGCTAAACGCACCGGTGAATTTACGATGTGAACGCCAGAATGATCCGCTGATCAAAGCACCGACAGTAGTTCAAGCGACGACAGCGTGCTGGAAAAGATGTTTCACAAAATACCGTAATTGCTCACAAGGTTTCTTCTTATAAGCATTCATGATGTCTTGAACCTGGTTAAACGCTTGATCACGCATGTGTACT
Organism: Crenothrix polyspora; assembly: GCA_945877505.1. Lineage (GTDB taxonomy): Bacteria > Pseudomonadota > Gammaproteobacteria > Methylococcales > Methylomonadaceae > Methylobacter_C > Methylobacter_C polyspora_A. Next base: position 1,238 of record CAMDWT010000120.1, read on the forward strand.
TTATTCTTCATTTGTATCTCCTTTGTTTTGTTTTTTGTAAGTGTATCGCAATTATTTTAGAACGCAAGAAAAAAGAGAACAAAAAGAGAACTATAGTCACCCTGATCAGTTTATCGCCTCAACACCCACTCCCAGACTCTACAGTGCTATGTCTGTGTAGCCAGAGATTGGCGTTGTGGCGGCAAGCTAATCAATCAATGGCTAACATAATGCCCCAAGCACCCTTGCAGAAGTTCTTACTGCCGCAGTAAAGCCAAAAAAAGGACCCAAATCTTGGCTGGCGGCAAAGCCTGTGAAATACAAATTAGGCACACTGCATTGAAAGCCCTCATCAAGCACAGGGAAACCATTTTTCGAATTGATCTTATCCAGAAGATTACCGTTTTTGAGCAACGGCATGCGGGTGATATCCATTTTATAACCGGTGGCAAACACAATATGATCAATGAGCAGCCTAGATTGATCGTTTAAGGTAATCTGCAATCCCTTAGATGAGAGTTCTTTACTCGCTATTACATAGCTATGTGGATGGGTAATGATGTTTTCTTTTGCAATACGCTCAAGTAACCAAGGCTCCAGTTTTAAACGACCATCGGCCCATATACGCTGACTTATTTGATCTTTTTTATCTGCGGATAAAGTACAAAACCAACCTGGCTGATTGACCATATTTTCTAGCAACGGCTCCACCCATTGCCAATCAGTCGCTTCAAATAGGGGCGTATCATGGCGGTAACACAGGTGCACTGCTTGGGCACCCTGCTCCTGAATAAGCGCTGCCCACTCAAAGGCACTTTGACGCCCCCCAATGATTAATATTCTTTTATCTTTAAGTGCAGAAAAATCCACCAAATCGGCGGTGTGATGAATGCAATTTTTAGGAAAAAGAGGACTATAGTCTTCCGGAATATGTTTAAAATCTCGCAGACCAACGGCAAGCACAACTTTCTTTGCTTCAATCTCGCTGCCGTCATCCAACATGGCGCAAAAACCATCTTCTACGTGATTGAGACTTTTAACCCACCTAGGCCGAGGTGCCAAGCCTTTCTGAGATTGAAACCAATGCGCGTAATTAAGATAAAAATCCACTGTCAATGGTTCAACGTCCGCTACTGTAAGATTTTGCAATGCCAAATATTTAATGATGGTCTCTTCATTAATTGCATCAAAGTGCCAGTCACACGGAGAACGGAGACACATGCCTTTAGGCATCTGATTCTTCCAGTAATCCATGCTTTGCCCCAGATGGATATGCTCAATATTTTTGTCTTTAAGATAGGCTGCCAGTGAAAGACCAAAAGGACCTGCACCTACGATTAATAAGGGAGTTTTCTCTTTCATAGCACCTCATAGTAAGAATTGTATTTTTAGGCAGTTGTCGACGCCTAAACCCGATGACCTAAAGTAAATGTAATATAAACTAAAGCCACTTACTTTGTATCAACACGGGGTAACTTCATAGTTTAGCGCGAAGTCATTTTCTCAAACCTGCGGCAAAAAAGGTGGTGTCAGGCCGAAAAAACTTGCACCACCAACACCTCACCCCCTGATATTGAAAACGTTGTCAGTATCAACAAAATAGCCGAAACCAAGGAAGACCATGAGCATCGACTATCACACTATTATTTCCATCGAACCCGGCAAACGTAGCGAAAAACCCTGCTTTAGAGGCTTGCGTATACTGTTGATGACATTCTTGATTGTTTTGCGGTTGGCATGACCGAACAAGAGGTATTGGAGGATTACGATTATTTGACCCAAAATAACATTAGGGCCTGTTTTTCTTATGCGGCCGATAGAGAGCGTCACACTCGAGTTATTATTGGATGAAATTATTATTTGATGAAAAGCTATCGCCTAAAATGGTAATGGTTTTAGCTGATTTCTTTCCCGGTTCCGTTCATGTTGATCGGCTAGGCTTAGTTAGGCGGTGGTTCGGATGATGACGTTTGTCGTTATGCCAAAGAAAATGGCCTTATGATCGTGAATAAAGATTCTGACTTTTACGAAAAAAACATTCTATACGGACATCCTCCTAAAGTAATTTTAATAAAGCGCGGTAACTGCATTAACAGACAAATTCAATTGATACTGAGAAATAAAATTTATAAACATTGTATTGATGAAACGGGCTTCGTTAATTCATCAACTACTGTTAGCAATGCTTGTGTTGTACTTGAACACTACAGGTGCTTTCACCCCGACTTACGCACGTGCATTGCACTTTAATACTTATGTCTTTTCTAGGCATGCCTAGGCCTTCTTAACCATCCAAGATCAGGACAAAAACATAATTGTTTTTTAAGCTCGGATGATAGTTTTCGACACAGGAATAAATTATCAACGTACCTTTGGGGTTAGCCGAATTATAATGCCTCATTACTTTTTTACTCAGTGCTACGCTGGAATATGAAATCTCAGATTATCAGGTATAAGTATGTTTAAATATTTCTCAACGATTGCTTATCCTAAGTTCAAATTAGCCATTGTGGTACTAATAGCAGTTAATGTCGTTATCTATGCGGTAGTAGATAACTTGATTGGCGCAGTTGATTCTTTGGCTTGGCTGATGTTGCTAGTGCTTTATGAACTTGAAGCCAACTGTGCTGGTTTGATGGCTGACAAAAAATTGCATCGGATACGCACTTTTTTGATCGTGGTTATTGCACTGGTATTTGTTGGTTATGTTCATGACCGTGAATGGTTGGAGGTAATCAATTTTTCCTTCTGGTTTGCACTCATTACTTTGCTTGAGTTGGAAACACGTTTGCCTGATAAAGTATTTAAATATCGAATAAGTTATTGGTGGGCAACCGTGATTGTTTTTACCGGATTAATTGCAATGGTAATGGTCTGGGCTTGGCAATCAGCA
>CAMDWT010000121.1 GCA_945877505.1 Crenothrix polyspora
CACGCAGTTGTAAAATAGAGCCGTTTTGTAAACCATTACTGATTTTGATGATGGAATTGCCATCGAGGCTATTGACAATCTGACCGTGCAATTGTTTACCAATTGCGAGTTGATCAAATTTAATAAAGTCGTCTTGAGGAGGGTTGCCAACCGTTTCGGTACTGCCTACCGGTGCTGGCGCCGTTACCGGAGAGTTACTCGTCAAATTTACATTAATGGCCATAACTAATAGTTGTTTATGTTGTGGTAGGCCTGTTGTAACTTTTGTTCTGTATCAACGCTACTCACTTTTAATGCTAATTCATCCAGCCAAGGCTTAGTGATATCAAATAGCTTTTGGTTGAATGTAATGATCTCAGAGAGTAGTTGTTCAACTTTAGTGCTGCATTCTGGGCTCAATGAGCTCGGTGCAGAACATGCATTGAGGGTTTCTATTTGTTGCGAATAAAGTGCTTCTAGGGACTCAAAATTTTGCCAATCACGCTGTTCAGCAGCGCTTAACATTTGCTGTGAAATTGATAAGATCATCTCATAAACTACAACAATGTCATCAGGTCTAATCATGATGAGGTGCGGATGCTTATAGGTTCCTCAGATGGTATTTCTAGATTTTGGCCTATAGCCACCCAGGACTCTTTGATACCCTGCAATAATTGATAAGCTTCATCTAATAGTTCAACTTGATTTTTAAGATGCCCTGTTAACAATTGTTTGATCATATAAAGATATAAATCATCTAAATTTTTGGCTAATTCACCGCCTTGCTCGAAGTCTAGGCCGCCGCGTAAGCCCGCGTCAATCATAGTTACCGCATGAGAAATAGCTTTACCTTTTTCTTCAATTTCCTGTTTTTCCATGTGATGTTTAGCTTTAGTTATTGCAACTAAAGTGGCCTCTATTAATAAGGTGATTAATAGATGTGGATTTGCAGTCGATACTGAGGTTTCAAAGCCAATATTTGCATAAGAATTTGTTGCCGTTTTGCCGTAGGCGTTCATAAGATTAATTGTTATTGCTATTGTTTTTAATCATGGCATCAAACTGCCCAGTCAAATATGTACTTGTAGCCGTCATTTTAGATATGATAGTATCAAGGTTGCTAAACATAGTTTGATAATGAACTTGCAGCGCTGTTAAACGAGTTTGGGTTTTAGTAATATTGTCATTCGTAGATTTAATGGAATCGTTTATACCGTCTTTTCTAGCGGCAATTAAGCCCCCCGTCGATGTGAAGGTGTCTATCAGTTGGCTGATACTTAAAGCGATGCCTTTAATGTAAGTTACCGTTCCCCTGGGGCCCGTGCTGCCGCCTAAGATTTTAACGGTCAAGCCTTCACTAGCATCACCCTTGGCGCCAATTAAGTATTGGCCAACGGCGTTTAAGGCTTGGCCATTGATGCTGCCTTTCATTGCAACACCTGCTTTGGCAATACCTGTGCCACCCAAAAGACTGCTAGCCGCATTACCAGACAAACTAATCGATGATTTAAGACCAAAGCCATTGGATATAAAATTAATTTTGCCATCGCTAGTACTGCTAACTAAGGCAGAAGAGCCTGCATTTATAAAGCTAGCATTAGTATTAATTTTTGCTTGTAGTTCTGTCACTAAGTCACTGGCAGTGGCATAAGTGCCAGGGCTTAAGGTCAGGGTTGACGGCACGCCATCTAAAGTGAATTGTAAAGTATCGTTGCTGCCGGCAGTAATAATAAGGCCAGCGGCTGAATTGCCGTTTAAGGTGCCTTGACTGGCTAGCTGGTTAATATTGACGGCATAGCTACCGGTTTTAGTGGCAGTTGTAGTGCTGGTGTAAGTGATTTGGTTATCGGTGCTTGTGCCGGTAGCGGTGAATAAGCTTGCTACCTTATCGTAGGAATTAGCAATGGCAGCTTGTAATTTGCTTGAATCTAACGCCAGTGTGCCATCTTTTTGAAAGCTAATACCCAATTGATTTAAATTAGTAAAGCCTCCGCTATTAGGTAAAGCAGCGGTTAGCGTACTGCGAATTTGATTTTTTATCGCTCGTAGGGAGGATTCACCGTAAAGAGCTGCACCGGTTTTAGTTTTTTGATCATAAGCCGTCACCGAGGTGATTGTGCCGATTAAGGTGTTATAGCCGTTAACAAAATTAGTTAAATTTGTACTTAGGGTGTTGGTATTTCTGGTGAGACTGAGTGACGTAGGATTGCCGGTATTGACTTTCTGCAAGGACAAGGTCACGCCAGTTATCGCGTCAGTAATGGTATTGCTGGATTTGGTGATGACAATACCATCAATTTTAAGTTGTGCATCTTGCGCTTTGGTTAATTCTGAAAGTGCTTGGCCGCTATTATTCGAGGGATCGTAGTTTAACAGTGCAGCAAGGCCCGCATCACCAGAGACAGCGATGCTCATACTTTGAGTTTGGCCGGTTTGCGTGTTGGTGAGTACTAAGCGGTTAGGCGCGCTGCTACCATCATTGATAAGCGTAGCCGTAATACCAAGGTCGGCTGCATTGATGGCCGCGCTGATGCCGGTCAGGGTGTTATTAGTGCTATCAATGGTCAACGTCTTTGAGCTCGAGGCGTTGCTAGTAAAAGTGGCGTCGGTATAGCGACCATTGTTAACGTTGCCACCTTGAATGCTGCCGAAATTAAAACTGATGGTGCCCGAGCCAACACTCGCAGAGGCATTGCTGATGCCTGTGCTCACCAGCTTTTGGCCTTGAGCTAATTGATTAACTTCTAGACTATAATTGCCCGGTACGGCACCACTCGTGAGTGAACCGGTCACTGAAGTATTATCCGAGGCTTTGGCGCTAATGGTTTGAAAGCTGGCGCTATCCATCAGAGCTTTAGCCGTCGCTTGATAAGTGACAAGATTATTTTGAAAAGTACCCAAGGAACTTAATTTGGTCGTATATTTGGATGCCTGAGCCGTCAGCGCATTTAAAGGCTTTTGCTCTGCTGCCATTAAACTAGACACTAAACTGGTTACATCTAAACTTGAACCAACGCCCGCTGATGAAAGACCCATGGTGATATCCTCGTGATGACTATATTAAATTAGTGTACTGAAAAGCACGCCTTGTTTGAGATCGAAGTTTTGGCTAAGGTTAACCGCAAGATGGCCGGGAATTTCTCGAAGCACTTGATTGTCAAGGGTATCCCTCACTACTAAGATCACTTTTTGGCCATTGTTAACCACTTCGAAATGAACATTAAGACCATTACTCGTGGCTAATTCATTGAGCTGGGTGGCCGCTTTTTGGATGTCTTGAATCGGCGTCGGTGCCTGTTTGCTGATGGTTGCCACGCTATCTTGGCTATTACCAACCAGTTGTATCTTATCTAATAAGCTTTTAATGTTTTCAGGTTGACTGTTGGTTGCCGATGACTGAGAAGCCACGTTACTTGAAGTTTTTGAAATTACTAAGCTATCCATCACGCCACCCTAAATGTTAAATGTTAAATCTTAAATCTTAAATAGGGGATCTATAATAATTGCTTTGAAATTAATAAGCGACACGTTTATGTTGAATTATTAGAGATACCCCAGCAAAAAAGGGCCAAAGCAAAAACCTTGGCCCAATTCGTTCCATCTATTGCCTAGGCAATGAATAGCTTATCTCATTAACGCCATGATGCCGTTGTTTGAGGTGTTAGCCTGTGCCAACATAGCCA
>CAMDWT010000122.1 GCA_945877505.1 Crenothrix polyspora
TAGCACCTGGAGCATTAAATACGGGAATACCAAGCTGTGTATATTCTGCCACAGGAATATTATTAACCCCTGCACCAGCGCGGCCTACGGCCTTTAAAGTAGCAGGGATAGCTTGCTCATGTAAATTAAAAGACCGTAACATGACGGCATCGGGGCTATCAACTTGAGCGCCAACTTGATACTGCTCATCAGGAAATCTATCGAGTCCCGCTCGTGATATGTTGTTGTAAGTCAATATTTTAAACATGCTATTTCCTTGTAATGGCTGAAATTAAGTAGTGTATAGGTTGTTAAGTGATCACAGATAAGGCTTGCTGCACTTTTTGGATAGAGGCTAACTCATTGGCCGCTGTTAATATAATGATATTATTAGATGATTATATCTGTTTTACAAATAGAAGAAGTATCGATTATAGCGATATCGGCAGTAATTGCTTACCGATTACTTTTAATAGTCGGTATTAATACAGCTGAAAATCTTACAGACTAGCGCCTAATGAGCGTAAATGCTTTATTATACTTCGTGCAACAACTGATGCGAATGTAATGGTTCGCGTAGGTTGGGGTGAGTGATAACGAACCCCAACGCAACACGCAACTTGTTGGGGTTCGCGTTGCTTCACCCCAACCTACGTTAAATTTTCGATTGTTTAAAAAAACAACAAACGTAAACGCTTCCAGTATATTAGCGCCTTAAAAACAACCTAGCTAAAGAGCTATAATAAAAATAATGAGCCAGCCTTCAATAGATCATTCCGACCGTCGCTTATCTCTAATTATCTTATTTGCAGGTACCTTATTTATCAGTGCCTCACTGATGTTTGTTCTGCAACCTTTATTTGGTAAGTTGCTACTACCGTTATTAGGCGGCTCACCCGCAGTATGGAACACGTGCATGGTGTTTTATCAAAGTCTGTTATTTCTGGGTTATCTTTATGCGCATTTGTTGTCCACGCGCTTTGATCAACGCCGCCAAGTTCAGATTCATGCCGTCATTATACTGATCAGTTTGTTGGCTTTGCCCGTTGCTTTACCCGAAAATATAGCACCTCCCACCGACAGCAATCCTACCTTTTGGTTATGCTGGACTTTATTCTTGGCCATAGGCTTACCCTACTTCCTTATTTCAACGACGTCTCCACTAATACAAAAATGGTTTGCCAATATTGGTCATCATACCAGCCATGACCCTTATTATCTTTATGCGGCTAGCAATGCCGGCAGTCTGCTGGCCTTACTCAGCTATCCTTTTCTTTTAGAACCTGCCATCGGCTTAACACTGCAAAAAACCAGCTGGAGCTTTGGCTATTTAATCCTCTGTGCCTTGATTGCCGTTTGTGCAACCGTGCTATGGAAAAGCAGACAAGCGTCAATCAGTATCGAAAATAATGTGCCAGAAGATAGTTCGCTCAGTCTACGTCGAAAACTTCATTGGATGGCCTTGGCTTTTGTGCCATCAAGTCTATTGCTGGGCCTGACCAATTTCATTAGCACCGATATTGCCTCAGTGCCGTTATTGTGGATTATTCCCCTTACCTTATATTTGCTGTCCTTTGTTATCGTGTTTTCTAAATGGAGCGATGCGATTCATCCACTGATGGTTAAATTGCAGCCCCTAGTTTTAATTCCCTTTATCGCCTATGCCTTTATTAATCCGGCCGACTTGCCTTATTGGGCGTATCTGATTTTGCATTTATTGGCTTTTTTCTTTGCCGTCATGGTCTGTCATGGCGAACTAGCTAAAAATAGGCCATCAACCCAGCATTTAACCAACTTTTATTTAATCATGTCTTTTGCCGGTATGTTGGGCGGCATGTTTAATACTTTTGTCGCGCCCTTTATCTTCAATGGCATTTATGAATATCCCCTGATGATCGTTGCGGCACTCTTGTTGCGTCCCGGCGTGGTCTTAACATTCAATAAAAATTTACTGTTACAAATAATAGCACCTTTATTGCTAATAATGGCCGGTCTACTCATCTATAAAAACTGCGCTGATTTACTGCAATATTTTGACATCATCGTCATCAGCTTAATTGTGCTAACCTTATTATCTTATTTACTAAGAGCCCAGCCAGTAGCCTTTGCTTTTTTAACAGGCGCGATTATTTTTCTTGCCCTTGGCCTACATGGCTTATCGTCACATACCCTTTATCAAGAACGCACGTTTTTTGGTGTGTTAGCGGTGCGTGAAAGCGTATTAATAGAAGATGAACAAGCACCAGAAACTTATCACGAGCTTTTTCATGGCACCACTAAACATGGTGCAGAACGCTTAGCTGAAAATGTAGCCACTATTCCCTATACTTATTACAGTCGCCCTGGCCCTATGGGACAGCTGTTTAAAACTTTCGATACTGCTGATCAACACTGGAATATAGGTGTCGTTGGTTTAGGTGCTGGGGCTTTAACATGCTACGCCAAAGACCAACAAAACTGGACGCTGTATGAAATCGATCCTTTAGTCGTCGATATCGCTAGTAACCCTGAGTATTTCCATTATTTACAACGTTGCAGTCAGCATAGTACTTTGCGTATTGGCGATGCACGTTTGTCACTGGAAAAAGAACCCGACCAACATTTTGATTTGTTAATCATGGATGCTTTTAGTTCTGATTCTGTACCCACGCATTTATTAACAGAAGAAGCGTTAAAGCTGTACTTTGAGAAATTAAAACCCGATGGCATACTCGCTTTTCATATCACCAATCGGCATTTATTACTAAAAAAAGTACTCTCTATCCATGCTGAGCATTTGCATTTAGCCGCACTCATACAAGAATTTAAACCCCTACAAGCATCCGAGTTGATAGTGGCAACCGATTGGGTGGTAATCGCTAAAAAACCAGAAACCCTTGCACCATTGGCCATGAGTCGCCTAGGCAACTGGCAAAAAATGCCCTTATACTTTGATATGAAACCGTGGACGGATGACTACACTAATATCATTAGTATTTGGAAATAAATAATCAACACGAGCCTGCTGTTAAATTTTAGATGGCTATACTATGCGTTAACCCCTATAATAAGTGCGTTAGTCAGTAATGCTAGGTTTTTACTTTGCATTACTCTAATAAGTTTTGCAATTAATCAGCACTTTATTTAGAAATTCCATCCGTTTTTCCCGCTTTTGTGCCCGGATATGATTTGCAATAAAAATATTTTCATTCATTTATTGAGACAATTACATGGCAACTGGTACAGTTAAGTGGT
>CAMDWT010000123.1 GCA_945877505.1 Crenothrix polyspora
GATCGATATAAGACCGCCTGCCCTATTGTTGTTGATGCGTAATTGATCGCATCAAATAACTGATCAACCTCGATAGTATTAAAAGCACTTTCGTCAATGACTCCTTCACCCGTAGCCAAAGGTTTACTGGACTTAACAGTAGGCCATACGCCTTGCCAACTTTGAAATATTGTTTCTTTCATTGTTTTTTACTCTTTAATAATCGAGGATATCAAAATACTACTGTAAATGGCTAGTCAGCAATAAAAGTCCTATTTTGGCTAGTCTTTATATCTTCTGTCCAATTAAATCAATGAGCGCCGAAACATGTGAGACTGAATCATTAAGGGCTGAAATATATCGATAATCTATCCCACCCGCTTCTATGAAGATAGACTTATTTTCCATCGCAATTTCTTCCAACGTTTCTAGACAATCCACTGCAAAACCCGGACATACGACATCAACTGTTTTAACACCTTGTCCCGGCAATACTTCTAAGGTATCGACACAATAAGGTTTTAGCCATTCTGCTTTACCAAATCGTGATTGAAATACCAGCATCCATTGGCTTTCATTAAGACCTAAGGCCTCTGCAATTAACCATGCTGTGCGATGACATTGATGAAAATAAGGATCACCCCATTTTGTCAGTACTTCGGGTAAGCCATGAAATGACATTATTAACAACTCATTCTTAGCGTGTTCATCCCACGCTTGCTTAATAGATTCTGCAACAGCGCTGATATAATGAGCATCCTGATGATAATCACTAATGAATTGGAAATTAGGTAAATGTCGCCATTGATTAAGTTCTTTAATCAAATCATCATAAATCGAGGCGGTGGTCGTTGAAGAATACTGCGGATATAAGGGCAAAATAATGATGTCAGTCACACCTTCAGCCTTAAATGCTTTTAATTGTTTGGCAATTGATGGCTCACCGTACCGCATAGCATAGTTTGTTATGACACCCTGAGAACTAAGCTGTTCAGCCATTTTTTCCGTCAGTTGTCTAGTCAGATAGGTTAAAGGCGAACCTTTTTCATGCCAAACTTTTTGATAGGCTTTTGCTGATTTACTCGGTCTAAAAGGTAATACAAAAAAATTAAGTATAATCCACCAAAGCGGACGAGGCAGATTAACTACACGAGGATCCCACAAAAAATCAGCTAGAAAGCGTCTAACAGCTTTTGTTGTCGGCGCTGTTGGTGAACCTAAATTAGCCAGTAATACCGCTGTTTTTTTAGTCGTCATAAACCTTATCTGCTAATCAGATTTAAAAATTCTGAACGTGTACTAATTTCTTTACGAAAAACACCCGTCATTACCGAAGTGGTCATCACTGAATTTTGTTTTTCAACACCCCGCATCATCATACATAAATGTTTAGCTTCAATAACAACGGCAACACCTCTAGCGCCAATCGAAAGCTCGATAGCATCCGCTATTTGTTTAGTCAATTTCTCTTGGATTTGTAAGCGTCTAGCATACATATCGATGATACGTGCGACCTTTGATAGCCCTAACACTTTACCTTGAGGTAAATAGCCAACATGACATTTACCTATAAAAGGCAACAAGTGATGCTCACACAATGAATATATTTCAATATCTTTAACGATGACCATGTCTTCAGTGTCAGCTGTAAAAATAGCACCGTTTAACACTTCTTCCAGGGTTTTATCATAACCATTATTGAGGAATTTGAAGGCTTTTGCCGCCCGTTTCGGCGTATCAATAAGCCCTTCACGATCTAAGTTCTCACCGACCGCTTCAATAATTTTGGCGAAATGTTCTTCCATGGTTTTAATTCTCAGTTAATAAAAATAGTCGAAAGTATAGCACTACCCTTTACGTTACTGCCACATTTTGAGCAACGATGTTCTTTACAAAAGCCGACCAAATCTCACTTTGCAAAGTTTACCCAGTGGTATATGACAATGCCGCTAATATTACATTTTCGTCAGCACCCTGTTTACCCACATTTTCACTAAGATATCGACGCCAACTCCTAGCGCCAGGCTGCCCATGAAATAAGCCCAAAATATGCCTAGAGATGCTATTTAGTCGTACTTCCGTTTTAAGTTGTTCTTTAATATAAGGGATTAACATCTCCACAATGGCTTGCCTTGTGAAGGTCTCATTATCCAACCCAAAAATTCGTTTATCCACTTCAGCTAAAATATAAGGATTTTGATAAGCCTCCCGCCCCATCATCACCCCATCAACATTTTTTAGCATGTCTTCCGCTTGATCTAAGGTTGTAATGCCACCGTTTATAATAATTTCTAGCTGTGGAAAATCTTTTTTTAATTGATAAACCATTTCATAGCGTAAGGGCGGTACTTCCCTATTCTGCTTGGGTGATAAACCACTTAACCAAGCTTTTCTCGCATGAACAATAAATGTTTCACACCCTGCACCAGCGATCGTTGAAACAAAATTCACCAAGGCCTCGTAGGAATCAATGTCATCAATACCAATTCTCGATTTAATGGTTACTGGAATGGCAACGGCATTCAACATAGCAGAAACACACTCACCGACTAACTGAGGGTCCGCCATTAGACAAGCACCAAAACGCCCATTTTGAACTCGATCACTAGGACAGCCCACATTCAAATTCACTTCGTTATAAGCATAATCTTCAACCATTTTGGCGCAGATAGCTAAATCCTTAGGATTACTACCGCCCAATTGAAAAGCAACCGGATTTTTTAGTGGCGTATGTTCTAAAAACCGATGATGATCGCCATGAATTAAGGCGCCTGTTGTTACCATCTCCGTATACAAAAAGGCCTGCTGGGATATTAATTGATGAAAAAAATGGCAGTGCCTATCAGTCCAATCTAGCATGGGTGCAACGGAAAAGCGATGCTGAGTAAAATCAGGATTATTCATGTCATTATGTAATAAAAAGTCATCTTTTTAACTAAGTTATTGATCTATTTGGTATGGTATACAAACTGATAAAAGTCTTCACTCCACCATCAACGTTAATAAGTTCGCTGAGTGATATCTTTATAGTGGCGCATTTTTTCACCCGTATAAATCTGCCGTGGCCTATAGATAGTGACTTGTTCACCATGAATCATTTCTCGCCAATGTGCCAACCATCCCGGCATACGCCCAATGGCAAACAAAACGGTAAACATATTAGTGGGGATGCCGGCCGCGCGGAGTATCAATCCTGA
>CAMDWT010000124.1 GCA_945877505.1 Crenothrix polyspora
CGCATTGCTGAAAAATATTCTGGATACCACACACTATCATCTTCAACCTCTGTAGAACTCCATGCGTCATAAGCCGGAAATTGAACAACGCCGGCCTGCTCTAAATTGCTATACATGAGTTTTTCTTCCTCTGCGGAAGGCAAAAACCAATCATCAAAGGTTACGCTGCCTACCTTGGAGCTATAACTATCAGCCAGTCCTGCGGCATAATTTGCTCTAGGTACTGAGCCCGCATCGTGTCGAGCGATAATTACTTTGGTATTAGCCTCGCCCATGCCAACCGCATTCGCACGCTGTTGGTTTTTATCACGGTCAGCATTGGGATACACACTACCCGCCTGACAATCGGTAGCCTTATCAACGTCGTCATAACAGGTGACTGTTGAGGTGGCCCACACAATGCCAGAACTGATTGCATTGGGAGCTGCCTCTAAATAATCAAAGCTTGGATACTCATTAAAGTAATCAACAAAAAAAATCCAGCCCCCCGCAGGCCCTTTATCTCCTACTTTATAAGCAAACTTAGCTAACTCTGCTTTTGATAAGGTGGCTTCGGCTTTGGGTGCAAGTGTATTTGTGCTGGTACAGGCCACCAAAGATAACGCTAGCGCTATTACGAATGAACAGGTCGCGGGTTGTTTAAAATACTTTAAAGTCTTCATAAACCGTAATTCCTTTAAATAATGTTTGGGTACTTGTTAAAAATTAACAAACAAGGAGGCCATCACTAAATGATGCATAACGGCTGTTGCGTTATAGTTGTAACCTTGTAAATATTGGTTCAAATAACCCCCTTCAGCCCGAAAGTTTTTATTAAAAGTCCAGCCAACACCAACAAAAGCTCTATTTTGATCAAAGCCAGATTGCCCGCCTGTAGGGGTGGTATTTGCTCTTAAAAAAAACTCATCCCAACTAATTAAACTTAAGCGCGGTTCAAATTCCATAGGATGCATGAATTTAACCATTTGGCGAGGACGATACCGGACTGCATTATTGTTATAAGGCATAAAATTGGCTTCAAACATTGTTCTAAAAGAGAAGGTTCCAAATTTCGTAGGCATAACATAGCGAAAAGCAGAAAAGGCATCTTGTTGACCTTTAAATTTTGCATCGGGTGTCGCCGCCGTTATATTTTGTGTCGGCAAATAGGTGTAGCCCGCCCAAATAGTTGAGCGATCCGTCAACGAATACCCTAGGCCTACCCTTGCCATGCCTTGATATTCATTGGTAAAGTTATTATCCGTACGCGATTGAGCTTCTAACCATACACGCGCCCTATCAAGACTCGGATCAACAATACCAAGACTCCCCTCAACGACGACTTGCTCCCAACTGCCAGAATCCTGAATAATATTTTCTTGAGGACCGCTAGGACCTCCCGCCAAGCTTACTTTGATGGGTATCAAACTTAATACAACCAGAACTATTTTTACTCGTTTATCCATTTTATTACCTAAGCTTCAATTTTTCTTGTCTGAATACGTAATAACTAAGCTATTTTCATGCCAATAAATTATAACTATTAAAAACAAAGTCTTAGCTGTTCAACAAGCCTTTTTAGGCAGCCCGCACACTATTATCGGTTCATATAAACCCATTCAAATTGATTTATACACCCTTAATTTGGCGTTCCTCAAAATTGGATGAGTGTGTCAAAACCGAGTAAAATTTGATCTGATCGTTGCCCATTATCAAAAGCTGCAATTTGCGCTTGACTCCAGTCATAACGGACTTCTGGACGTATCATCAACCAATGTTTGGGCTTCCAATTTAAGCCTACCGTCACTTGGTAAAAATTCGCTGCGCCCTTATCATAACGAAAACCGTTTACATCATTGAACCATTCCCCTCGAACACCTAGCCCTGTAGTCTCAGTAGTTTGATAAGTAAGATAGTTAACAATAGAATACCATTCAGCGGTTTGTCCTTGGCTTATAGCATTCTGCTGAGTCCCTCTGTCGTGCTCAAGCACATAGGTCCATTTACCGAAGGCTTGTTGAAGTATGGCTGAATAATAAACCTGTTCAGAACTTTTATCTTCGTAGACATTACCAGACATGATAGAAAATATAGCCGTCGTACCGGTGCGGACATTGTTCCAGGTTAAGCCACTCATTTGGCTCCAAGCCCCTGATTGACTATTAAAATTATCTGGGCCGGTGACTGCGCCAAAATTAAGTCCCCACTCTTGATTGATCGCATAGTTAAATAATGCACCGGTCGTGGTAAAAGGCGATGACTTAAAACTGTAGGAATGTGAAGAAAAGAAATTGGGGCCAGAAGGTACGGACTCGTAACCGATGATGGTGTAGAAATGCCCCAATTTAGCACTCAAACCATGACCGATAGGCGCAAATATCTCTGCATAAGCTTGAGGCATCGCCATATTGTAATAGTTATTTTTACTCATCAAACTAGCGTCCCAATTGCCTGCAGCTTGTGTATAACGAGTATCGGTACCGAACATATAATCGAAACGGCCACCTATATCCCAAGCAACCCCTTTAGCAATAGCTTTTTCTATAAAAAAATCCATTTGATATAAGTTAACGGCACCGCTTTGATCGGTCATAGAAACCGGACCATTATTACCCTGTTGCGGATTTTCGGTATTATAGTTATAGCCACCCGCAGCCCAGCCGCCCATTACGACGCCATAAGGTTGAAGACCTAGCCAACTGGACACATCTTCTCCAGAAATTTCTGAAATTAAGCCATCAGACTCAGGCTCAATAACGACCAAACTGGCATCTTTTCCAGAAAGTTCTTCTATCGATTCAGTAGGCACTGTTTCTGCTTGCACAGCATTGAGCATCAACACAACACTGTAAAAGCCTAATAAACAGCGTTTTATGAACATTAAATCTCAACCTGTAAATTAAGAGTCTAGCAATTCTTGCGCACATAAATGCTGTGAGTAAGCTTTAACCAGCGGTTATGCTAACTAGTCTGAGTAGTTAGTCGTGAAGCGTTATGTGATGGGTAAATTAAGAAACATCTAAAATCACAACGGGATTAAGACTATTATCTCAAAATAGACTCATCAGTGAAACTTTTGTCGACTTCACTCAGCCATTGTAAATCGAAGATAAAAAGCTCTAGGAAAAATTGAATAAAACACCGGAGAC
>CAMDWT010000125.1 GCA_945877505.1 Crenothrix polyspora
GCGAGGAGATTTTTTTAAATCCAGTGCTGATCTGGATGTATGGCTGCGTATCCTTCAAAATCATTCGATTGGCTATCTCTTAGAGCCTTTAATGTGTTACAGAATCAGCAACAATCAATTCTCAGCTCGTGTTCGTTTAGAATCGACGAAGACAGATTTTTTTCTCGTCACTGATCATTACTTGGCACAAGAACAGGTTCAAGTATTGCTTAATGACGATGATCTGCGTAATCACCGGTGGCTGGAGCGCAGAGATCGATTGATGCGTTCAATCAATTTATTCATTATTGATAAGCCAGAGCTGGCTCTAACTTTACTGCATGACTTATATACTTGTGATACGTTAGTCGCTGCAATCAAGACTAAGCGTGGATTTTTTGTTTTGTTTAGCGGAATTTATATCAAGTTTCTAGCCTTCTTTAGGATGTATCAAACAGGTAAAATATCATTAATGTATCTTAAGCGCTTATCGCACAAATGAGGCCTTGAACTAAATGTCTGGAAGAGTTTTAATTCATGCACCCAATGTACATCAAGGCGGCGGCCGGACTTTACTCGAACCTTTACTAAACTTAGTGCGCGACAAAACAGATTTTTTTGTGTGTGTAGATGAACGTATGCCTTTGGCGGAAAATTTAGCCGATAAGGTGCAAATTAAGAGAGTAAAACCCTCTGTGCTGCAACGTTTGAATGCAGAAAAATGGCTTGCCAAGAATGTTAGAAAGGATGACAAGGTCCTGTGTTTTGGCAATCTTCCTCCGTTGTACAAATTAAAAGGGCACACCATTGTTTTTGTACAAAACCGTTATCTGATTGATGATGTTTCTCTTAATAAGTTTCCACTCAAAGTTAGATTGCGTCTTGCCATGGAAAGGCTATGGTTAGCTGGAAAGTTAAATAATGCCGACGAATTTGTTGTGCAAACGCAAAGTATGAAACGATTGTTGGAAATAAAAATCCAAGGACTCAAACCGATTCATATTCTACCCTTTGTAGCAGAACCGAATGGCCATATGCGAAACGTTTTAGAAGGAGGGGTGAAAAAAGATAATGACTTTGACTTTTTGTATGTTGCATCAGGTGAACCGCACAAGAATCACCAGAAATTAATCGAAGCTTGGTGCTTGTTAGCTCAAGAAGGACTGTTTCCCTCGCTATGCTTGACCTTGGAAGAGGCTCGTTTTTTTAAATTATGCCAAAAAGTAGACGCTATGCGACAACAGCATAACTTAAAATTGACGAATGTTGGCGATTTGCATCACGATGAAGTCTTGGGGCTTTATGCCAGATCTGGAGCAGTTATTTACCCATCAAACTTTGAATCGTTTGGCCTGCCTTTAATAGAAGCACGGCAAGCCAACTTGCCAGTGTTAGCCCCAGAATTGGATTATGTGCGTGATGTGCTTGATCCGGAGCAAACGTTTGATCCAAATTCGGCCGTATCAATAGCTAGAGCAGTAAAGCGTTTTATGGGAGTGTACGAACGGACAGCACCCTTGTTGGATGCGAAAAGTTTCATAACCACTATCTTTGAGAAGGCGAAATAAAATGCGTACTTTGATAGTCAGTCAATACTTTTGGCCAGAAAGCTTTCGTATCAACGATGTTGCTAAGACGTTAGTGGAGAAAGGCGTTGAGGTTGAAGTGTTGACTTGTAAACCAAATTATCCAAGCGGAAAAACATTGTTGGGTTACCCCGCGTGGAAGTGTCAGCAAGAAATTCATGAGGGCGCACAAATACATCGCATACCTTTTTTCCCGCGTGGAAACAGTGCATGGCGCTTAGGGTTAAACTATTTGTCTTTTATTATCTCTAGTTTGTTCTTCGCACCTTGGCTGTTGCGTAAGAAAAATTTTGATGTGATTTTTGTCTATGCACCTTCTCCAATATTACAAGCTATTCCGGCGATTTTTCTTGGGTGGCTTAAAGGTTGTCCTGTTGTGCTGTGGGTGCAGGATTTATGGCCAGAAAGTTTATCTGCTACAGGTTATGTGCAAAATCGCTGGGTACTCAAATTAGTTGAGCAGGTTGTTCGCTTTATTTATCGTCATGTGGATTTGTTATTAGTTCAATCACGAGCCTTTGAGGCGCCCGTTCGCGCTTTGGCAGCAGGTACACCCATTGAATATTATCCGAATTCAGTTGATGACGCCTTTACGATGGCCATTACAAATGAGGTGCCTATCATACCGGGCCTTGGTGAAGGCTTTTCAGTGATGTTCGCGGGTAATATTGGTATGGCTCAGGCTGTTGGCGTGATAGTGGAGGCCGCATCACTTTTAAAAAGTTATAGAGATATCCATTTTATAGTGCTTGGAGATGGTAGTTCTCGACAATGGATGCTCAAGGAAGCTGAAAAGAGAGCTTTGAATAACTTACATTTACCGGGTAGATTTCCTATAGAAACAATGCCCGGTTTCATGCAGAAGGCATCTGCATTGTTAGTAACGCTTACTGATCAGCCGATCTTTGCTGCGACGGTGCCTAACAAAGTGCAGGCATATTTAGCGGCGGGGAAGCCTATTATCGCTTGTTTAAATGGTGAGGGTGCTCGCTTGGTTGTTGAGGCAGGTGCTGGGTTGGCTACACCTGCAGAAGATGCTAAGGCTTTAGCAGAAACGATACTGCAACTATACAGTTTGACACCCGTTGAGCGAAAAAATATGGGGGAAAATGGACGTCAGTATTTCCAAAAACATTTCAATCATGATCACTTAGTCGATCAGTTAATCGGGTATTTGCAATCAGTGTCGCAAAGCGACAAGGAGATTTAATGAAAATATTGGTCGTTGGTGCGAGTGGCATGATTGGTAGTACGGTGCTGCGTGTTTTAAGTGAAAAAAAAGATTGGGATGTTTTTGGCAGCGTTCGCAATATAAACGTTAAACGATTCTTTTCAACCGATATTGCTGAACGTTTGGTGGCCGATATAGAGGTCGAGCGACAAGATTCTCTTATAAAGATCCTAGATCAGATAAGACCCCATGTTGTTATTAATTGTGCTGGATTAACAAAGCACAAACCTGAGGCTGATGATCCTTTAGTTTCAATTCCAATTAATACTCTGATGCCCCATCGATTAGCGGGGCT
>CAMDWT010000126.1 GCA_945877505.1 Crenothrix polyspora
TATTGCAATGTCAGGGACTTTCATAAATGGAAGTTGGGTGGCCAGTAAGTGTGGAGATGAGCCATTGCCTCCTGTTATTGAGCAGAGTAATATTGAAGCTTACAATAATAGTATTAAGATAATAAATGAATGGCAAGTTAAAGCCAGTATCTATAATACTTGTGTTATTAATGAAGCTAATTTCGATAATGCACTGATCGCCAAAGTAGCGATGGAAGAGCAGAATCGATTTCGGTCAGTGATAGATAAGATCAAAGTAGACACGGATGCCGCAAAGGCCAACTTGGAAGCTAAAGAATAACAATTACGTAGCGGATATATTCCAAGGTAAATAAGTTTTTGGTGTTTTGTACTTGTCAGTTATATTAAAGCTTGAGTGAGGGATAATACTTTTTATTTTTAATAAGGATGGGTATTAAAAGTAAACGAATGTGCGCGGAGATGCATAGTCTATATAATACAAATAAATTTTAATAATCACATACAGGTAGTGAAGGTAATGCGTAAGAATTTTTTAAGTCTGGGTTTTTTAGTGCTGACTTTGTCATCGGTTTCAGTTAACGCTGAATTACTAAGTAAAGAGGCTATTCCAGCGCCAATCTTAGACCAATTTTATAAAAGACATCCAAATGCTATAGATATTACAGCTGAAAAAAAGACACATTTTAAACAGCCCGTATACGAAATTTTATTTAAAGAAGAAAAAGATAAAGAAAAAATAATTGAATTGTATCGGACTAATGGTCGTTTTTTCGTCAATGGCGATGATGTTACCACTTCGAATATGATGCCTGCGGCTGGGTATGATAGTTTAAAAGCGGCTTTTAATACCTACACCATTAAAAATGCAATATTAGTCGTTAATCCAAATGGTCCAGGCGAAGAATATGATTTGACGGTCAATTCCTCAGGGAATGATTGGAGTGTTATCGTCGATTACAATGGCAACATAACACAAAAAGATCGTGATTAAATTGGCTAATCGTTTCTAGACACAAGTTTATAGCTTGTGTCTAAGCTGTTTCTCGTCAGAAACAGTATCAAATAGTATATAGAATGTTGTGGTAAGTGTTTTTCAATAGACAATGAAAAGAAGTTCCTATCGTTAGAGCAATCTTAATGTCATATTTTTACATCATTGAGTCAACATAAACTCAATCAGATAGATGAAAAAACGTGGGTATATACAGAAAGCTTTTTAGAGGTAGGGGCTGTTGTATTGATTTTGATGAAAATAATAACTGGATATTACCATGGCAAAAATAAATAACAGGCCCACTTCTCCGCATTTACAAGTTTACCGATTACCCTTAACAGGTATTATTTCAATATCACATCGTTTGACTGGCGTTATGTTATCAGTCGGACTGATTTTTTTTGTTTATATTGTTTATGCTCTAGCTGGCGGGGCTGCGACTTATTCTGCGATGCAGAGGTTTGCAAATATAGGGCTGATAAAACTAATTTATTGGGGCTTTATTTACGCACTTTTCTTTCATTTGTGTCATGGCGTGCGTCACTTGTGTTGGGATATTGGTAAAAGTTTTTCCCGTGAGACGCTTAATCGTTATGCTTTGATAGAGCTAAGTGTTTCGTTAGTCCTAACACTCGTTACTTTATTCATATACTAACTTTATGAAATATAGATCACCTTTAGCTAATGTCATCGGTTTAGGTTCTGCAAAAACAGGCACGTCTCATTGGTGGATGCAGCGTGTTACCGCGGTTGCATTGATACCCTTATCTTTTTGGTTAGTGACTTTTCTCAAATTGAGTTTTACAGCCCCTTTTCAAGAAACGCTTGCATGGTTAACGAGTCCCTTGAATACACTGTGTATCGTTGCTTGGATAGTGGCTGTTTTTTATCATGCTGCGCTGGGGGTGCAGGTGGTTATCGAAGATTATATTGCTTCTGACGGGTATAAAATAATCGCAGTCTGGACGATAAACTTAAGTTTTTTAATGTTAGCACTAGCGGCTTTGATTGCGGTGTTTCGTTCACTTTTGATAGGGTAACGTATGTCTGCAGATTATAAAATTATTGAACACAATTATGATGTAGTTGTTGTAGGGGCTGGCGGTGCGGGTCTTCGTGCTACTTTCGGCATGGCCGAAAAAGGTTTAAAAACAGCGTGTCTTACTAAAGTATTTCCTACGCGTAGCCATACTGTTGCCGCTCAAGGGGGTATTAGTGCGGCTTTAGGTAATATGGGAGAAGATGATTGGCGCTTTCATATGTACGATACGGTGAAAGGTTCAGATTGGTTGGGCGACCAAGATGCCATTGAGTATATGTGCCGAGAAGCCATGGCGGCGGTTATTGAACTTGAACATTACGGCGTCCCTTTTTCCAGAACATCGGAGGGCAAGATTTATCAACGCGCTTTTGGGGGTATGACGACGCATTACGGCAAAGGCCAAGCGCAGCGAACTTGCGCTGCAGCCGATAAAACCGGTCATGCCATTTTACATACGTTGTATCAGCAAGCTTTAAAGCATAAGGCAGAGTTTTTTGTTGAATATATAGTACTTGATTTGATCATGGAAAATGATGAATGCCGGGGCGTCTTGGCATGGTGTCTTGATGATGGCTCGCTACATTTATTCAAAGCACATGTTACTGTGCTTGCAACAGGTGGCTATGGCCGTAGTTATTTTTCTTGTACGTCGGCCCACACGGTAACGGGCGATGGCAATGCTATGGTTTTACGTGCCGGTTTGCCCCTACAAGATATGGAGTTTATTCAGTTTCATCCGACCGGTATTTATGGCTCAGGCTGCTTAATTACTGAAGGTGTAAGAGGTGAGGGTGGCTATCTGACTAATTCAGAAGGTGAGAGGTTCATGGAAAGATATGCGCCTCATGCAAAAGATCTCGCTTCACGTGATGTGGTGAGTCGTGCCATGACGATAGAGATTCAAGAAGGACGTGGCGTTGGTAAACTTAAAGATCATATTTATTTACATATTGAACATCTTGATCCAGCGCTTATTCAAGAACGTTTGCCGGGAATAGCGGAAACCTCAAAAATTTTTGCGGGTGTTGATGTGACAAAAGAACCTAT